>CAMMZC010000004.1 GCA_946529215.1 uncultured Clostridia bacterium
ATATGCCCTTATAGGGCTATTCAAAACTACCCGTTGAACGGGTAGTTTTTTTTTCATTTTTAAGAAGTTTTTAAGATGGAGTTTATTAAAAATTACTATTCTGTTGTGAAAAACGCTTAAATAGTGTTTTGAATGTTATGTGAGTATACATTTAATATGAATCTATGGAAGTATGTGGATACATCCAACTATTTATAAAATATAATTTAATATTTATATATTAAAAGCAGATTTATAGAGAAAAGTCGTATTTAATGAACAAGTTATTTATTCTCAAATAATTTATGAATAGTTTTTTTATTAATGATAATGTAAAAATTTTGTGAAAAAATTTGAATGTGATTGATATTAAGGCATATATATGGTATAATGCAAAGGTATTAAAGAAAATAGAAAGGGCGAATTTATGCTAGAGTTAAGAGATATTAAAAAGACATATGTAACAGGTGACGAAAAGGTAGAAGCATTAAAAGGAATTAACTTAAAATTTAGAGAATCTGAATTTGTGTCTATTTTAGGTCAGAGTGGTTGTGGAAAAACGACTCTTTTAAACATAATTGGAGGGCTAGATAGATACACTTCAGGAGATTTGGTTATAAATGGAAAATCAACTAAAAAGTTTAAAGATAGAGATTGGGATGCTTACAGAAACTATAAAGTTGGTTTTGTTTTTCAAAGCTATAATTTAATTGGTCATCAAACAATTCTTTCAAATGTAGAGCTTGCACTTACCATAGGCGGAATTTCTAAAAAAGAAAGAAAGCAAAGGGCAATAAAGGCATTAGAAGATGTTGGACTAAAAGACCATATTCACAAAAAGCCAAATCAACTTTCAGGTGGTCAAATGCAAAGAGTTGCAATTGCAAGAGCTCTTGTTAATAATCCAGACATAATTTTAGCAGATGAGCCAACAGGTGCGTTAGATACAAAAACAAGTATTCAAGTAATGGAAATTTTAAAGAAAATTTCAAAAGATAAGCTTATTATAATGGTTACACATAATCCAGAGCTTGCAGAAAAATATTCTAGTAGAATTATTAGAATTTTAGATGGCGTAATTACTGAAGATTCTAACCCTATAACTGAGAACATAGAAGCCAAGGAAGAAACAGAAAAAATTGGAAGAACTTCAATGAAGTTTTGGACTGCATTTAGATTAAGTCTTAACAATTTATTAACAAAAAAGGGAAGAACTGTTTTAGTTGCATTTGCAGGTTCAATTGGTATAATTGGAATTGCTCTTGTACAGTCTGTATCTAATGGATTTCAGGCTTATGTAGACCATATTCAAGAAGAAACATTAACTTCTTATCCTTTAACTATATATCAAGAAACAACAGATGTTGCAAGTGCATTGCTTTCAATGACAACTCAAGATAATAAAAGTGAAGAGTCAGATGAGATAAAAGAAGAACAATATATTTCAAAAATGCTAGATAGCTTGAGTACCAATGATTTAAAAAGTTTTAAAAAACATTTAGAAGATAATTTTGGAGAAGTAAAAAACGATATTTCTTCAATAAAATATTCATATAGCATAGAGCCAAGCATATATGCAATAGATTCAACTAAAAAAATTGCAAAACTTAATCCAAGTAACCTTTTTAGTTCTGCAATGGGATCTTCCAGTATGATGAGTTCTTTCTCATCTTCGGTTTTTTCTCAAATGATAGATGATAAAGAAACTTTAAACAACTCTTATGATGTTTTGGCAGGACATTGGCCACAAAAATATGATGAAATGGTGATTGTACTTTCAGAAAGAAGCACAATTTCAGATTTGTTGGTGTATTCGTTAGGATTTAGAGATACAGAAGAATTAAATGATATTGTTAAAAAAATAATGAGTGGGGAAAAAGTTAAAATAAAAAATGATGCAATGACATTTACTTATGAAGATTTGATGAATAAAGAATTGAAGCTCATAATGCCTTCAGATACTTACAAATACAATAAAAAATATGATATTTATGAAGATATGTCTGAAGATGAAAAATATATGAAAAAACTTTATGAAAAGGCAATGAATTTAAAAATAGTTGGTGTAGTAACAGCTAAAGAAGGTGTTTCGTCAATGGCTTTAAATCCGGGAGTTGCCTATACAAGTGATTTGGTGGATTATATAATCGAAGAATCTTCAAAAACAGATATAGTAAAAAAACAACAAAAAAATGAAAAAATAGATGTGCTTTCAGGTAAAAAATTTGATGAAAAGAAAAGTGATTTAGGACTTGATTTTAAAGACTTAATGGAAGTAGATACAGATAATTTAAAAAAAGCATTTAATATAAAAATAGATGAAAATGCTATGAAAAAACAAACAGAAAAATATATGAAAGAAATTAATAATGCAATTACGACAAATACATCACCTGCAAAAAAAGCATTTTCAAATAATTTAAATACATTAGCAGACGGAATGTTTAATAGTATTAAAGGTGAATTTACATTAGATGATATAGATAAAAAAGTAGATAATTATTTAAAAAGCAAAGAAGCTACAAAATCTTTAACAGGGTTAGAATCCAAATATGTAATACCTAAAAATACTTTCAAAACAGCTTATTCGGGATTATTAAAAGGATTATTACAAGTATATGTTGCATCATACACTGCTGCAAATTCAGCTATGCAACAGAATATACAAAATGTTAATCCACAGAATATACAAGATTTACAAAATGGTAGTCTACAAAATATGGATCCTGCAATGTTAGAACAAATGCAAAAAGCAATGGCAAATAATTCATCAACAAAAAGTGAAAAAAATGTGAATACAAAAGCAAAAATTGATAAAGAAATTACAAAAAAAGTTTTAAAAGAATATACAAAAAGTACTGCAATACAAAAAACAATAGATACTATGGGAACTGCAATGACAGAAGCTAAGATGAAAAAAACTGTACTTACAAAAGTAGGAGAACTTACAGCAAATATTACAAAAAGTTTTGCTTCAGCATTTAATGTGGACCAAGATAAAATTGCAGGTTCATTTAAAATGAAGATGACAGAAGAAGAAATAACTAGAGTAATAACTGCAATGCTTACAGATACAGAAACAAATGCAAAAATTAATCTTACAAAATTTGGATATCAAGACAAAGAAGAACCAACATATATTTCGTCCTATTTTAGAAGTTTTGATGGAAAAGAACATTTTAAAGATTTTATAAATTCATATAACGAAAAAGTAAAAGCAGATGGAGATGAAGATAAAGAAATCAATTATACAGATACAACAGGAATTCTTATGGGTTCAGTAAAAACAATTGTAAATGCTGTAACTTATGTTTTAATAGCATTCATATCTATATCACTGGTAGTTTCTTCAATTATGATAGGAATTATAACATATATTTCTGTATATGAAAGAACAAAAGAAATAGGAATTTTAAGAGCAATTGGTGCTTCAAAGCACAATATTTCGTCAATATTTAATGCAGAAACATTTATTATAGGTCTTTTATCAGGATTATTTGGAATAGGATTTACTTACGCAGTTGTACCACTTATAAATAAAGTGCTACATCATTTTATTGGAAATATTCCACTAAATGTAACATTCTATTTCAAAAATGCGGTCGTGTTAGTTATTTTAAGCGTTATTTTAACTTTAATTGGTGGATTAATTCCTGCAAAAGCGGCTTCTAAGAAAGATCCAGTTATTGCACTTAGAACTGAATAAAAAGATGGAAAAGGGATATGTTTCTCTTTTCCATCTTTTTAAAAAATCTATTGACTATAGAAAGAAAAAGAGATAAAATACTATGTAGGAAAAATAAAGGAGGAATGGTGTAAATGAGAAGTTTTTTGAAACAAAAAAGAGGTAAGCTTTTAGTTCTAATTTTAACAATTATGTTATTATTAGGAGTAGCAAGTATTGTTAAAGCTGCAGGTTTACCAGAAGCACAAGATGGTGTAATAACACTTACAGAAGATGTTACATTAGATGAAGATGTAACTGCGAAAATTGTAGTTCCTTCAGGAAAAACAGTTACTATAGATTTAAATGGTCATACAATAACAGCAACATCAAAACAAGTTGCAATTACAAATGAAGGAAAATTAACAATTAAGGGTGAAGGAAAAGTAGTTGCAGATGGAAATTATGCTGTATTAAATCATGGCGAATTATTAACAATTAATGGAGGAAATTACTCAAAGACAGATGAAAAAGCTACACAATCTTTAATTTCAAATGGTTGGTATACTAATTCACAAAATACTAGTGGTGCAATATCAAATATGATAATCAATAATGGAACATTTGATGGAGGGTCTTATACAGCACTAAAAAATGATAGTTATGGAAATATTACTATAAATGGAGGAACATTTACTAGTACACAATCTACAGCAGGTGTTCAAGAAACAGGAAATGGTATTACAATAAATGGTGGTACATTTGATGCAGTGGTTTATGTACAAAATTATACTTCTGTAGACGGTGTTTCTAAAGAAGCACATTTTAATGGAGGAACATTTAATAAAGCTGTTAAATGTGAAGAAGGAAATACTTCATCGCCTAAAGCATCAAGTGTAAAAGTATTTATAGAAAAAAAGGCAGAATTTAACAATAATTTATCAATTTTAAATTCTTCTGCAAAAACAGGAACAATTCCTTTTGCAGTTGAAAAATTTGATGTGAAAAATATTGGTGGTTCATTAACTTTCGCAGGAAAGAATGCAGATTGTAAATTACCAGCTTTAAATTTAGATGGATTGACAATTGGAGGTGGACTAACTTTAAGCTATGTAGAAAAAAGTGTAATTAGCAACACTATAGTAAATGGATCGGAAATAAAAGCAGGAAATGTAGTTTTAAAAAATGTAACTGCAAAGATGTTTACAAATAACGCCAAAAATGCAATTGCATCATTTGAAGAAGGTACAAAAATCACAAAAATAAAAGAAACATCTAACATTGGAAACTCAATAGTTATAGATGGAGCAACTATAGATTCTATAGTTAATACAGGAAAAACAAAAATGATGGGATTCGATTCTATTACTGTAAAAAATGGAAATGTTGGAACAATAGACACAAGTAAAGGTGATATTGAAATAACAGGTGGTAAAGTTGAAAAAATTACAATAGTCGATAAATTCGTAAAAGCAAATCCTGTAAATGTAACAGTATCAGATGGTGCATTTATAGATGTTATAGACAATCAAAGAGATGGAGATGATAACGCTACAGTAGAAACCAATATAAATCTTCCAGAAAATTGTACTATTTCAGAGGAAGGAAAAGTACTTATAAATATTTCTTCAGTAATAGTTTCAAATATTGAAAAAAAATATACATACACAGGAGAGAATCTAGTACCTGAACCAACAATAAAAAATGAAAATGAAAAACTTAAAAAAGATACAGACTATACAATTGAATATAAAGATAACAAAGAAGTAGGAAAAGCTACAATTACTATAACAGGAAAAGGAAAATATACAGGAACAAAAGAAGTTAGTTTTAATATAGAAAAAGCTACGTATGATATGAGCAATGTGAAATTTGAAGACTTAACAGTTACCTATGATGGAAAATCTCATATAATTACTGCAACAGGACTTCCTAGTGGAGTAAAAGTAGAATACAAAAACAATGAAAAAATAGAAATGGGAGAATACACTGCAACTGCTGTATTTATAAGCGATTCAGAACATTATAATGCTATTGCAGATATGACGGCTACATTAAAAATAATTGGTAAAGACATTTCTAATTTTACAGTATTAAAGATTGATAATCAATTATTTACAGGAAAAGAAATAAAGCCTAGTGTAGAAATAAAAGATGGGGATGTAGTCTTAAAAAATGGAACAGATTATACTGTATCATACAGTAATAATATAAATACAGGTAAGGCAACAGTAACTATAACAGGAAAAGGAAAATATTCAGGAGCAAAAACAACTACATTTAATATTACTCCAACTAAATTAAAGAAATTAAAAATAAAATCACAAAAGAATAAAAAAATTACATTACAATGGGCAAAAAATGATGGTAAAGTAACAGGATATAAAGTTTATATGTACAGTTCTAAAACGAAGAAATATGAATATGTAGGAAAAACAAAAGATACAAAATATACAATTAAAAATCTTAGAGCAGCTAAAAAATATAAGTTCAAAGTAAGAGCATACAAAAATATAGATGGTACACAGTATTTGGGCTCTTGCACAAAAATTACTGCTTATACAGCACCTTCTACTCCAGTTTTAAAAAGGATAACAACATATAAAAAACAAGTGGCTTTAAAATGGAGTAAAGTAAAAGATGCAATTGGATATAAGATTTATAGATCAACTGATGGTAAGAATTATAGTAGAATGAAAACATTATCTAATAAAAATGCAACAGACTATTTGAGATGGGGATTGAAAAAAGGTAAAACATACTATTTCAAGATCAGAGCATTTATTACTAAAAACGGAAAGCAAATTTTTGGTTCATATAGTAATGTGAAATATATTAAAGTTAAATAATAAAAAAGGATGCAAAACTGCATCCTTTTTTAAAAATTTTCATTGTTTTTTTATATTAGATATATTATAATAAAAGTAGAAAATTTTTTTAGGAGAAAAATTATGGGTACAAAAGAGTTAGTAAAAAGCGAAGTAGAAGAATATGCCAAATTTGATTTAATAAGATATGCACAAGTTTGGGAAGATGCAGATATCTTATTAGAAGCTTTGCAAATAAACGAAAATGACAATATTCTATCAATTGCATCTGCAGGTGAAAATGCTCTTGCAATGCTTACAAAAAATCCAAATAAGGTTTATGCAATAGATTTAAATTCAAATCAAATAGCATGTACAGAATTAAAAAAGATTGCATATAAGTTTTTAAATTATGAAGAATGTATGCAATTAATAGGTGTTTTTGATTGTAGTAATAGAACTGACATATATGACAAAATTAAAAAAGAATTAAGTGATGAATCACAAAAATATTTTGATGAAAATATAGAGATTATAAAAAAAGGAATAATACACACAGGAAAGTTCGAAAAATATTTTCTAATCTTTGGGCAAAAGGTATTGCCACTAATACATAACAAAAAAACAAGAAAAGAATTATTAGAAAAAAAGACAAAAGAAGCAAGAATTGTTTTTTATAACAAAAAATGGAATAACATAAGATGGAATTTATTGTTTAGAATATTTTTCTCAAGAACTGTAATGGGCAAGTTAGGTAGAGATAAAGCATTTTTTAGATATGTAAATGTAAATGTTGCTGAGCATATTTTAGCAAGAACAAAATATGCAATAACAGAGTTAGATACCTCAGAAAATCCCTATTTACATTATATAATAAATGGTAAATATGAAAATGTGTTACCATTAGCATATAGAAAAGAAAATTTTGAAACGATAAAAAGAAATATAGACAAATTAGTTTTATTAAAAGAATCAGTAGAGACATTTATAGAAAGAGATGATATAGACTATATTAGCAAATACAATTTAAGTGATATTTTTGAATATATGGATGATACTCAGATGTGTAAGATATTTGAAAAAATGAATATAAAGTCTGGAAAAGGAACAATTATTGCATATTGGAATATGCTTGCAGACAAGAGATTATCAAAGTATTTTCAAAACCTTGAATTTAAAGAAAAAGAGTCAGAGGAATTACTAAAAAGAGATAAAGCATTCTTTTATAGTAAATTTATTGTAGAAGAGATTATTTAAAGAATGGAGAAATAAATGATAATAGAATGGAAAAGCATATTATTAATAATAACAATAATATTTGTAATGCTTTTAATTATAAAATTAATAGATAAAAAAAGAAAACTAAATGGGGAAGTAAAAAGAAAATTATTCCATACTAGTATGGGAATATCAATGCTTTTATTGCCACATATTTTTACTTCAACATTATCTGTAGGTGTGCTTGGAATTATTGCATTAGTAATAATGTATTTTTTGAAAAATACGAAATTAAAAAATTGTCTTGGCACAATACTTTATGATATTGATAGGGAGTCACTAGGAGAAGTATTTTTTGTGATCTCGGTTTTTTCAATTTTCTATTTATCAAAAGGAGATAAGATTTTATATAGTATTCCAATACTAATATTAACATTTGCAGATAGTACGGCAGCACTTATTGGAAAAAATTATGGAAAAAATAACTTGGCACAATTTAATGAAGATACTAAAAGTTTAGAAGGCAGCTTTATGTTTTTTATGGTTGCTTTTATGACAACACTTGTTCCAATACTTCTATATACTAATGTAGGAAGAGAGGAAACTTTAATAATATCTGCAATAGTTGGTTTTAATGTTGCACTAGTAGAAATGATTTCACATTCTGGAAATGACAATTTATTAATTCCTTTAACAACTTTTGCTTTTGTATCCACACATATAGGATATGATTTGCAAACATTAAGATTACATTTAATATTTTTTATAGCAATATTTTTACTTGTTACAATTGCAAATAGAGTTAAAGCATTAAGTAAGTTAGCAATTGTAGAAGCAATAGTAGTGGGGTATTTAACTACAATACTTTATGGAGGTTATGCAATTATTCCACCACTAATTTTGATAATGACTGTAATGAGATTACCAAAAAGAAGACCTAATGAAAAAGAAAACATATATGATGCTAGAATAATAGAAACTAATGTACTTATCCCAATAGCGATTTGTGGACTTGTTGCAATAACAGGTTGGAAAAAAGAATTTTTTATGATTTATGCTACAGCATATGCTATGCATTTAATAGTAAATACCTTTGTCAGACTTAAATACTATATTAATTTATCAGAGACAGATAGTATTTTACTTTCAATAGCAAAAGGATTTGGACTCATTTTCATACCAAGCTTAATCATACAAAAATTAGTATTTAATGAGATGATAAATTTTATAATGTTTATTACAATGATTATTGCTATGGTTTTAAGTGCAGTAATGATTTATATAAAAAAGAAAAATGTGAAAATAGAAGAAATATCAATAGACAATGGTTTTATGCATATGAAAATAGTGTTTATTCTAACAATGGCAATAGGAGCAGTACAATTAATTCAAATACTTTAGAGAAGAAAGGGTTTTTATGGAATTTAAAATAGATAAGCAAGGAAAAGATATTAGAGTAGCTTTAATTAATGAAGAAAAAGAAATAGCAAAAGCAACTTGCTATTTTGAAAATACTCCTATGGTTGATGATAAAAATATAGGATGTATAGGAGAATTTGAAACAGAAGATAAAGAAGCAGGAGTTAAAATTTTAAACAAATGTGAAGAAATTTTAAAAGAAAAAAATGTTAGCTTAATTGTTGCTCCGATGAATGGGAATACATGGAAAAAGTATAGAACTATGAAATATACAAACGGAGATAGTTTGTTTTTATTAGAAAATGTGAATCCTATAGAACATAATGAAATACTGAAAGAAGCGGGATTTGAAGAAATTGATACATATACTTCAACAAAAGGATTTATAAAAGATGCATATAAGTCAGAAGCATTAGATTTAGCAGAAGAAAATTTGAAAGAAGAAAATATTATAATTAGAAATTTTAACAAACAAAACTACATTACGGATTTAAAGAAGATTTTTAATGTTTCCAAACAAAGTTTTACTAGAAATCCATTTTATACACCAATAGAGGAGAATGACTTTTTGAAACAGTATGAACAATATGTTGCTATGTGTGATGAAGAATTAATTTTATTAGCTGAAAAAGATGGACAAGAAGTAGGTTTTGTATTTTGTGTTCCAAATTTTAATGAGGCTAAAGAAGGTAAGAAAATTGAGACACTTATTCTAAAAACTATAGCTGTTTTACCAGAATATGAGTATTTAGCAATTGGAAATGTGTTATTAAACAAAATTTCAAAAGTTGCTGAAAATAAAGGATTTTTAAAATGGATTTTTGCATTTATGTATAGTAATAATACTTCTCAAAAAATGGCAAAAAGAAATGGAACAGAGATAATTAGAGAATATGCACTATATGGAAAGAATTTTGCCTAGCAATACTTGCTTCTTGTTTTAATTTAAGGAGGAATTTTATAATGAACCTAGCAAATCAATTGGTTATAAATCGCAATAATAGGCCAAATAAAATTTGTTTAATTCAGAATAACAGAAGAATTACATATGATGATTTATATAAAAAAGTATCAAATTTTAAAAAATATATTGAGCAAAGAGGAATAAAAAAGGGAGATAAAGTATTGGTTTTAGCTCCGATGTCAGTAGACTTATATGTTACTCTTCTTTCTGTTTGGGCACTTGGTGCAACAGTATGTTTTATGGATGCTGGATTTATAAAAAACGGAATGAAGAAAAATGAATTTGATGATATAAATGCAGTTATTGGAATAAGTAAGTATATTTTATACTCAAACATAAATAAAAATTTAAGAGGACTAAAGATAAAAATAAATACAAGTGTAATTGAGAAATTAAATGAAGAAAGCTTATTAGAAAATCAAGAAGTAGATAAAGATTTTCCAGCTATTATGACATATACAAGTGGAACAACAGGAAAACCTAAAATAGCAGCAAGAAGTCATGAATTTTTAGAATGTCAAGCAAACATTTTACAGAAACATTTGAATTATGAAAGTGAAGATATTGAGCTTTCTTCAATACCAATTTTTACATTATCTAATATAGATATAGGAATTACTACTGTTATAGCAAATGCAAATTTTTCTAATTTAGGTAGCTCAAATTCAAGAAAACTTATTAATCAAATAATAGAAAACAAAATAAATAGATTAATGGCAGCTCCAGGTGTACTTAATTTAATAATTAATTTTTGTTTAAAATATGATATTACATTAAGCAATATAAAAAAGGTTTTTACAGGAGGAGGGGCAATATTTTTAGATTTTATAGAAAAATTAAAAAAAGTTTGTCCAAATGCAAAAATATATACACTATATGGTTCTACAGAAGCGGAGCCAATTGCAGAACTTGATATTGATGAGATGACTTTTAAATATTATGAAGATACAAAAAATGGAAAAGGTATTTTGGCTGGAAATATAATTGGTGTAGATGATTGCCGAATTATAAAAACAGGAGTAAATGAAATAGGTAGTATTACAGAAGAAGAATTTAAAAATATGCAAACTGATGAAGTTGGAGAAATAGTTGTAACAGGAAGTAATGTGCTTAAAGGATATGTAAATGGAATTGGTGACAAGGAAAATAAATTTAAAGTAAATGATAAAATTTACCATAGAACAGGCGATTTAGGTTTAATAGATGAGAATAATAAATTATGGCTTAGAGGTAGAATTAAAGAACCATATTTTAACATAGAAGCATGCTTACATGCAAAATTAAAAATTGGTAAGACTGCTATTTTTAAATATAATGAAAAACTTATTTTAGTTTTAGAAAAAAGTGATTTTAACACTTTAGAAGAAATAAAAGATGCAATTTCATTTGCAAAAATTGATGAAATAAAATATGTAAAGAAGATTCCTGTTGATAAAAGACACAGTACAAAAGTAGATTATAAAGAATTAAAGAGAATTTTAGGAATGGAGTAATTATGAATTTTATTAAAAAATGGTATACATATCAAAAGGAAAGATTTCCAGTATTAATGTATGGAATATATATTTTTGCAATAGTATTTTCTACATATAGTTTTGTGAATTGGTTAAATAACTCATTGTCATATTCAAGTGTAATAATAAAACCATTTGAATTTAAATGGAATATTGTAGGAATAATGTTTATTGTTGCTTTTTTACAGTTTTTAATGGTACGAATTATAGATGAATTTAAAGATTATGAAGAAGACTGCAAATACAGACCATATAGACCAGTACCAAGAGGCTTAGTTACTTTAAAAGAATTAAGAGTGTTATTCATAATATGTGTAATTATACAATTTTCAATAACAGCGATTTTTTGTGCAAATGCAATACCATTTTTAATTGCAGTGTGGATATTTTTTGCTATTATGAGTAAAAGTTTTTTTATAAAGAAAATAGTAGAAAAACATATATTACTAGAGGTGGCATTAGATGAGATATTAATGCCAGTTTTAGTTGTATATTTATCTATTTTTCCACTAAAACAAATTGTAATTGATAAATACTTTTTCTTATTTTTAATTATGACATATATAATTTCTTGGATAGTTGAAATAGCAAGAAAAGTAAGATGCAAAGAGGATGAAGAAAAAGGTGTAAAAACTTATACAGCAGTATTTGGAATTAAAAAAGCTACTCTACTTTTGAGTGCACTAGAAATAATTTTAGCATGTATTCAAGGTATAATATTAAAAAAATATACTATTTCAGTTATATGCTTAATTTTGGCAGTTATTTTAATTAATATTGGATTTATAACAAAACAAAATAAAAAGTTTGCAAAACTTACAGAATTATCAGCAAATATGTATATTTTCCTTGTTTATTTTAGTATGGGATTATTATTAATTTAAGGAGAACGAAAGATATGAAATATGTATTAGAAAGTGATAGTAATAATTACGAACTTATGGGTGGAAAGGCAACAGCTTTGTCTAGAATTGGAAAAGTGTTAGATAATATTCCAGAATGGTTTGTTGTAGCATATACTGGATTTAATAAAGAAACCAGAGTTATTGATGATGAGGCAAAAAAAGAAATAGAACAAAAGCTAAAAGAGTTTTCTGAAGGTGATTATTTTGCAGTTAGATCTTCAGCAGGAAATGAAGATTCTAGTGATAACTCTTTTGCAGGACAATTTGACACGTTTTTGTATGTAAAAAAACAAGATGTAATTCAAAAAGTATGTGATGTATATTTATCAGCATTTTCTGATAGAATTGATACATATAGAAAAGAAAATAATATAGAAGAAATAATGATTCCATCTGTTATAGTACAGAGAATGGTAAATTCGGAAAAAGCTGGAGTTGCATTTGGAGCAAATCCAGTTAATTCTAATATAAAGGAAGTTGTGGTATCAGCAGTTTTTGGATTAGGAAGTGGGCTTGTAGATGGAATTGCAACTGCAGATACATATAAGATAGAAAACAATAAATTAAAAAAAGAAATTGTTTCAAAAGATTTTATGCATGTTTTAGATGGAAAAGATGTAATTCAAAAAGAGGTTAGCAAAGAGCAAAAAGATGTACAAGTATTAAGTGATAAACAAATTTTAGAAGTAAAAGATTTGGTAAAAAAAGCAAGTGAATTTTTTGGAAGATATCAAGATATTGAATGGGCTTATGAAGGAGAAAAACTATATTTACTGCAATCTAGACCTATTACTACTTTAACAAGTAGTAAAGAAGGAAAAATAAATGTATTTGATAATAGTAATATAGTAGAAAGCTATGGAGGAATTACAACACCTTTAACTTTTTCTTTTATAAGAATGGTATATGAAAATGTTTATATAGAATTATGCAAAATATTTAATGTAAAACAAGAAAAAATCGAGATGAACTCTAGTATGTTCAAAAATATGCTTGCACTTATTGATGGAAGAGTTTATTACAATTTGTATGGATGGTATGGCTTACTTTCTATGTTTCCAGGACTTGGAAGCAATAAAAAATTTATGGAACAAATGATGGGAGTAAAAGAATCTTTGCCAGATGATTTATTCCCTGTACCTCAAGCTACTTTTAAAGATAAAATAGGACTTGTAAATACAGGATGGGGGTTGGTAAAAGGCTTTTTAAAAATTAGAAAAATGACAGATAAGTTCTATGACAGACTAAATGATGCATTGGAAGATAAAGACATAAATAGTATGGATTTATACGAGTTACACGATTATTATTATGAGCTTGAAAAAAAGTTATTACATAAATGGGACGCACCACTTGTAAATGATTTTTTAGCTATGATTTTTTATGGACAATTAAAAGAACAATGTAAAGAACTTTTTCAAGAAGAAGGAAATATGGTACATAATGACTTATTGTGTGATGAGGGTGGAATAATTAGTAGTGAGCCTGCAAAAAGAATTAAAGAAATGGCCAAAATCGCAAAAGATAATGATGAACTTATAAAACTTTTAGAAAATAAAGATTTTTTATATGTTCAAAAAGAGCTTCCAAAATATGAAGAATTCAATAAAATGCTTAATGAGTATTTAGATAAGTTTGCAGATAGGTGTTTAGAAGAACTTAAATTAGAAACGCTTACACTTAGAGATAATCCTTCAAGTTTATATTCATCAATTGCGACATTTGCAAAAAGAATAAAAGAAAAAGGATTAGAAGAAATAGACGAGAAAAAGAATAGGGAGAATGCAGAAAAAAGAGTAAGAGAAAAATTAAGATTTAAATTTACAAAAAAAGCTAAATTTGATTTTATTTTGAAACAAGCAAGATACACAGTAAAAAATAGAGAAAATCTTAGATTTGAAAGAACTAGACTTTTTGGAAGGGTAAGAGAGCTATTTTTAAGAATAGGTTTTATTCTAACTTCTATGAATGTAATTGAAGATAAAAGAGATATTTTCTATTTAGAAGTAGATGAAATATTATTTTATATAGATGGAAAATCTACTACAAATAATTTAAAGGAATTAATAAGTATAAGAAAAGAACAATATTTGAAATATCAAAATATGAGCCCAGATGACAGATTTTATTCTTATGGAGCAGTTAATATTGGTAATACCTTTAAAAGAGAAAGTGATGTACAAGGTGATAAAAAAGCAAAATTAGAATTAAAAGGAATTGGAGCATCACCAGGAAAAGTAACAGGTAGAGTAAGAGTAATTAGAAATCCTGAGAATGCGAAATTAGAACAAGGAGAAATTTTAGTTGCAGAATTTACTGATCCTGGATGGATAATGCTATTTCCAGCTGCAAGTGGAATATTGGTTGAAAGAGGAAGTTTACTTTCACATTCAGCTATAGTTTCTAGAGAACTTGGAATACCAGCAGTTGTTGGAATAACAGGATTAATAGATACTTTAAAAGATGGAGATATTGTTGAACTAGATGGAACTTCTGGAATAGTAAAAGTAAAAAATCAAGAAATAAGAAATTTAAGAGAATTATTGTACAATTCTGCAAATGAATATGGAGATAATGTATTATATCCAGAAAACAATATTACATATAAAGAATTTAAAGAAAGAGTAACTTCATTAAGTGGTTATTTAGTAGATAAAGCATTTAAAAATATTGCTATTTTATCTGAAAATAGATATGAGTGGGAAATGACATTTTTTGCAATAGTTTGCTGTGGAAAAATTGTTATACCAATAGATAAAAGTTTGCCTAAAAAAGAAATTGAAAATATTATAAATAGTGCAAAAATAGAAGCAGTATTTTGTTCTGGAAAATATGAAAATGAAGTAAAAGAGATTAAAGAAAGTAATCAATATTTAAAAAACATTATATCTTTTGATAGTAATGATTTTGCTAATTTAATTAATCAAGAACCAAGAGAACAAGATAGTATAGAAATAGAAGAAGATGATATTTGTGCAATCATATTTACTTCTGGAACAACAGAAAATCCTAAAGGTGTAATTCTAACTCATAGAAATATATGTTCTAATGTAGTAAATGTTTCAAAAGTATTTGAAATAACACAAAATGATAGATGCTTATCTGTAGTGCCACTAAATCACGTATTAGAAGGATTATTTTGCTTTTTACAATCTTTTTATAAAGGCGCACAAAGAGTATTTTGTAACGAATTAGATGAAATAATAAACTATATAAAAAAATACAAGATTACATTTATGGGAGCTGTTCCAGCAATTTATGAATATTTATATAAACAAAAAGAAGAATTAAAACAAGAAATAAATCATATAAATATGTTTATGAGTGGAGGAGCTAAATTACAAGAAAATCTTATTAAAGGATATGAAGAAATCGGAATACAATTAGTGCAAGGATATGGTTTAACAGAATGTTCTCCAGTTGTAAGTATAGAAAATAATACTAGTAGTAAAATGGGCTCGGTCGGAAAAGTAATACCAGGAGTAGAAGTGGTAATAAAAGATCAAGATGAAGAGGAAATAGGCAAAATTTTAGTAAAAGGAGAAAATATAACAAAAGGCTATTTCGAAAATGTGGAAGATACTCAAAAAACAATAATTGACGGATGGCTACATACAGGTGATTTAGGTAAAATAGATGAAGAAGGATACTTATTTATATGTGGAAGAAATAAAGATTTAATAGTACTTGAAAATGGTAAAAAGATTTTTCCAAGTGAGATAGAAGGTTTATTAAATAAAATAGAAAATGTAAAAGAGTCACTTGTTTATGAAAAAGAAAATAAGTTATATGCAAAAATAATTTGCTCAAAAGATATTTTTGAAAATAAAGAAGAGAAAGAAATATATCAATTTTTGAATGACGAGATTGAAAAGATAAATGAAAATCTTCCTCAGTTTAAGCGAATTAACGACATTGTTTTATCTACTGAAGAATTGGAGAAAACAGTAACAGGCAAAATAAAGAGAAACGCTGAATTAGATAAAATTTTTAAAGAAGAACCTATTGATAATAGTGAAAACAATGAAGCTACTTATTTTGGAAAAATTAAGAGCATTTTAACAAAACAACTAGGAAATAAAGAAATAAATCTTGAGTCTGAATTATTAAGAGATTTAGGTGCAGATTCTTTAGATTTGGTAGAAATATTTCTTTCTTTAGAAAAAGAATTTAATATAAAAATTACAAAAGAACAAAGAATGAGTGTTAAAAAGGTTAGAGATATTTTGAATATATTACAAAATATCGAAAAACAATAATTTAATATTGACAAACAATAAATTTTATGATAAGATACTTCCATAATAAAAGTGGAGGTATTTTTATATTGCGCTAATATATGGGGACCGATTTGTCGAGCAAGAAAATACCTTAAATAAAAAAGAAAGGATTTGATTATTATGGAGTTAACAGGAAAAAAAGGAATAGGTAATTTATTAAAAATATTTTTACAAGTATGTTTTTATGTAGGAATATTGGTTTTAGTAGGATTACCATTTGTTTTAAATTTAATGGGACTAAACCTTAATGCATGTATGTTTGTCATATATCCAAATGGAATTGTCTTATTAATTATAGCAAAAAAATTTATTAAATTATTTGATAGCTTGAAAAATAATGAACCATTTAGTGAAAAAAATGTAAAAATCTTAAAAAGAGCAGGTATAGCAGCTTTAGTAGGCTCATTTTTGTGGCTATTAGATTTTCTTTATGAAGTTTTTCTTGCAAAATCAGAAACAATAGTATCTAATTTAGCACTAATATTTTTGTGCATATTATTTTTAGGAGTTGCAATTGCTTTATACATTTTATCAGAATTATTTAAACAAGCAACTGAGTACAAACAAGAAAATGAATTAACAATATAATTTGATAGAACAATTACACATAATGTGAAGGAGGAGACGATGATAATAGTTAATTTAGATGTAATGATGGCAAAAAGAAAAATTTCATCTTATGAACTTGCAGAAAAAGTTGGAATAACCCCAGCCAATTTATCTATATTAAAAACTAATAAAGGAAAAGCTATAAGGTTTTCTACATTAGACAAAATATGCGAAGTTTTAGATTGCAAGCCGGGTGATATATTGGATTATGAAGAAGAAAATAATTAAGTAGATTTTTTATAGGAATTATTATGAAAATTCTAAAGTGGATTTGTAAAAAAGTATTCAATTGAAAGGGATGATGATAAAATGACTGATATATTTTTAGGAGCAATAATTTTTGCTATATGGAGTGTATCACTTTTTTATGGTAAAGCAATAGGTCTTTCTATGTTGCTGTATATAGTACCAATCACTTTATTTATACTTCATATTATAGAAAAAAGAAATAATGATATTAATAAAAATGCAAAATTTTTAATGATACCAATTGTACTTTTATCAAGTACATATTTTATATATAACAATTTATTTTTTAATGGATTAAATACATTAATAATACCTACATTAATTGTGTTAATGATTTTAGGATTATTTAAAGAAAAATTTGAGATAAATTTAAATATATTTGCAAAACTATTTAAAGTATTTTTTAAACCATTTGATAATATTGGAGAAGCTTTAAAAAAATCAAGAAAGATTTTTAATCAAAAAGAAAATACAAATATTGATTTAGAAAAAAGAAAAAATGTAAAAAGAGTTATAAAAGCTTTAATAATAACAATACCTGTAGTATTTGTAATAGTTTGTCTTCTTTCAAGTGCAGATCAAATTTTTGGAAATGTATTTGGAAACATCATAGACAATATTTTTGAATTAATTAGAGGAATTCAGTTTTCTACTGTAACAGAAATTACAATTCTTATAATATTTGCATTTTTCTATTTATTAGGATTTTTCTACTATATTTCTTCAAAATATGAAATAGATAATAAAGAAAAAATAGACAAGAAAAAAGATAGTTTTACAATAAAGATGATACTTGGAGCTTTAAATGTAATTTATCTAATATTCTGTTATATACAAATTAAATCCTTATTTATGAGACAAACAAATCTTAATTACGCAGAATATGCAAGACAAGGATTTTTTCAATTAATGATAGTATCTTTAATAAATCTATATACTATATTGCTTGCAAAAAAAAGAGAAATGCAAGATGAGACTAAAAATAAATATATAAAAATAATGAGCTTAGCAATGGTGATATTTACATTTATTATACTAATTTCTGCAGCATATAGAATGTACCTTTATGAAAGTGCTTATGGTTATACATTTTTAAGGCTTTTGGTATATTGCATATTATTTACAGAAGCGGTTATGCTAATTCCAACAATTTTGTATATTATAAACAAAAAGATAAATCTTCCAATTGTTTATTTTTCAATAGTTATAAGTGTATATATATGTATGAATTTTGCGAATTTTGAAAATATAATTGCAAAAAGAAATGTAGATAGATATCTTCAAACAGGAAAAATAGATTTGCTTTATTTGGAAATGGATACAGGAACAGATGCAATTAAACAAATTGTGAGAATATTAGATGCAAATGAAAATGAAGTAGGAATAAAGCCAGAGACTAGAAGATATTTACAGGAAATGTATTTAGATTTAGAATCAGAAGAAATGGATATTAGAGATTTCAATCTTTCTAAAATATTGGCTAAGAAAAAGATAAGTGAGAGATTGGAAGAAATAGGGGGATTAATGGATTATTAAAGAGAAAAAGTGTAGACATATTTGATAATATATTGTATAATATATTATATAAGAATAAAGATTGGAAAATAATTAAGAAATAAATTATTCTAATTATATTTATGTTTTAGAAGAAAAGGAATGTAATAAAAATGGATAAAAATCAAATTATTGAATTTCTTGGAAGTGAAGAAATATATGAAAAGTATAGAAAGCTTGTAATTGATGAACTTAAAAAACAAATAGAACTTTTAGGGCTTACTACTCATTTTGAAGGGACAAATGTATATGAACAATTTGCGGATTTTTATATACAAGGCTGGTTATATTCAAATCAGAGAGCTGTAGATAAAATATGTGAATTGAAGAATAAAAATTTTAGTCAAGAAGAAATAAAAGAATATATAAATAAAAATCCAATTATACCAGATGATATACAAAGAATAATAAGTGAAGAATTTATGTATATATTTGACGATAAAGACATATCTACAGAAAAAAAACAAAAAAAAGAAGATTATTTTAAAAATCCAGAATTGTTATCTGAAGAAGAGGCATTAAATTTAATGAAAAAAGATAACCAAGAGGAAGTATTTAAAACAATGGAATTCTTTAATTTACAAAGCTTTAAAGATGAATTAAATTTACAAAAAAGACATTTTTTAAATATTAACTCAGATCCAAAAAATGTAGGATTTGGTAGAAAAGGAATAAAAAGTGTAATAAGGGAAAATACAGGATCTAAGCCATCGATGAGAGAGCTACCTGAAAATGAAGAATATGATTATGATGTAAATTCAGATCAAATTTTTATAATAGGTTTTCCAAAAGGATATCCTTATGTTTATGCATATATTCCTAATAAAGAATACCCAAAAGGAACATTACGTAGCACATTAATTCAAAATGAAATAGATTCTAAATGTACTGATGAGTTAGAAAGTTTATATAAAAAATATCAAGGAAAAGTAGATTTTGGTGGTATATATAGACAAGTTATGGAAAGAGTTAATATTAATGGAATGGGAAAAGAATAGATAAAATGAAAGGATATTAAAATAATGACATATGAACAAGTATTAAGAGAAGTAGACTATATAATACAGAATATGCCTATTGAAATTCAGAATAAAATACCAAATGATTTTAAAGGTGCTATAACGAATAATATGGATATAAATTATATTCCAAAACCTTTTAATGGGGCAAAATCATTAGATGAACAAAATATTTCTGAAGAAACAAAAAAAATATTAGCATTAATTTATAGAAACTATATAGTTTCAAATGAAGAAAGAAAAAAGTTACTTATTGAAGAAGATAAGATTTTAAAAAAATCTGAAGATGAAAAGAAAGAAAAATTTAATACAAAAGATATATTTAATAATACAAAGAATTTTCAAAATATTAATCAAAATGAAGGTGAATCAAAAATAATAGAATTTAAAAATGAAAAATGGTATAAAAAATTTTTTGAAAAAATATTTAGTTTTTTAACTAAAAAATAGAAGAATATAAAAATAATATTTGCATATAATAAAAATTTATATTATAATATATAAGGATGGCGGCAGAAGTCTTCGGACGATGCCTAGGGGAAGTAGATAATATGTCTATTTCTTTTTTTTTGTTGTATAGGAAAAATCGAATTTTTCCTATACAACAAAAGCTTTGCACAGAAATTTTCTAACGAAAATTTCGCGCGCGAACAAAGACAGAGCGTGTAAATAATTTAAAGACAATAAAAATTTAATCACGCTCCTTTTGTTCTACATAATAATAGTCAAATCATAAAAAATCTAATTAATTATTGACAAATTTAAAAAAATAGAATATAATGTTATTATAAAGTACACAATATACAATAATAATTACTAAATAATAACAAAGAAGGTGAAAGATATGAATATTTGTAAGACTGTTTTGGAGTGTATAGATCAATATCCTCAAGATGAACCAATATTTATTGAAGACATAAAAAGATATGTAATACAAAAGTGCAAAAATGAAGAAAAACAAAATGTTTCAAAAAATATAAATGTTATTTTAAATAGATTAAAAAACGAAGGTATTATTAGAGCAGAATATAAAGGTGTATATTATAAGCCTGTGTATACTATATTTGGAGAAATGGGGTTAGATACTAATAAATTAAGAAAACTAAAATATTTAGAAGATAGAGATGGGAATATAAAAGGTTATATAATAGGAGCAAAATTATTCAATATGCTTGGTTTAACAACTTTAGTACCCAATGTTACAGACATAGTTACAAATGAATGTAAGTATCATAAACAATATGATGAAAAACTAAGAACCTATATAACAAAGCCTAAAATAGAAATAACAAATGAAAATTATAGGTACTTGCAGTTTATAGATATATTAGAAAACAAAGATAATATTTATATTGAAGCTGATAATGCAAATGAAATTTTATATAGTATTATTGAAGAATGTAAATTAGATTTTGAAAAAATAATAAAATATGTTAGAGAAACAAATAGTAAAAATGTATTAGACAAGTTGTTAGTTCTAGCAAGATAGGAGAACAGATAATGCAATTTCATTTGAAAGAACAGGATTTTAAAAAATTTATTAATGATATGAGCAAAAATATCAATATTGATGCAGACATAATCGAAAAGGACTATTATGTTTGTTCTGTATTAAAAGAATTAGCTGAAAAACAAGATTATTTAAAAGCTTATTTTAAAGGTGGAACTGCTGTATATAAAATATTAGATACGATGAATAGATTTTCAGAAGATATTGATTTAACTGTTGAAGTAATAAAAGAAGCTTCAAACAATAGCAATAAAACAAGATTAAAAAAATCTGCATTAGGATATAAAATACCTGGCTTAGAATTGGATAAAGATAAAACAAAAGATGTTAAACAAAGTGTTACAGCATATTATAAATATAAATCTTTTTTTGAAAATGTAAAAAATCAGTTACATAAGGCAGGAGAAATACAAGTTGAAGCGACATCATTTACAATTAGTGAACCTACAGAATTATATGTAATAGAACCTATTTTATATAAATATGCAAACGAAAGAGAAAGAGAGATTTTAGCAAAAGAATTTGATATAAAACCTTTTGAAATAAAAGTTCAAAAATTAGAAAGAATCTTTATAGACAAGCTATTTGCAGCTGAACTATATTTTGAAAAGCAAATGTATATTGATTTATCAAAACATTTATATGACTTAACTATATTGTTTAAAACAAAGAGGATACAAGATTTTTTACACAATAAAAAAGAGTATTTAAAAATTGTTAATTATAAAAGAGAAGAAGAAATCTATAGAAAAGGTGGAGTAGATAGAAAAAATAAAATTAAAGATTTTGGCTACTTTGATATGGAATATAATGATGATTTCTTAAAAGCCTTTAAATTAATGCAAGATAAGTATATTTTTAAAGATGAATATAGAATAACAATAGAAGATGTGAAAGAGGTGTTAAATGAAGTTAGAGAGTGGATAATAAAATTAGAGAGGATGTAATGAGGCATCCTCTTTAATTAAGTGTGACAGGAATTTCGACTCCCAAAATATTTAATAAAACAATATAAAAATAATCATAAAATCACTATGCAAATTGGAATAAATGTGATATAAATATTATTAGAAAGACTTATATAATTAAAAATTGAAATGGTAGATTTTAATGAAATATTATACGAAGAAATGATACAATTATTGAACCAAAATCAAATGAAGAAGCAAAGAAAATAATAGAAGAACAATATTATAAAGAATTAGAAGAATCATATCAGAATGGGCTAAGATATTCAAAGGAAAACTATCCTAAGTTTGTTAGTGATGAAGTAGATGAAAGATTTTTAGCTTTACATTTAATGCCAAAAAGTATTTTTAAAGAATTAAAAATATATGAAAAAGAAAATCAAAAAGAATTTGAAAAAATTGAAGAAGAGGCAGAAAAAGAATTAAGTAATCAAAATATACCTGAAGATATATTAAATATATTTTTTGAATTTCATGATGGAAATATAAAAGAATTAGCACAAAATGGTGAAGACATTGTTTTAACAATAGAAACTGAAGAAGAGCAAATAAAAATAGTGAATTTTAAAAACGGTGTATTTTTAGAGAATGAAATCGAAGAATACACAAAAAAAGATATAAATGAGTATTGTGTTTGGTTATATTATGAATTATATAAAAGAAATGATAAGTATGAATTACATATTTTAATTCAGAAAGAAGAAGGGTTAAAATATGTTACAATTAAATGTGATAATATTCAAAATGTGATAGAAAGAAACTAAAAATAGACGCCTGGTATATATGACAAAGGAGGAAAGATAGGTGAAAGAATTACTAAAAGTAGTAGCAAAGAAATTATTTATATGGTCAATTATTGTTAATATGATATATTCTATAGCAGATTATGGAGAATCATTTGCACTATCATATTTTGGTACTAGTCCATTGTTATTAAATAAGTTAATTGTTCTAACTATAGTATTGATTGCGATTGAATTGATAAAATTAATAACATGTAAAATTGGCTCATATATAGATAATATAAATGACACAAAAACACAAACTGCGATAGAAAAATACTATTTTAGAAAATTGCAATCTATGACAATGAAGCAAATTTCAAATATTCATACAGGATATATACATAAGTTAATAACAAATGTATCAAGATATTTTTTTGAAATTACTTGGCAATTTGAAATTAGTGTAATTCCATTGATAATAGGCGGAACGTCAATATTTATTATGATTTGCAAAGAGTCAATTTTAACAGGAGTAATATGCATTATAATATCAGCTTTAGCAGTATTTACAAAATATAAAATGATTAGAAATATGCAAAAATATCAAAAAAATGTAAATGATGCATCATCAAAATATAATGCAAAATTTATAGATTTTATACAAAATATTATAGCTGTAAGAAAACTTAATATTGGAGATTTTTGCGAAGATAAAATTACAGAAAATTCTAATGAGTATTTAAAAGCTACGAAATTAAATGAAAGAAAAAGATCAATGACTAATGGTGTATTTACTGGGCTAATGGATTTATTATATTTAGTAATTTTAATAGTTGCAATTACGATGACAAAAAATGGACAAGATGCACTTCCATATATATTATTTTTTATAACAGCGTTGGGTAAATTATATTCAAACTTGAATAGTTTGGTTAAATTGATAGATATGTGCGAAAGATTTAAGACATCAAAAAAACAGTTAGACGAATATTTTAAAAATAGTAAAGAAACAAATATTGTTAAAGACTTTCAAGAGATAAAATTGCAAAATGTTATATTTTCATACGCGAAAAATTCAGCAAAAATAAAAATTCCAGAATTTATATTAAAAAGAGGAGAAAAAATTAGCATAATGGGAGAGTCAGGACAGGGAAAGACAACTATAATGAACATACTTGCTGGACTATATCCTTTAGAAAATGGAAAGCTATTAATAAATAGTAATGAGATTAAAGACACTAGATTAGATTTAGTTTTTGTATCACAAGAAGTTGATTTATTCGATTTAAGTATAAGAGATAATTTGTGCTTAGGTAAAGAAATATCAGATGAAAAAATACTAGAATTAATAAAAGAAGCAGGATTAATTGATTGGTATAATGAATTACCACAAGGTTTAGATACGATGGTTGGAGAAAGAGGAATAAAACTATCTGCAGGGCAAAAACAAAGATTAAATATAATTAGAGGGATTTTAATAGATAAGGATTTATACTTTTTTGATGAACCTACTTCTAATTTAGATAGTTTGTCAGAGGAAAAAATAACGAATATGATTGAGAAATATTTGAAAGACAAAACATATGTAATTGTAACACATAGACCTAAACTAAAATATTTATGTAATAGGCATTATATATTTGAAAATCATATGATGAAAGAAGTAGTAAAAATTGTAATTTGATTAAATATGATATAAATATAGTTAGAATGAAAACAAGGTGGAAGAATGGAACGAGAATTAGAAAATAAAATATTTATGGCAAACGAATATACCAATAAAGATGATATGGAAGAAAAAATAAAAGAATATATAGAAGTATTAAAATTTAAATATCCAAATGCTATTATTACTAGAGAATTTTATAAAGGTCAAAATGTTCTTATCAGAGCTACAGAAGTAAGTAATAAAGTAATTGCTAATAAACAAGTAAATAAGGAAAGAGAAATAGACGATTGGTATATAAGACAAAGGAGTGAGAGATAAATGGACGAGTATATTTGTAAAATAGCAACACTTGAAGAAATGGAAAAGAATTGGAATTATTTAATTGAAGTACATCCAAATAATAACGCATGGAAAATTTATAAAGAGGAAGCTATAAAAAATATGAAAGAGAAAAACACCATAGTATACTATGGGATTTTAAATGGAACTATTATGCTAATCAAATATTTAATGGCATTATATTGATATTTGAGATATAGAATGGAAAGAGAATATTAAAGGGAAAAATTGAGGTATGGTATTATTTTAAGAAAGACAATTAACAACAAAATAGAATTATGTGAATCGAAAGAGGCTTGACATTAGTTGACATAAATGATATAATACTTTTGGAAATTTATTTACATCAAATATAAAATGGAGGTACTCATATGTCTAATCAATTAGATGATTTTTTGAAAGAATATAAAAGTAAAGAAATCGGAAAAGCAGAGATAGGTAAAAGCTCTGACGGATTAAATACACATAAAGTCAAGTTTCCAGATGGTACTATACAATATAGAGAATTTGTAAAAAAGAAACCAACTGCAATTTTACTAGCTAAAACTAGGGATGGCCAAACAATTTGTATAGGGAAGACAGCTGCAAATTGTTCTGAAGGTGCGTTACTTAAACTTCCTTCAGTAGAGTTAGAAGAAGAGAACGAAGAAGCAATAAAAGTAGCTTTGAGAAAAATTTTGAAAGAGGTAGGTTTTGAAACTGGAGAAATCATTCCTATAGGTTTTCACTATCAAGATCCAGGGTTAAGTGGGGAAAGAGTATATGAGTATTGTGCGATTGATTGTTATCAGGTTTCAGAACCAGGATTAGCTAAGGAAAAGAATGAAAAGACAATTTTTTTATCTCAAGAAGATATAAAAAAAGCTATTATAAAAAATAAGTTACTTGATGCAAGTTCTTTAATTGTTTTGATGAGAACACTATTATTAAATGAAAAAATTCAAAATGCAGAAGAAAAAGAAAATTATAAATTGGATGAGCTTTTAGAAAAGTGCAAATGTACACAATTAGGAGAAACACTATCAGGAGGAAGTTTTTATAAAATTATGGAACGTATGGTTCAACTACCTGATGGTACCAAACAGAAAACAGTATTTGTGAAAAAGAAACCTGCTGCAATAGTACTAGCTATAACTACAAAAGGAGAAATAATTTCTATTGTTCAACCTATTGCCAATTGTCCTGAAGGTTCATTGCTTGAATTTCCAGCTGGCTATTTGGAGGAGACAGAAGAAGCTACAAAAGCGGCTTTGAGAGAACTTCTTGAAGAAACAGGATTTGAAACAAAAAAAGTTATTTCTTTAGGTTATCATTATCAAGATTCGGAATTAAATGGAGAAAGAGTATATGAGTATTGTGCAATTGATTGCAGTCAAGTTTCAGAACAGGTATTAGATAGGGGAGAATATATTAAAACAATTCTTTTATCACAAGAAGAAATAAAGAATGCTATTATCAGTGGCAAGTTACTTGATGCTAATTCTTTAATAGCTTTTATGAAAGTACTTTTATTAAATGAAAGAATTAAAATTTTAGAAAATAGAAAAGGAGAACCAGATGGTGTATTACCCCACCAAAAAGGAGAACGTTAGATTAATAATGGGAGTTATAAGTATTATTTAAAAATATAATTAAATAGGGATAAAAAAAAATTAGAGATTTATGTAAATTTGACAAAACTAAAATAATATGTTAAAATAGAAAACATAATTTAAGAGTTTATCTAGGATTGCCTAAATCCGAGCGATAAAGGACAATTATAATAGAGATTGTTTACACGATGTAAGATATATAAAAAGTCTTGCAAAGGAGTCTTAAAAGATTCTTTTGTGAGGCTTATTTTTTATTATAAGGGGAAGTGATTGAATTGGATATTATAATCAGAACAGCGACAATTAATGATGCTGAAAAGGTTGCAAAAATCAAAATAGAAGGTTGGCAAACAGCATATAGAGGTATTATAGATGATGAATTTCTTGATAATATGAACTTAAATGAAGAAATAGAGAAAAGAAAAGATAATATAAAAGATGGTGAAGATATTATTGTAGCAGAATTTAACAATGAAATTGTAGGATTCTGTTTATATAGAAATTACATTAAAGATCCTGAAAGCTATCCTAATGCAGATTGTGAAATATCATCTCTTTATGTAAAAAGTTCATTAAAAAGAAAAGGAATAGGCACAAAATTAATGCAATATGTAATTCAAAAACTACAAAATCAAGGAAAAACTAAAATGATTTTAGGTTGCTTAAAAGGAAACTATCCTTCAAGAGCTTTCTATGAAAAAATGGGAGGAAAACTTTTAAAAAAAGAAAAAATTACATTTGGAAATAAAGAATATGAAGAAGTAATATATGAATATGATATTGCTAAAATGTAAAAATGAAGGGAATGAAAATATATGGATTATAAAATTGAAAATAATATAACTCCAGAAGAATATAATGAATTAAGAAATTCGGTAGGCTGGGATTCAAAAGAAAAACATATAATACAAAACGCATTAGATAGTAGCGTTGTAGTAAAGAAAGTAATTTTTGAAAATAAAACAATAGGAATGGCTAGAGCAATTGGAGATGGATTATATTACCTAATTGTAGATGTTGTTGTTCATTCAGATTATCAGAAAAAAGGTATAGGTAAATTATTAATAGAATCAATCGTTAAATATATAGAAGAACGTACTGAAATAGGACAAAAGTGCAGTATAAATTTAATATCTATGAAAGGAAAAGAAAAATTTTACGAAAAATGTGGATTTAGAACAATACCTTTTGATTACACAGGGTATGGAATGACATTGAGAATTGAAAAGTAAGGAGTGAGTAATTAATGGAAATTAAAAGTAAAAGACTTATTTTAAGAAATTGGGAAGATGGAGATGTAAATGATATAGTAGAAGGATTAAATAATATAGAGGTTGCAAAATGGTTGGCTAGTGTTCCTTATCCATATACTGAAAATGATGCTAGAAATTTTATTGAAAGAGCTAAGAATAATGATGAAAATGTAAAAATAGCATTAGCAATTGTTTTAAAAGAAAGCAATAAAGTAATCGGTGGTACAGAAATTAGAAATATCAATAAAAAAGATGGAACAGCAGGTGGTGGAATATGGCTTAATGAAAAATATCAAAAGAATGGTTATGGAACTGAGGCTTTCAGTAGCAGAAATAAATATTGTTTTGATGTTTTAGGTTTAAGAAGAATTGAAAATGGCTACTTTCCAGATAATGAAAAATCAAGAAAAATGCAGATGAAATTAGGTTATAAAGATGAGGGAATAAGAAGAAAGAAATTCCTATGTTTAGCAACAAATGAATATGTAGATGAATGTATAACAGGATTGTTGAAAGAAGAGTTTATAGAATGGAGTGATAAAAATGTATAAGAAAATAGAACCTAATAATAAAATTTTTGAAAATGCTGAATATCAAAAAGATAAATATAAATTTAATATTGTATCTAAAATTTTAGCAGGAGAAGAAGTATTACTATATAGTGATGAACAAAATTACTTTTTAGCAAGAAACAAAGTAGGAATGCCAACATGGATTTGGACAAAAGATGGATTAGAAGATAAACAAATACTTGAAGAAATAAAAGAAGCAATGAAATTATTTTTAACAGATTTAGATTGTGATCAATTTACTTGTAAAAAAGAATATTATAATTATCTAATGCAAACTAGTTATGATAAACTTAATAATGAAGATTACTTTGAGTTAGGATTTTTAACTTGTAATAAAGTGAAAAGCGTAAAACAAACAGACGGAAAGATGATGATGTGTACAAAAGAAGATTACGAAACTCTTTTGAGTCTTTTTGTACAATTTACTGAATTTATGAATAAAACAACAAATAATAATAGTAAAGCCAATATAGAAGAATTAAAAGAAGAAATGAATAGTCAAATAGAACAAAATCACTTATTTTGTTGGAAAAATAAGGAAGAAAAAATAGTTTGCATTGCAAATTTTCAGGTGTTGGGAGATACTGCTAGAATAGGGCATGTTTTCACATTAGAAGAAGAAAGAGGAAAAGGTTATGCTGCTAATTTGGTTCATGATTTAACAGAAAGATTATTAAATGAAGGATTACAGCCACTATTATATACAGATTATAATTATCCGGCATCTAATAAAGCATATATTAATGCAGGATATGAAGATAAAGGAATACTAGTTAATTTTAGCTGTAGTAGAGAAAAAAGAAAAGTGAAACAGAAATAGTTTTATAAAAGGAATTTTGGACAAAAGAACCGTCCCTTTGTCCACTTTGTCTAGGGAGGAAGTGATTAAATTGAATATTATAGAAGTAAACAATCTTTCAAAAGATTATAAATACAAAGTAAAAAACAAAGAAAGAGGATTTTTATACAATCTATTTAATGAAAAAGAGAAAGTCGTAAAAGCTGTAGATAATATTTCTTTTAATGTAGAAGCTGGAGAAACTGTTGCATTTATAGGACCAAATGGTGCAGGCAAATCAACTACTATTAAAATGCTAACAGGTATTTTGTATCCAACAGAAGGAAATATTAAAATATGTGGATGTACTCCAATAAAAGATAGAAATAAATTAGCTTACAATATTGGAACAGTATTTGGGCAAAGGAGTCAATTATTGCCAAACTTACCATTAACAGAAAGTATGGAAATGTTTGGTGCTATGTATGATGTGAATAAATCTGCAATAAAAAATAGAATAGAGGATTTATCAAAATTATTTGGTTTAGAAGATTTTATTCAGCAACCTGTCAGAAAACTTTCGCTAGGACAGAGAATGAGAGCAGAAATTGCAACTTCATTAATACATAGTCCAAAAATAATATTCCTAGATGAACCAACAATAGGACTAGATGTTGTTTCAAAAAAGAGTTTACGAGATTTACTACTAAAAATAAATAGAGAAGAAAATGTAACTATATTTCTAACAAGTCATGATACAGAAGATATCCAAAGTATATGTGATAGATGCATAATAATAAATCACGGAAAAATAATTATTGATACTGCTACAAATAATTTAATGAGTGAATATATAAAAAATAAAAATATAATAATAACTCCAAATGTTGAATTTAATGAATTCCCAGAGTTGAAAGAAGGAATGGAATATGTCCAAAAAGATACTAACCAAATAAATGTAAGTGTAGATACAGAAAAAATAGATATCAAAGATGCTTTACGAGAATTGATTAAGACTCATGATATTGATGATATAAACATAATAAACGAATCACTTGAAAGCATAATAAGGAGTATTTATGAAAAAAATTAAGTATGCTTTTACAGTAATTAGAATTTTTATGAAAAATCAAATACAAGATCGAACAAATTTAATATTAGATGTTTTCAATATGATTGCAAGATGTTTTATTGTGTTCTTGTTATATGCTTACATATTTGAATTAAATGGTGGTAGAATTAATGGAGTTGATTATAAAACAACAATGTGGAGTATGTTTATATATTTTTGTATTATGATTTTTAATGTTAGAAGATTAGACAATATAATAATGACTGATGTAAGAAGCGGAAATGTTGAAATGTTTATGAATAAACCATCTAATTATCTTACAATAAGCTTTATGAATGTTATAGGAAAAGGCATTTTTTCATTTTTATTCATAAGCATATTAGGAAGTATTATTATGGCATTTGCTGTAGGTGTTCCAAATTTAAATTTACCTGTATTTATTCCTACATTTTTCATAGTATTAATTCTAGGCCAAATTTTAGGATTATTAGTGTATGGAATTATAGGTCTTATGGCATTTTTTATACAAGATATCAGACCTATCCATTGGATAGTTGATAAAATTGTTATGATACTTGGGGGGAGTTATTTACCTATATCAATGTTTCCTAACTTTATGAAATTATTTGCATTTGTAAGTCCTTTTGGAGCAATAAATTTTGCATCTAGCACTGTATATGAATCATGGAATAACGAATTTATTATTAGAATTGTTTTACAGCTTTTTTGGATAGTAGTATTTGGAATTTTATTAAGATATGTGTATAAAAAATCCAAAGAAAAAGCTATGATAAATGGAGGTTGATTTATGAGAAGCATAAAGTTAGCTTTATTAAATATTAAGAAAAATATAAAAAATGAAAAAGAATTAAAAAGTTCATTTATAATCTCAGTTGTAGGAATGATGTTAAACAATATAGCATTTTTAATTCTGTGGTATTATTTTGGAAAAACAGTAGGAGAATTAAATGGATGGAAACCAATGGATATATTTGGATTATATGGATTTTCTTGTACTAGCTTTGGAATAGTGGCTTCATTATTTTATGGATTGTTTGAGATACCAAACTATATAAGTACAGGTAATTTTGATAAATACTTATTAACACCCAAAAATATTCTTTTAAAAGTTTCAACATCAAAAATATCAACAAGTGCATTTGGGGACTTATTATTTGGAATTACTTGTTTTATAATATTTTCAGTATATAGTAAAATATCTTTAATACAATTGATGTTAGCAATTTTTTTAATTATTATATCATCAATAGTGTTTTACGCATTTTCACTAGTATGTATGAGTATCTCATTTTATCTAATGGATGGATATAATGTTTCTCAAGGCTTATATGGAATGTTTGTAAGCAATTCAATTTACCATGGAGGAGCATATACAGGGGTATTAAGAATTGTTTTTACTTTTGTAATGCCATCACTATTATTAGGTGCGATACCAGTTGAAATTATAAAAAATATATCTTTAAAAAGTATAATAATGATTGTATTATTAGCAATTTGCTGGTTGATTTTTTCAATTGGATTTTTTTATAAGTCATTAAAAAAATATGAAAGTAATAATTTATATGGATTTGGTGGATAATTGGACAAAGGTATGTTTCTTTTGTATAAAGAAAAAAAGGAGGTTGATCATAATGAAATATTTTAAAAAATTAATAGGAGAAAGAATATATTTATCTCCAATGAATATAGAAGATGCAGAAAAATATGTGGAATGGTTTTGTGATTTTAAAATGACAGATGGAGTTGGAAAAAGCAGTAGCATTACAACAGTTCAATCAGAAATAGAGTGGATTGAAAATAATAATAAAAATGGTGATTTGAATTTTGCAATTGTTAATTTAGAAAATGATGAACTAATAGGAAACTGCGGAATTATGCATATAAATCATAAAGATAGATGTGCAGAAGTAGGACTATTTATAGGAAATGAGGAAAACAGAAATAAAGGATATGGAGCAGAAACTTTACAACTACTATTAGATTATGGTTTTAATTATTTAAACTTAAATAATATTCATCTTGGAGTTATGGCTTTTAATGAGAGGGCTATAGCATGCTATAAAAAAGTTGGATTTAAAGAATATGGAAGAAGAAGAGAAAGCTATTTCTTAAATGGAAAATACTATGATCACGTTTTTATGGATATTCTTGCAAGAGAATTTGATGGAAGCTATATAAAAAATAAAAATGCATAATTATACCTATTTTGAATACAATATAAATATCCGTAAAAAAATTACGGCAAATATTGACAAATGCAAAACGAAGGAGTATAATTATGATAGGTGATAATATGTTAGAAAAATTTAGTGTAAAGAATTATAAAAATTTTAAAGATGAAATAACTATAGATTTCAAAGAAAAGCACGATTATCAATTTAACAAAAATTGTATAAAAGATGGAGTTTTAAATAAGGTCATAATATTTGGAAATAATGGCGAAGGAAAGAGCAATATCGGATATGCAATATTCGATATTGTTGGAACATTAACAGATAAATATACTATTCCGCCACAAGCAAATGACTTTCTTAATGCAGATAGTGACTGCAAAGAAGCTGAGTTTTCATATACATTTAAATTTGGAGATATTATTGTACAATATAATTATAAAAAAAGTGAATTTAAAAAGATGACATTTGAAGAATTATATATTAACAATGAAAAAGTATATGAATATGATTTTGTAAAAAAGAGTTTTAATCATCAAAATATGAAAATGATTGAGGCTGAAACATTAAATTTTGAATATTATGAAGCCAATATAGCTGTCCTAAGATATATTGCAAACAATACAACTCAAACAGATGAGTCAATAGTTAAGAAAATAATGCAATTTGTAACTAGAATGTTATGGTTTAGATCATTAAGGGATAATAGTTTTATTGGAATGGAAATAGAGAATACAGATATAGCAGAATGGATTATATCGAACAATTTAGTTAAAGAGTTTAATGAATTTTTAAGAGAAAATGCAAATTTGAATTTAAATGTAGGAAATGCGGAATTAATGGGAACTAAAAATACTAATATTTTAATAGAAAAACATAAACATAGACCATTAGTGTTTAATAATGTTGCATCATCTGGAACTAATTCTCTATTATTGTATTTTTACTGGTATAAACATTTTAAAGATGTTAAATTTCTATTTATAGACGAATTTGATGCATTTTATCATTTTGAATTGTCTAGAAATATCATAAAAAATTTGCTTAAATATGACAATATGCAAACTATACTGACATCACATAACACCTATTTAGTGGATAATAATTTATTAAGACCAGATTGTTATTTTATATTAAAAGATGGAGCTTTGAAGTCATTTGCGGATAGTACAGATAGAGAATTACGAGAAGGCCATAATCTAGAAAAAATGCTAAGACAAGGGGAATTTAATGGATAAAAAGAATTTGCTATTTATAACAGAAGGAGAAATCGATGAACCAAAGTTTATAGAAAAAATGTTAAAAAAATGCCTACCTAATGTAGAATATAATGTTTATTCGTATACTACAACTATACATACATTAGCAAGAAAACTATTTAGCAAAAATGGAGAGATTGATGAAGATTTGGATATTAAAGGTGTTTTAAAAGAAGAAGAAACTGATTTGTCTAAAAGACGAATATTAGAAAAAAGTTATACTGATATAATTTTAGTTTTTGACTTTGAGCCACATTGCGATTCTCCTGAATTTGAAAAAATAAAAAAGATGCTACAATACTTCACTGATTCATCAAATATGGGAAAGCTATATATTAATTATCCTATGATGCAATCATATAAACATTTAAAAAAAATGCCAGATAATGATTTTATGAATAGAAAAATAGCAAGGCAAGATGCATCAAAATATAAAGATATAGTAAACGATGAAAGCTTTTACAAAAATTTAAGCAAATATAATTATCCAATTTTTATGGGAATAATAGGTCATCATCTTATGAAAGCAAATTATATATTAAACAGAAAATATGAGTTAATGAGTAGGGATGAATTTATAAATTTGGATTACATTAAAATATATGATAAAGAATGGAGGTCTAATAGAAAAGATGGTGTAGTAGATGTTCTAAATACTTTTGTATTTTTTATAGTTGAATATAATTCAACAAGAATGATAGAAAAAGTAAAAGAGTTTATGTGAAAAAGACTATAGAGTTTATTATATATTTTAAAACTGGAATATATTATTAGAGGATACAATCACGTATCCTCTTTAATTATATAATAGGAAAGTTACACTTTCCATTAAAAAAATTTAATTTTATTTTCACTTCGAGTTGCGTAGCTACTTTAGAAGCTTTATAGGGTTTTTTATTATATAAAACCTGATGCGTAAAATATTTCTTCAGCCTTACAAAATAGCCCCTAAAACAAATATACCCAAAATATCATTATAAATAGTATCAAACTGAGATATTGGAAGCGGGTTTTGACCTTCACCTACTTCAACAGTATATCCTGGTCTATTGTAATCTTGAATAAACCAATCTTTGTATCCTGCAAAGCTTGAATTAAATGGAGTTTTTTCTAAAGAATAGCCACTTACTCTTGCAAATTCATTTCCAATGAATAAGGCTCTTGGTGGATTATAGTTTTGAAATTGCCAAAAGATTACTTCACCTTGAGTATGAAATGCTATAACTAAGCTAAAATTATGTTGTAAAGTAAAGTTATAAATAGCTAAAGATTCTGGTTCTGTTAGTGGACCAAATCCTACAAAATCTCGTGGAGCAGGTGAGGTGAATCCTTGAGAAAATTTAATCTGTCTTGCTTGTTCCCAACCTGCAGGAAATTGCAGATTTAGGTCAATTCCGCCCGGATATTTGCTTTCCAACCATCAGGGAAAGGAATATTTGGGTAACGGCTAGCAATAAGCTCTGTATTTGTATATAAAGAGGAATTTGGGCTTATTTCTCCTGTGACTAGATCAACTCCATCAGGATTAACCATTGGCATAATATAAATTGTGCAATAATTATAAATGTTTCTTGCATTTACTTCATAAATTGGCAGATTATTTGTGTAGCAGTAACAATAATCAGCTAAGAATTTCATAATCAAAGGGGTACAAATCCATTCGTTTGCGTGGAACGAGCTTGAGTAAAATACCTCTCTAGAACCATTTCCAATTTTTATAACAGGAAGTGGTTTACCAAGCACACTTCTTCCAACAGATGTAATTTCTATAAAAGGATAAAGTCTTTTTAAGCTATCTAGATTTATTTGCAAAATAGATGAGCTATAACGAATATTGGTTGGAACAATAAATCCTAAACCACCATCTATGTATGGACGAAGTGCAAACCAAGTACGAGGACCAACAATCCCATCTGCAACTAGATTGTTTTGCTTTTGAAACTGGGTTACTGCGTTTTTTAAATTAGGACCAAAAATGCCATCAATTTTTCCACGATATAGTCCTAAATAAATAAGTATATTTTGCAGAAATTCTACCATCGGACCGAGTAGATCCAATTCTTAAAGTTTTCATTTAAAATATCATTCCTTTCTTGCTTAACTTAAAGGCATATGTAGCTATGGAAGACTATTTCTTTCAAACTAATTACCTAAAATATTATATGCATTAATTATTGCATAGTGTCTTTGATAAAAAAATTTAAAAAATTTGCATAAATTGACTTTTTTTATATTTTATGTTATATTTTATATTAATAGGAATAATGTTTAAAATTTATAGTTATATGACGTAATAAATGAAAATTAGAAAGGAATGATTTTAATATGGAGAAAAAATCAATAGAAGAATTTAGAAAAAAAATTAGAGAAGCGGTTCATAAATTACAAACAACATTACCAAACCCATTGACAAAAGAAGAAGAAGTATCAATAACTGCACTTATAAATATATTTGCTGCATACACAATAGAGAGTGGATGTGGAGGAACATTTGACTTACTAGATTTAATAGGGATGCCAATTTCGGAGTATGAAGATAATTGTATAGATGAAAATAAAGATAATACAAAAGAATATGACAGATATATAGAAACAATTGAAGAAATTATAAAAAATAGTCCACCTTTATTATCATCAAGTAAAAATGAACAAGAAATAGCTGAAAAAATACCCTATCTTCATATACTTATAGATGATGATTTAAAAATAGTAAATCATGCAAGTCAATTTTTGTATAGTACAGATAAAAATGATAAAGTAATAAATGATTATTTTGTAAAGTCGCATGCACAACATATTAGAGATATAGGAAAAGAAAAAAGTGATAGATTAGAAGATATAACTATCTAGGATTTTAAAAATTATAAAATTTAAAACAAGTAGGATATTCCTACTTGTTTTAAATTTTTACTTCTGGTTCATACCTTTCAAGCCACATATTTACCTGACAAAGATAAGCCATAAGTTGAGGACCTGTCATTAGCTGACCAAACCAAGGTCTTGAAAAAGCCTTTCCATCTGTTTCTAATATTTCCAAAATATAGTTTCTATTTAAAAGATAATTTATAGGAGCATTTGAATCAGACATTATTTTAGAAAGCATTTCTTTAACTTTTGCAAGATAAGTAGGATTGTGAGTTTTAGGGTATGGAGATTTTTTTCTTTCTACAATTTCTTCAGGTAAGAAGTCTTTGCACACATAACGAAGCAAGCCTTTTTCACGTCCATTTAAAGCTTTCATTTCCCAAGGCACATTCCACATATATTCAGCTAAACGATAGTCGCAAAATGGTACACGAATTTCGAGTCCATTATACATTCCCATTCTATCAGTTCTCTCTAGCAAAGTTTGCATAAACCAATTTATTGTTAAGTAAGAAATTTTTCGCTTTTCAGCGGTTTCTTTAGAGTCGCAATCTAAAATTTCTACTTCACTTAGACTTTCATTATATCTGTAATCAATATAGTCTTTTAAATTCACTTCTTTTGCAATAGATGGATTTAAAATATGTTGTCTTTCTTTAATTGCAATTGACCAAGGAAAAGTACCAGATTCTAGTGCGTCTTTTCTAAAGAACCAAGGATATCCTCCAAAAATCTCATCTGCACATTCACCCATTAAGACTACAGTTTGCTCTTGCTTCACAGTTTTGCAAAATAAAATCAAAGAAGAGTCGACATCAGCCATTCCAGGCACATCTCTTGCAAGCATTGCATCTTCCAAATATTTTGCTAAATCAGGAGTATCTAAAACTACTTTTTGATTTACAGAATAGCTATTTTCAGTCATCAAATTTATATAGTAATTATCTGAATTTGGTTGAAAATCAGATTTTACAAAATTTTTATCATTATCCACATAATCCACAGAATATGTAGAAATTGGGGATAAGTTATTTGATTTTCTATAGTTTCCGATAAGTTTTGTTAAAATACTTGAGTCAAGACCACCTGAAAGAAATGTACAAAGTGGAACATCAGAAACAAGTTGTCTATTAATAGAATCTTCAAGCAAGCTTCTTAAATGCTCACAAGTATCGTGAAAACTTTCTGTATGTGGTTTACTTTCAAGTTTCCAATATCTTTCAATATGAAGACCAGATTTATTTAAAACTGCAAAATGTGCAGGTTTTATTTCAAAAATATTTTTATAAACAGTAAATCCTGGGGTATGTGCAGGGCCAATACCAAATAGCTCAGAAATTCCTTGCTTATCTATAGTTTTAGGCATATTTGGAAATTTAAAAATTGCCTTTAGTTCAGAAGCAAATATAAATGTATCATCAAAAATAGCATAAAATAAAGGCTTTACACCAAAGTGGTCTCTTGCTAAAAACAATTCTTCTTCACGTGAGTTCCAAATTGCAAAACTAAAAATTCCATTTAAATGATGAACTACATCTTTACCATAGTGAATATAGCTTTTTAGTAAAACTTCTGTATCTGAATGGCTTTCAAATTCAAAACCATTTTCTTTTAGTGTTTCTCGCAGTTCTTTTGTATTGTATATTTGACCATTATACACAATTACATATTCTCCAAAAGAGTATTTTTTTATCATTGGCTGTTTTCCGCCTTCTGGGTCAATTACAATAAGCCTTTTGTGTCCTAATGCTACATGCTCTTTTAAATAATATCCATCTTCATCAGGACCTCTTTTACTAAGCTCATTTGTCATTTGAGTTAATACGTTTTTGTTAGTTGAAATATTTTTTTTATAATTTACAAATCCAACAATTCCACACATAAGCTCCTCCTATTAAGTACAATTCACAGTTTAATATATTTATTATATTAACTTTGAGTAGTACTATGATTAGCAGTGAATTGCAAATCTTTATAAAGTATTATATGCAATATTTTGAAAAATGTTATTGATATTTAAGAAAGATTATAGTAAAATAGGTTTAAAAAGAAAAAGTAAATTTGAAATAACAAAATATTTAACATAAATAGAATGGAGGAGCACAATGAGACCTGTTGTACCTCAAAAAAAAATAAACATTAAATTATTAATTGTATATATAATAATATTTGTGGCTTGTGTAGTTGGAATTGCCTTTGCACTAGCAAAAACAGAATATTTTGAAGAAGAAAATGTAGGAAGAGCTTTAGGAATAATAGACAAAGATTCTGAAAAAGAAGATGAATATAACGAACTAAAAAATGATTTTGATACAATTTTTACAAATCAAATAGAAAATTTACAACAAGGAAATATCAATATACAAAAAATCAGTAATGATTATGATGTAGTAGTTACAGCATTTAATTATAAAGAAGATAAAGAAAATTGTGCAATAGATGTTTCGATACCATATATAAATGTTAATCATTCGTCAGCAAAAGAGTTTAATAAAAGAGTAAAACAGATATACAGGCAAAAAGCAGAAATTTTAAAAAATCAAACAAGTAGTATGAATATTATCTACACTGTACAATATAAAGCTTACTTACAAAATAATATTCTATCTTTAGCAATTCGATCTGAATATAAAGAAGGTGAAAAAAGCCAAAAGATTATGGTAGACACTTTTAACTACAATGTCGTAGAACAAAGAAAAGTTACGATAGATGAGATTTTAAAAATTAAAAATTTAAGAAATACAGAAGCAACAAATAAAATTCGAAATGAAATAAAAGCTATACAAGAGCAAAATCAAGCATTAATAAGTTCAGGATATTCGATATATCAAAGAGATTATAATTCTTCAATATATGATGTTTTAAACTGCAAGCAATTTTTGTATGGAAAAAATGGAATGCTATATGTTATTTATCCGTATGGAAATGAAGATAATACAAGCGAGACAGATATTGTAATCTTTGAATAAAAAAAATCCAGCTGTCTGTATAAACTGCTGAATTTTTGAAAATAAAAGGGGATGTAAGTTAGTTATTATTTTTAACTAACATATAATAAAATAATAAACTAGTTTTTTGTTCAAATTGTGAATAAAAAGTGAAGTTATTGTTATATATTCAAATCAATATAAAAAGTAAAGGAATGATTGTATGAATAAAACTAAGAGAAAAATTTTTGAAACTTCTATGAAGTTGTTTGCAAAAAAAGGGTATGATGCAACAAGTATAGAAGACATAACAGAAACAGTAGGAGTTGCAAAAGGAACTTTATATTATCATTTTACAAGCAAAGAAGAGATTTTTGATTTTTTAATTGAAGAAGGAATTAAGCTTTTACAAAATAGTGTAGATATAAAAACTGCAAAATATACAAATTATTTAGATAAAATAAAAGCAATAGTTTTGATTCAAATAAAAATAGTAAATAAATATGAAGATTTAATTAACATTATACTTACGCAACTATGGGGAAAAGAAAAAAGAAATCTAAAATGTCAAAAACTAATTTATGATTACATAGATAAAATCGAAGAGATTGTAAAATTAGGGATAGCTAATGGGCAAATAAAAAAAGGAGATTCAAAAATTATTGCATCAGAAATATATGGTTTAATCTGTTCAACATTAGTGTATAAAATGAGAGAGCAGGAAAAATTTAATATAACAGATATGTATAATATTTTCGAAATAACTCTTATAAAAGGACTTAAAAAGTGAAAGTATTTTGACAAGTCAAAAAAGCAATTGCCCTAAAAAATGTATAAGTTAAATAAAAATAATGATATAATAAATTAAAATTAAGAACGCTTAAGCTGCTAGTACGTAGGGATAAAAGAAATATTACAAAAATATTACAAAAATGAAATAAAAGTGTAATAAAAATGTTACAAAAATGTAAACAAGAAAAAACGCCAATTTACTTGTAGAAATTTGCAACTTGTTGTATAATCAAAGTAGATTATGTAGTATAAACAAAGGAGGGAACTTTACAATGTCTAAATTTGGCATAGTAAATATGAGCATGGTAATTACGGAGGAAAAGATTTTATCAAATATTGATAAAGTTCAAAAACTTATAAATCCAAATAGTAAAAAACAAATAATAGAATTAGAAGAAGATTCTGACTTTAAAGATTTAGTAGAATCTATAAAAACATATTTAATAGAATATCCAAAGAAGAAAAATTTTCCAGTCAGTGTATATAAAGCTGCTTACGGATTAGTTGAGTTTGCTACATCACAATTTGAAGAAAATACTAAAAAGATAGAAGGACTTATTAAGCAAAGAGAAGAAAATATTATTTTATCTGGTATTTTAAAAGATACATTAGGAATAGTTGAAAATGGAGAAGAAAGTTGGGAAGAACAAGTTGCTAAAGTTTCTAGCAAATTTGATGATGAAACAATAACTAATTTAAATAATATAGGAACTATTGAAGATACTGATTCTACTGAATATAAAAACGCTGTGAAAAAAGTAAAAGCAAGAATAAATAATTTAGAATCTAATTTACATATAGAAATAGATATGGAAAGACTAGAAGATAGTTCTAAAGCTTTAAGTTACATAGGAATCGAAGTCGCAGATGCATTAAAACTAATACCTGCACCAGAAGAACAATTAGAAGCTGTTGCTGAACAAAATGCGATAGATGAAAAAGCTAAGACAACAGAACTTGCGATTTCTAAAGAAACTGAAACAGAAGAAACATTAGAACAATTAGTAAATGAAACATTGGCTGAGACAACCACAACATCTACTGTTTCTACTACAGCTGGAGCAACAAGAAAAGCAAAAGTTGCAAAAACAGGAGTTACAGGAACAGTTGCAACAGCAGGAGTAACAAATGGTGTAGTAGGAGCAACTGAGACAGCTAGCACTGTAGCAGGAACAACTAATGTTGGTGGAACAACTGGAATTCAAGAAACATTTAAAACAGAGCAACAACAATATATTGAGGAAACTACATTTGAAGCTAAGCCATCATTATGGCAAAGATTTAAAAATAGTAAATTTGTTAGAGCAGCAACTTATGTGTTTAGAATTAAAGTTAGAATTGAATTACCAAGTAATGCACTTCCAGAAGGAAGAGGAGAAAATAGGTAATTACTATATGTAAAAAAATAAATATTTTTTATAAAGCATTGCAGACACTCGTGTGGGGTGTCTGTTTTTGATAGGTGCAAAAAAATATGTTTACAAAATGAAAAAAAAATGATATTATATAGAAAATAAAAACGTGCAGAGAAGAACTGGTTTCAACTGGACTAAAAAAGAACTGGTCTCTTTTGCACAGAGAGGAAGTAATAAATATGGGATTTGTTGTAGCAATAGATGGACCTGCTGGTTCAGGGAAAGGAACAATAACAAAGTTAATAGCAGAAAAAAGGAACCTAGTATCAATAGATACAGGCGCAATGTATAGATGTGTAGCTTTAGATTGCTTAAATAAAGGGATAAAGCCTAATGACATAGAAGGAATAAAGGCTATTTTAGAAAATATAAATATAGAGTTAACAAAAGAAAATGGAGAACAAAAAGTGTTTCTAAATGGAGAAGATGTAAGTAGAGAAATAAGAGAGCCAAGAGTAAATGAAGCAGTTTCTCCTTTTTCAGCTATTAAAGAAGTAAGAGACATAATTACTCCAATGCAAAGAAAAATGGCGGAGAAACAAGATATAATTATGGAAGGAAGAGATATTGGTACTGTTGTATTTCCAAATGCAGATGTAAAAATATTTTTAGATGTTTCTCTTGAAGAAAGTGCTAGAAGAAGATATAAACAAAATCTAGAAAATGGAATAGAGACAACTTATGAAAATGAATTAGAAAAGTTAAAGCAAAGAAACAAATATGATTCAGAAAGAGATATTGTGCCATTTGTAAAAGCTGAAGACGCTATATTAGTAGATTCTACAAATATGAGCATAGATGAAGTAGTAGAAACAATTTTAAAAATAATAGATGAAAAATTAAAATAAGAAGGAGATAACATGAAAGTTATTAAAAATATTAGAAAAGCAATAGTTAGAGGTGCAATCTATTTGTATTGCAAAATTGTATATAGAGCAAAAATTACAGGAACTGAAAATATTCCTAGAAGTGGAGCAATTTTGCTTTGCGCAAACCATAAAAGTTTTTTAGATCCACCATTAATTGAGTCTACATGCAAAAGACCAGATGTTAGATTTTTAGCTAAAAAAGAACTTGCAAAAAGCAAATTTTTAGCACATATGGGAAATCTATTCGGAGAAATTTTAGTTGAAAAAGATGCGAAAGATATGAAAGCTGTAAAAGAAGTTTTAAAAGCATTCAAAAACAATGAAGCAATTGCAATTTTTCCAGAGGGAACAAGAAATGGCTTAGCTAAAGGAGAAAAGGTTAAAGATGGAGCTGCTTTTTTTGCACTTAATTCAGATGCTATAGTTATTCCTGTTGGAGTAAAAGGCGGAGATAAACCTTTTCAAAAGGCTTATGTTACTTATGGTAAGCCAATAGATTTTTCTGAAGAGAAGAAAAATAGAAAAGACAAGGAAGTAGTAGAGAAAACTACAGAAAAAATAATGGAAGAAATTTTAAAATTGACAAAATAAATTGAGGGAATATATATTATTTATCAAAAAAATATTAAATCGCGCGCGATTAAATCGTGCACAATTTAATTATTTTCTACATAAAAATATAATTTTGGTAAAATCAAAGTTTTTGACAACAATTTATTATAAATCATATAATGATTTGTAATTAGCAAAGCAACTGACACAATCATTATAGAATAGAAATATAACAATACTGACTTTTAGCAATGATAGAAAGGAATTGGGTTTAATATGAATGACAAAATAGTAATAAAGGGAGCCAAGGAGCATAATTTAAAAAATATAAATGTTGAAATTCCTAGAGACAAGATGGTTGTAATAACAGGCTTATCAGGTTCTGGTAAGTCTTCTTTAGCGTTTGATACAATTTATGCAGAAGGACAAAGAAGATATGTAGAAAGTTTATCTTCGTATGCAAGACAGTTTTTAGGAGTAATGGAAAAGCCTAATGTTGATAAGATAGAAGGACTTTCACCTGCAATTTCAATAGACCAAAAAACAACATCAAAAAATCCTCGTTCAACAGTTGGAACAGTTACAGAAATATATGACTATATCCGTCTTTTGTATGCAAGAATAGGTGTACCATACTGTCCAAATTGTAACAAAAAAATTGAAAAACAAACTTTAGACCAAATTGTTGATAAAGTTTTAGAATTAGAAGAAGGAACAAGAATTCAAGTTCTTGCGCCTGTTGTTCGTGGTAAAAAAGGTGAATACAAAAAAGAATTAGAAAGCTACAGAAAAGCAGGATTTGTAAGAGTTCAAATTGATGGACAAGTTTATGATTTATCAGAAGATATTCAAATAGATAAAAACAAAAAGCATTACATAGAAATTATTGTAGATAGATTAGTAATTCGCGAAGATATAAAAAGCAGGCTTACAGAATCTGTTGAAACAGCACTTTCTCATGCAAATAAATTAGTTGTAATAGAAGTTGCAAATAAGTTAGAAGAAAACAAGAAAAAATTAAATGATTTAGGTGCTAGAGATACTGCAAGTAGCAAAATGAAAGATGCAGAAACAAATGGCTCAAAACAAATATTATTTAGTTGCAATTACGCTTGTCCTGATTGTGGATTTAGTTTTCCGGAAATAACTCCAAGAATGTTTTCTTTTAATGCACCAATGGGGGCTTGTCCATTATGTTTAGGTATTGGATATCTTATGAAAATGGACGAAGACTTAATTATTCCAGACAAAAACAAAACATTATATGATGGGGTAAAAGCATTTGGAGCAAGTACAATGAAACGTGGAGATACAATGGCAAAAATGTATTTTGAATCAATTGGAAGACACTATGGTGTAGATATTAAGAAGCCAATTAAGAAGCTTCCAAGAGAATTTTTAGAAAAAATCCTTTATGGAACAGGTGATGAAGAAATAGATTTTGAATATGAATCAAGTATTGGAACAAGACAATTTACTGCTCCATTTGAAGGTGTTATTCCAACACTAGAGAGACGTCATAATGAGACAAAATCTCAAGGAATGAGAGATTTTTATGAGATGTATATGAGCAATTCTGATTGTCCAACATGTAAAGGTGCAAGACTTAAAAGAGAGGTTTTGTCAATTAGAATAGGGGATAAAAACATAAATGAATTAACATCAATGTCTATTGAAAAAATTCAAAGTTATTTAAGAAGTGTAGAACTTTCACAAACAGAAAAGCTTATTGCAGAAATGATTTTAATAGAAATAGACAAAAGACTTCAGTTTTTAATAGATGTAGGATTATCTTATTTAACACTTTCAAGAAGTGCAGGAACATTATCTGGAGGAGAGGCACAAAGAATAAGGCTAGCAACACAAATAGGTTCAGGACTTACAGGAGTTTTATACATCCTTGATGAACCAAGCATAGGACTACATCAAAGAGATAATGCAAAATTAATTGCAACTCTTAAAAAATTAAGAGATTTAGGAAACACACTAATAGTTGTAGAACATGATGAAGACACAATGTATGCAGCAGACCAGATTATAGACATTGGACCAGGTGCAGGAGTTCATGGAGGAAACCTAATTGCACAAGGAACCGCAGAGGAAATTAAGCAAGTAGAAGGTTCAATTACAGGAGCATACTTAAGTGGAAGAAAGAAAATAGAAATACCTAAAAAACGTAGAAAACCGGTTAAAGGCAAAAATATAGAAATAGTGGGAGCAACAGAAAACAATCTTAAAAATATAAGCGTAAAATTCCCACTTGGAGTATTTAACTGTGTTACAGGAGTTTCAGGTTCTGGAAAATCAACACTTGTAAATGAAATATTGTACAAAACAATTGCAAGAGACCTAAATGGTGCAAACGAAAAGCCTGGAAAATGCAAAGAAATAAAAGGTTTAGAAAATATAGACAAAATAATAAACATAGACCAATCTCCAATAGGAAGAACACCACGTTCAAATCCAGCAACATACACAGGAGTTTTTGATGATATAAGAGATATCTTTGCTAGCACAAATGAAGCAAAACTTCGTGGATACAACAAAGGAAGATTCAGCTTTAATGTTCCAGGAGGTAGATGTGAAGCTTGTAATGGAGATGGAGTTCACAAAATAGAGATGCACTTTTTAGCAGATGTTTATGTACCATGTGAAGTATGTAAAGGAAAAAGATACAATTACGAAACATTAGAAGTAAAATATAAAAACAAGAATATTGCAGATGTGCTAGATATGACAGTTGAAGAAGCATTAGAATTTTTTGATAAAATACCAAAAATAAAACAAAGAATTCAAACTCTATATGATGTAGGATTAGGATATATCAAACTTGGACAACCTTCAACAACTTTATCTGGTGGAGAAGCACAAAGAGTAAAACTTGCAACAGAGCTTTCAAAGAGAGCAACAGGGAAAACTCTATACATATTAGATGAACCTACAACAGGGTTACATATAGCAGATGTTCATAGATTAATAAATATCTTGCAACGTCTTGTAGATACAGGAAATACAATAATTGTAATAGAACACAATTTAGATTTAATAAAAACTTGTGACCACATAATAGACTTAGGACCAGAAGGCGGAGATGGAGGAGGAACAGTAGTTGCAATTGGAACTCCTGAGCAGGTTGCAAAAAATGAGAAGAGCTTTACTGGGGAATTTTTGAGATAATTTTCTGAATTTTAAGTGAACATAGCAAAAACAACTCTTTACATTGTAGTAGGGAGTTGTTTTTGTTGATAAGTACTGTTTTTTCCTGTTTCAACAGGAGACATTTTTTATTGCATAGGAAAAATCGCTAGATTTTTCCGGAGCAACAAGGTTAAGTTTCTTTGATTCGTGCGGTTGCCAAGCAACCTGCACATGTGTCGAAGCCACTTTTCTTATTTGTAATATTTCTGTAATCAAAACTTAATATAAAAAAGTAATAAATTTATTGAAAGATAAAAAGTAAATTGATATAATACAAGTATAGTAATAGAAAAAAGGATGTGTACTATGGAAAAATTAGATTTACAAACGTTTAGAGAACTAAAACAAGAAGTAATTGATATGATAAATAAATATAAAGAAGCAGATGACAGAGGAGAATATCTTTCTGATGAAGAAGTACAACAATTTTTAACAAGATATAAAGAAATTATAGAAATATTATCAGAACATGATTTAAGTGATATAGATTTTGAAGAATGGCGAGGAATGTATATCGGAACCAATGATGATTTTCCAATAGATTTCTCAAAAACAAAGGCAAATTTAGATTTTTCGATTATTGAATATGAAGACTTTTCTGATTTTGATTTTCCAAATTTTAGAGGTTGTCAAATAAAAAATTTTGACTTTGATAAATACAAATATAGCCCAGAGATGTTTGATGAGGGATTTAGAAAAGAAAATGAAGGAAGATTCTTAAGTGAAAATATACCAGAAGATATTAGGGACAGATTTTATACTGGAAAACTTACATTAACAGATATAAGAAATAATCCTGAATTAGCTAACAAAATTTCAGAAAAAAATATAGATTATGAATTGAGATATATTTATAATTTTTTAGGTAGAGAAGAATTTTGTAAATTAGATGAAGCCTTTATAGATGGTACATTTGGTTACAGTTGGAAAGAAGTATTAGAACAAAATCCTGATAAAAAAACAGCAAACGAAATTATGCCTATTTTATATAAAGCGGCGAGAGAAAAGATAATTGGATATCGTGATGTATACCCATTTAACAGATTTGATTATTCACAAGAGCAATTAGGGCAGAAGTTTAAAGAGTTGAATCCAGATTTATTTTTACCTGAAGAAACACCTGATATTATAAAAGAAAGATATTATCACCATATCTTGTCAATTTTAGAATTTTCTGAAAATTTAAAATATTTTGAAGGGAAAAAAATTTCACAAGCATTTGTAAATGGATTTTCAACAGAAGGCATAAAACTAGTATCTCTTTATGGAGATAATCTATATCAACTTTTTAGTAAATATAAGCCAATAATGGATAAAATAATAACTACTAGCATAATTAGAATTATTGAAATACCAAATGGACCAATAACAGAGGAACAAAGAACAGAAATAATGAAAACAATTGTAAAAGAATGCTTTGGGGGATATAATAGAATTGATGGAGTAGAAGATTGGTCAATGTTAAAGATGGTGCTAGATTTCGTATCTTTAACGGATCTAGTAGGAGCTGATATCAGAGCACAAGCTCTATTAGGAAAATATAATATTGATGATTTAATTGAAGCTGGTTTAGAGTTCAATGAAACTTATAGTGAAGGAAAACTTGTTACTAATTTAGAAAAATTAAAAAAGTTATCTAATATTATTCAGCCAGAAGATATGATTCATTTATGTGGCTTAACAAAATTGATCTTAATCGAAAAATATGGAATAGATAAACTAATAGAATATGGAATAAAAGATTTAGATGAATTATCAGAAACAATAAATGATTTATATAAAATTAAGGAAATGCTTGAAAAAAGACCTATAGAGCTAATTAATATGGGAGGTAATTATTCACAACAAAATAGAAAATTTATAGAGAAATATGGAATAGATAATATTATTGCTTTAGACGAAGAAACAAATGGAATGTTTTCTCATCAGCTATGGCATAATGATATTTTTTTATCGATGATGGCTATTGCAGATAGTAGAACTCCTGAAAAAGAAAATGATAAACAGCTTACTTATAATCAATTTAGAGATAGAATGTATGAAATTTTGCTACATGCAAGAGATGAAAGAGGGGTATTAACTTCAAGAGATTTCCAAGATTACGATTTTATTCAAGGTAAATTCAGAGAGGAACATCAAGAAATATTTATAGACGAAGATCTTCCAGAAGATGTAAAAAGAGCTTTTTATACTAGACATATGACAGCAGAAATGGTAATGCAAAATCCTGAACTTATTCAATTACTACAAGGAAAAGATTTAAGCAGAGCATTTCCACAAAATATGACAGCTGGTCTTGCTTTATTACAGAAAGATAAAGAGGGAAATATAATCGGAGGAATTCCCAATACAGTAAATATGGCTGAGTGCCTTTCACAAAAATTAGGACAAGAAGAATTTTTGAAAATATGTGCTGATTATGGAAAATGTTTAGATGAAATTAATTTATTTATTGGAGATGAAAAAACACCTGAAGAGATTAAAATGCTTATAGAACATACAATTTATCTAGATATAAAACAAAGAGGAATAGAGTATTTTGAAGAATTACCATTAAGTTTTCAAAAAAAACATCCAGAATTATTCCTTCCAAAAGAAGTTGATGAAGAATTAAGAAGTAAATTCTATGCTGGAAAATTATCTTTTGAAGATATAAGAAAAAATCCACAATTAAAAGATATTTTACGCACAAAGGATGTTAGTGTAGGCTTTGGTAGAATAAAATATGTACAGCCAACGCTTTTTAGAAATGTTCAAAGAGATGTTAAGCCAATGTGGGAAATATTATCTGAGCAAGAAATTATGGATTTCGCTGAAGAATATGGAAGATATTTAAATGATGTCGACCAAAGTATTTTTATTGAAGGACAAAGCAAAGAAGAAATAAAAAAAGCATTAGAAGCAAATATTGAGCAAAATATTTTAGACAGAAAATCTTTATTTGCTCCAAGTGTACCATCATTTTTTAAACAAATTCACCCAGACATGTTTTTAGATAGTAATGCTCCTGATGAACTAAAATCTGTTTTTTATGATGCCTCAAGAATACGTAATAGAATTTATGGTGGAGAAATTGATTTTCAGCTAATAAAATACCATCCAGAATGGAGAGAATTTTTACAAGGTAAAGATTTAAGTAGAGCATTTTCGAGCGAGTATAGTGAACTATTTAAAAGATTTGATAGTAGTACTCTTATGAAATTAGGAACAAGAAATCCAGAGACTATAGAAAAAATGGTGCAAAATCATATGGAAGATGTCTTAGAAGGTTGGTATAAATCTACAGGAGGAAAATACGTTCCTCATCATGTGGTTATGCTTAACTTCCCAGAGGGCGAAATAGATAGTTTTATTAGCAATAGCAAAAGATGGTCACAACTAATGAGAATAGATAACTATAGTTTGAATGATGATGGAAAAGCGGCTATATTAAAAGCAGCATATGCTATGGGAGTATTTCAAGGCAATGATGATGGATTTAATAAAACTATGAAATTATTTATCGATGTTCCTCAAGAATTAACACAAGAAGAATATAGAAAAGTGACATGTATGATTGTTAGAGAATTTGATCCATTTAGGTGGAGTGGAAATTATAGTGATCCACAGAAAAAAAATGAAGAAATGAAAAGCTTATTTGAACAAGCATATACTTTAAATGAAAATGGTAAATATGTCTTTAGTATGGATAAGCAAAAGAATAAAGACCGTGTTAGAATGGTAAGAGAGATATTAGAAAAAGCACAAATACCAAGAATTTTAACACCAATAAAGGCACATCAAATGTTTGATTCTTTTGCAATGGAATATAATCCTGACTTTGTTAGATTTTTTAACGAAAATGTTGAAGAAATTTTATCTAATCCAGAATATACAAAAAATATTGCAACAATACAAAGACAATTTAAAGATATTGTGAGAACAAATGCTGGTAGAAGATTAACTCTTGATGTAGCACTAGATTATATTAAAAGTATTGTATATACAGATATTGAAGTTGGAAATGAGGGAGTTGCAGAGCAAGCAAAAATTGCTGGATATTCTCAAAAAGATTTTGAAACAATACAAAGTCTATTTAATGAAGGCGAAGTAAGAGATTTTTCAAGTATTCCAAGAATACAAGGAAGTACAAAAGGATACACTTATGAAATGCTTAGATGTGATGATCCATTAGCATTAACAATTGGAACTCTTACAGATTGTTGCCAAGAAATACATGGAGCTGGACAAACAAGTATGGAACATAGTGTTGTATCTCCAGATGGAAGAGTATTTGTTGTAAGAGATGCAGAAGGAAGATTAGTTGCACAAAGCTGGTTCTGGAGAAATCAATATACAGGCTGTTTTGATAATATTGAAATACCTCATAGAATATTTGAAATATATGAAAAAGAGCATCCAGATGTTGGTAGAAAAGGATTAACTACTGATGTATTAGAAGTTTATAAAAAAGCAGCTCAAGACTTAATGCAAGAAGATGCAATAGTATATCAAGAATTATTGGAAAATGGAATTATAACTCAAGAACAATATGATGCATTATTATTAGGAAAAGTGACAATTGGATTAGGTTATAATGATATTGCAGATGCTATTAGAACTGATAAAACAATACATCAAGAAACAGATAAGGTTGGAGTAAAAGCTACAGATAGGTTACCACATCCATATACAGATGCGAGTACACAATATACAATTGCAGAAAGAGAAGGTATAGTAAAGTCAGAATATGAAAATTTATATGTTCATCAAGATGATATACCTGTGTATGATGGAACAAATATGTCTAATACAGTACTACTAACAATGAAGAGAATGGAACAGGGGACAGACAGAGATAATTTAGCGTATTTAGGTGAAAGAAGTGATGAAAAAAACTTACCAAAATCACAAAGAATTATCAATAGCATAGCTAGAGAATATGGACTAGATCCAAATGATACACGAGTAATGGCTACTGCAAGAATAGCTCTTATATATAGTAAAGACAAAGATAATAATGTAATAATTAGTGATTTATTATTTTCACCATTGAAAAAAGGATTAACTGAAGAACAAAAACAAAAAGTTACAGCACATATAATGCATCAAGTAAAAAAGGCATTAAAACAAATAGGTGTACAAGATTCTAAAGTTGATATATCATCATTAAGTGAAGAACAGAGGCAGATGCTACAATCTGTTATGCAAGAAATAGAAAAAGAAAATGATGAAAGAGGTGAAAGATAATATGGATAATATAAGAGAAATATTAGGAAATGCAACAATGGCTTATACTAATATGGAGGCAAATATAGATGGGAAAAAGGTAGCTCAAAATATATTTGAATTATTAGATGAAAATAAGGAAGGTATTGAAAAAGCAAATAAAATAGATGTAAAAAATAATAATGGATTTAAAATAAACTTTGATATGTTTCAAAAACTAGATAATGAAATTAATGATACCCAAGATGTTTATAGAAAAGTTTTATCTATGAAAAAAAATGAAAATAATTATTTAGAAGGAAAGCAAACAGATAATTTAGGAACTATTTGTCTTGTTTATGATGGAAATACATATTGCTTATTAGAATTAGTTTTAAAAGCAATATTGACACATAATAGCATAATTATTACAAGTGAATCTGACTATATGAAAGCTACAAATGAACTAATAGTAATTTTAATTCAAAGAATATTAGAGGCATATAGCATAGATAAAAACTTAGTACAAATATTATATACAAGCAGATTAGAAGAACTTTTGTCAAATAATACAAGCATAAATAAAGTAATTGCTATTGGAAATAGAAATTTTCAAAACAAAATAAGAAAAATTTCAAAAGTAGAAGTTATTTGCAAGGGATACAACAACTTTGATTTATACATAGAGGATTTGACAAATTTAAGTTTTATAAAAAATATAATAAAAGAAGAGGAAAATATAGATATATATGTAAAGAGTGGCTTAAAAGTTCCTTTTGAAGACTATATTGAAGTAGAAGATATTGATGAGGCAATAGCACAAATAAATTTTAATACATCAGGCTATAGTAGTAGCATATTTACAGATAATAATCAGAACGCATCTGAATTTTTAAGAGAAGTTAAAACAAAGAACGTATCTGTTAATAGTAGTCCACTAATCAAAGGGAGTGTGGATTTAGATATTAATTTACTTCTAACAAGAAAAAATATGTTTTATCCAAATCCATTGACTGAGGGTACAGAAAAAAGTAAGTTTGAGTTTCCAACAGCAAAAGCTATTCTTGAAAAAAATAAAAGTAAAGAAGAAAAAATGAGGATAGAAGAAATGCAAAAAGAAAACACAAAATTAATAGAAAATAGTGAATATATACAGAAACAGTCAAAAATACAATTGGATAAAAAAGAAATGGAAGTAAAGGAATTACAAAGACAATTATCAGAATCTCAAAACCTAGCAAATAAGTATATGAACATTTTTAGAAAATCATTTTTTAGTAGATTATTTGGTAGATTAAAAAAAGAAGAAATTGAGAATGACACAAAATTGCTTTCGTAGCAAGTGTGTTGATAATAGGAACTGATTTTATTTTGATAGTGCGATTAGTGAAATTTTGATATTCAATGGTACCAGTTCTTTACCAGTACGTTTTGTCGAAAAATGTAGAATAATGTTGATAAAAAGTTTATTTTTAGTTAGATTTTTTATTGACATTATTCTTTTTTTATGTTAATATATGTATATGTTAGTTTTTATAGCCTAAAAAAATATAGCTATGAATTATAAAGTTTATATGCAATAAATGTTTTAAATATTGCAGATCGTTTTTTTAAAAATATTTAATATCATTAATTGAATTTTTATGGGGAAGTTTAATTCGATTTTTGTATTCAATAGATTAATGTTTAAAGGGGCAGAATGTTTTTCTAATATCAAGCAAAAATTTTGGAAAGGTAGGTGTAATTAATAATATAAGTAATAATTATATATTTATAGCAGAATTAAAATAGAGAAAGAAGAAATAAAAATGGATTTAGAAATTATTAATAACACCTCAGATATTATAAAATGTCAAAACACAGATGATGTATTAAAAGATGTATGCTATATTATAGACTCAGAGAACAATATGCACATCGTTCAGTAAATATTGCATTAGTTCAAAGAAATTGGTTTATTGGATATAGAATTGCAGAAGAAGAATTAAAGGGAAAAGATAGAGCAGATTATGGAGAAAAAATAATAAAAAAATTATCAAAAGAATTAACAAAAAAATATGGAAAAGGCTTTGATAGAAGACAATTATATTATTGTTTAAAGTTTTACAAAACTTTTCCTGAAATTGTGAACGCAGTGAGTTCACAATTTAAAAGATTATTATCATGGACACATTACAGAATTCTATTACAAGTTTTTGATAAAGAAGCAAGAGATTGGTATGAAAAAGAAGCTTTAAAAGAAAGCTGGGGAACAAGAACATTACAACGAAATATTGATACGCAGTATTACTATAGACTTCTAAAGTCACAAGCAAAAGAACCTGTAATAAAAGAAATGCAAGAAAACACAAAAGAATTTGAATTAGAAAAGAAATTAGAATTTATAAAAAGTCCTGTAATAGCAGAATTTTTAGGATATTCATTAGACAGTAAAGTAAATGAAACAGAACTAGAAAAAAGTATAATAAATAATTTACAAAAGTTTATGATGGAATTAGGAAAGGGATATGCTTTTGTTGCAAGACAACAACAGTTAAAAAAAAGCAATCACAAATTGTGACCGCATATCAAAATAAAAAGAAAGGAGAAAATTATATGGAAAATAATAAATTAGAAACAATAACAAAGTTATTTGAAGGAAAAGAGATAAGAAGTGTATGGGATGCTGAAAAGGAAGAGTATTTTTTTAGTGTAGTAGATGTAATAAGTGCACTAACTAATAGTACTGAACCAAGAAAATATTGGTCAGTTTTAAAAAGTCGATTAAAAAAAGAGGGCAGTGAAGTGACAACAAATTGTAGTCAGTTGAAAATGTTAGCTCCAGATGGAAAAATGCGTTTAAGAGATGCGATGTCAACTCGTGATATTTTTAGACTTATTGAATCTGTACCAAGTAGCAAAGCTGAGCCTTTCAAACTATGGCTAGCGCAAATGGGAAGTGAAAGAATTGATGAAGTTTTTGACCCAGAAATAGCAATAAAAAGAGCAGTAAATTATTACAGAAATAGAGGATATAGTGATAAGTGGATAGAAGCAAGACTAAAAGGAATACTAACAAGAAATAAACTAACAGATGTATGGAAAGAAAACGGAATAGAAAAAGATTATGAATATGCAATACTTACAAATGAAATATATAAAAGTTGGTCAGGAATGAAAGCAAGTGAATACAAAAAGTATAAAAACATAAGAAAAGAATCTTTAAGAGATAATATGACTGATATAGAAGTTGCGCTAACTGATTTAGGTGAGATTGCTACGAGAGAATTAGCGAAAGAACATAAACCTTATGGGTTAGAACAGAACAAAAATATTGCGAAAATGGGAGGACATGCTGCAAAAGTTGCAAGAGATGATTTAGAAAAGAACTTAGGAAAATCAGTTATAAGTCATAAAAATGCTTTGGATTATCAATATGAAAAGACAAAGGAGTTAAATGAAGGGGAAAATCACCACTAGACAACATTAAAAAAAAGTGATAAAATTCTTAAAAATAGAAAAACAACAAGGAGGAAATTTTGGAACTAGAAGGAGAAGTTACATCAATAATATATCAAAATGAAGTAAATAGCTACACAATTGCTGAGATGTATGTAGATGAAATAGATGGAAAAGAAGACAATTTGATAACAATTGTAGGGTATTTGCCTTTTGTAGTTGAGGGAGATGAGCTTAAAGTTACAGGCAAATTTGTTGAGCATAAAGAATATGGAAGACAGTTTAAAGTAGATACTTTTGAAAAGCTTATGCCACAGACTTTAGAGGCGTTAGAAAGATATCTTGGAAATGGAATGATAAAAGGTGTAGGACCTGCAACTGCAAGAAAAATTGTAGAAAAATTTGGAGATGAAACAATTAGCACAATTAAATTTCAACCTTTAAAGCTTTCACAAATAAAAGGAATTACGAGAGAAAAGTCGTTAGAAATTTCTGAAAGTTTTATAGAACATTGGGAAGTTTGGCAAATAGTTGGATTTTTAGAGAGGTTTGGAATAGGTGCGGAAAATTCCAAAAGAGTCTACGACGAGCTTGGCACAAATGCAATTGAGCAAATTGAAGCAAATCCATACATTTTAATAGATATTGCAAGAGGCGTAGATTTTAAGCAAGTTGATAAAATGGCAATGGATTTAGGTATAGAAGAAAATAATGATAAAAGAGTTAAAAGTGCTATAAAATATGCTCTTATAAGAATTACTTATAACGGACATTGTTGCACACTTGAAGAAAATTTAATAGAGTATGTAAGAAGCTTGTTAGGAATTAATCTAGAAGATATTGAAAATAGTTACATTAACCTTAAAGCTACAGGAGAGATTGTTGAAGAAGAACGTGAAAATGGCGAAATATGGGTGTATTTGGCAAACTTTTTTGACACAGAAAATGCAATAGCAAATAAAATTATAGATTTAAGTAATGCTCAAAACACCAAATATATTAAAAATATTAAAAAAGAACTTGGTAAAATTGAGATTATAGATGATATTGAGCTTTCAGAAAAACAAAAAGAAGCAATAGAAGCTGTAAATGACAATAATGTAAGTATTATAACAGGAGGGCCAGGTACTGGAAAAACAACAATTATAAAATCTATTATTCATATTTACGAGTCAAAAGGCAAAAAGATCGTTTTAGCGGCTCCAACAGGAAGAGCTGCAAAAAGAATTACAGAAACTACAGGAGAAGAGGCAAGCACACTTCATAGACTTTTAGAAATTGGTAAATTTGATGATAATATTTTTTTGAAAAAACAACAAGAATATCAAGGAACTCCAATAGATGCAGATGTTGTAATAGTTGATGAAGTTTCAATGGTAGATATGTTTTTGATGAATTATCTTGTAAGTTCTTTATATAAAGGGACAAAACTAGTTTTGGTAGGAGATAGTGACCAACTTCCATCTGTAGGACCAGGCAGTGTTTTGAAAGATTTAATTGAATCAGAAGTTATAACAACAATTCATTTGGACAAAGTTTTTAGACAAGCTGCAAAAAGTCAGATAGTTGTAAATGCACATAGGGTAAATGAGGGAGAATATTTCTTGCCAAAAGAAGAGTTAGAAGAAGATTCTAAACATGATTTTTTTGTTATAAATGAAAAAAATCAAGAAAAAATACTATATCAAGTTTTATCTTTATGTACAGGAAGACTTCAAAATTATGGAGATTACGATTTTTTCAAAAATATTCAAATACTTACACCTACCAAAAAAGGAATGCTTGGAACAAAAGAACTAAATGCATATTTGCAAAATGCATTAAATCCTGAAGATAAATTTAAAGATGAAAAACGTGCAAATGGAGCAATTTACAGAGTTGGCGACAGAATAATGCAAGTTAAAAACAATTATGATATAACTTGGGAAAAAGAAAATCCTTCAAAAGAAGATGGCATAGAATATGGAACAGGCGTGTTTAATGGAGAAATTGGAACTATTGTAGAAATAGATGAAAGAGAAAAAAGTGTTACTATAAAATTTGATGACGAAAAGGTAGCTATTTATGCATACACAGATTTAGAACAAATAGAACATAGTTATGCTATAACTATCCACAAAGCACAAGGAAGTGAGTTTGATGTTGTTATAATGTGTGTTCCAAGAACTGCTCCAGTGCTTCTTACAAGAAATTTGCTATATACAGGAATTACAAGAGCAAAAGAACTTTTAATTATTGTGGGAGATAAAAATGTTACAGAATTTATGATTAATAATGTGGATAGTAAGAAGAGAAACACAGGTTTAAAATATAAACTTATGCGATTAAAAAATTGATTAATATATGAAATTTTTCAATTTATATATTAATCAAAAAAGTTTATAAGGGAGGAAACTATATAATTAGCAAAATATTAGACATAATTTATCCACCTGTGTGTGGATTTTGTGGAAAACTAGATAAAAATTCTTTATGTAATAAGTGTAAAATTAGAATACAAAAAAATGCTATTTACAAAATAGAAGATTACAGAGAAACAACAAGTTTTTTTGATGAACATTTATATTTATTTCAATATGATGGGGAAATAAGAGATGCAATTTTGAATTTTAAATTTAATGAGCAAACTTACATTTATAAGTCTTTTTTAGAATTTTTAAAAAATAATGAAAAAATTTGTACACAAATAAAAAAATATGATATAATTATGCCTATACCGATAAGCAAAAAAAGATATAAGCAAAGAGGATATAACCAAAGTGCATTAATTGCAAGAAATTTGACTAAAATACTAAATGTTGATTATAAAGAAAATGTTTTGGTTAAAATAAAGAATAATAAACCACAAAGTGAGTTAGGACAATTTGAAAGAAGTACAAATGTTAAAGGTGTATATAAGCTTAAAGAGACAGGAAAGATAAATAAAAAAAAGATCTTATTAATAGATGATATTTTTACAACAGGAAGTACAGCAAACGAATGCGCAAAAGTTTTAAAAGAACATAATGCAAATGATGTGGGGATTTTTACTTTAGCTAAGGACTAATATATCTTGGGTTATATTTTGAGTTAAAAATATATTAATAATTGCAAACAAAAAAAGTGCTAGATTAAAGGAGAGAAGCTTATGGATGATTTATTAGAAAGTGTATTAGATTATGTTAGATCAGATTACACAGATTATGCAATAATGATAAATGGAGAATGGGGTTCAGGAAAGACATATTTTTGGAATAATCAAATAAAAAGAAAAATAGAGTCATTAAGTTTAAATGGAAAGAGATATAAAACCATATATATGTCTTTGTATGGAATTTCTAACTTAGAAGAAATAAGCAAAAAAATTTTTATAGAAACAACTCAACTTATGGACAAAGATTTAAGAAGATATATGCAAACACATGAGCATGACGGAATACCAGAATATGCAAAAACAAGCATAGATATGGCAAATCTTTTCGGAGTTTCAAAAAGTGGAGAGAAAATAGATTATGATGAATTTTTTGCTGTTACAGATAAAGTTTTATGTTTTGATGACCTAGAAAGAGCAAATGTTGATGTTATAGACATTTTGGGTTATATTAATAACTTCGTTGAACATGATCATATGAAAACAATAATTATTTGTAATGAAAAAGAATTGGCAACAAAGATGAAAAGTGAAAATTTAGAAATGAAGACTTTTATTGCAACATATCTTTTAGATAAACAAGGTGAATTAAATAACAATGATTTACCTATGGTTGAGAAAATAAAAGATAGAATAGAAAAAGTCTTTGAAAGAACAAATGATTATGAAAGAATTAAAGAAAAGCTTATAGGAGAAACTTTTGAATATGCACCCAAATTTGATTATATAATTAATGGAATTCTTATGAGGTATGAATCTAATCCATCACTTTTAAAGTTTTTAAGAGAAAATTCAAGTTATATAATGGCAACATTTAAAAGAAGTGGTACGAGAAATCTACGTATTTTAAAACAAGCTTTAAATGATTTTAAAAAAATTTATGAGATGACGGAAAAGCTTTATCCAAATACTAATAGACGTGTAATGCAAACAATGCTTATATTTACTATTGCGGCATCTTTTGAAATTAAAGCAGGAAAAATAACAAAAGAGAAATTTAAATATATAGAGGATAATGAAGAATATAAATCAATTTTAGTTTCTTCAAGAGTTTTGATGGATAACAAACAATTTTATATAAAAGAATTTGATAGTAATTATTACTACAATTTTAAAGCAGAATATAGATTTTTTAAATTTATAGAGTACTATATTAGAACAAGAATTTTTGATATGAAACTATTTAAAAAAGATATGGAAGAAGCTGAACTTGCTTCAGGTGGTGAAAAAGATATGCCTGCATACAAGAAAATTTTGGTGGAGGAATATTGGAAAATTCCTGATGACAAATTTTTTGATGTAGTGTATGAAGCTCTAGAAGACGTAAAAAAAGGAAAACTTCAGTTAATTGAAATTGCAAAATTATTTGTTTATTATATTTATTTTTACAATAATAATTTAATAAGCTATGATTTAAAAACATTAAAAGAAGACTTTATAACAGGAATGAATATAGCAGTTGCACATTCAAGATATTTTCCAAATGTACGTGAAGAACTTGAAAAAATATCTATTTACAACAATTCTTCTGATGATATAAATGATGTGGTAAGTAGTTTTAATCAACTTAATGATGAATTGCTTGAAAAAGAATATGAAATAAAAGCAGAAGAAATATTCAAAAACATTCCTATGAAAATGGAACAATTTTATGAAAGATTTGATGCTGAATGTATGGATATACCAATCTTTAAATATTATGATCCATATCAAATTTTACAAAGAATTTCTTGTGCACCAAATGAAGATATAGTTATTATAAAAGAAAGAATGATAAAAAGAGCTAATCAACATCCAGAAGTATTAAAAGAAGAAATGAAAAATATGAATTCTTTAAAACGTATGATTACAGACTACTTAAAAGGCAAAGATACCACAATTAAAACTGTAATTATGAAAGGATTTGCAAAAGATTTAGAACAAATTATTGCTGAGGAAGACTAAGGTTCCTTTTGGGGAGTGAGGAAAAAAGGAACCTCAGAGTTACTTTTGGAATGAAAATAAAATTCAATTTCGAAATGTTATATTTTAGGATGAAAGTAAAAGTATAATTAAAATAATAAAGAAAAGGTTTATGAAGGCAAAAATACCTGCCAACATAGACCTTATTTTGAACTATGTTTCATTATCTTTATCTTCAACAATACATAGCAATTCATCAAAAGTACAGTTTAAATTTTTACAAAATCCTTCAAGATATTTATACGAAATGGACTTTTTACCACATTTTAAAGCTTTATTTAAATTATAAAAAGTAATATCCATCTCATTACATAACCAAGATTTTGTTTTTCCTTGCTTTTTTAAAAGTTTTTCTACATTTAAAATTATCATTATAAAGAACCTCTTTTCAATATTACAATTATACTCGGAAACTCCGTAATAGTAGTTGGTTTCAGCAAATATATTTTATAATATTGTATTTACAAGTACTAGCACTTGTAAGTGAGGCTTACTTCTATTCATGCATTAATTTTCTTATTGCGTCATACAAAAATGGCTTATATTCTTCAATTGGAAGAGGCTCATTATATAAAATAGAATTAAAGCATGTTGAGCTGACTAATTCTATAATCATATATAAAGTAACATCTGGATTTTTTAGCTTAATATTTTGTTCTTTTATACCTTTTAAAAATAGTGTATGTATGCCATCTTCTTCAGATTCTGATTTTTGATAAAGCTTGTTTACAGTTTTGCTATAAACTCCCCATGACAAGTTTTTTGAGATGAATTTTAGCAATATTGTATTTTTAGAAAGCTCATTTATTATATGATTTACAATAAAAATTATTTGGTCATCTAAAGATTTAATGTAGTTTTTTCTTAACTCACTTACCGCATCTGAAAAAAGCTTTTTTGACTTTTTTTCTATTAAAATATCTCTTAATTCATATTTGTCTTTAAAATATAAATAAAAAGTACCTTTGGCTACATTTGATTCATCTACAATTCCTTGAATAGAAGTATCTTTTAACCCTTTTTCTGTAAAAAGTTTAAAAGCACTTTCTAATAGTCTGTTTTCTTTTTCTGGATCTTTCTCTCTTTTCATATTTATTGTCAGTCCTTTCCTTCAAAATACAAGATTTAATAAAAAGAATCTATAGCAAATTTTTACTAAACTATTTATATTATTGCACAAAAAGGGCGAGTAGTCAACTTGAAAAAGTTACAATTCACAGCTAGATAAAAAATATTAATAAGACAATTCATATTATTTTATTATAAATTTGATGAGTAATAATATATTTTTATAAAAATTTGTAAAGCATTTTTCGAACCAAACAAAGTTTATGAAACATACTGAAATGTTTAGCCTATTACTTTCGAAAATCAAAAATAAGCATTTTTTATAAAGTGGTCTAATTCTTTTGACTAAAATAGTCGTTAAAATTTATTGTGAGTAATTCTCAGCTTGCTATCAAAAAAAGGGGTGCGTAGAAATATATTGTAAAAATAAATATATAATGCTTCTTTTCAAATTATAATCAACAGTGAAGCGTAAATTAAAAATGACTTTTGGTCAAATTTTTTGAAAAAACATATTGACTAATGGTCATTTTTGTAATATAATCTTAATATAATAATAAGTAATAGATAGACTTAGTTGTTTATATAAAAAAAAGAGAAAAGTCCCAAAATCAGAAAAAATTAACACAATTTGACTTAAACCAACACAGAAAGGAAGGTAAAAAATGAGTAAATTTATAGTAAAGCACAGTAAATTAATTCTTGTAATCGCAATTATTTTGCTTATTCCAGCACTAATTGGATATAAGGCAACAAGAATTAATTATGATATTTTGACATATTTGCCAGATACAATAAAAACAGTACAAGGAGAAGATATACTTTCAGAAGATTTTAAAACAGGAGCATATTCGATAGTTGTATTAGACAATATGCCTACAAAAGAAATTTTAAAACTAGAGGATAAAATAAAACGAGAAATAGATAATGTTGAGATTTGCGCAAGCATTGCAGATGTTGTAGGGGAGGAAATTCCTATCGAAATGTTACCAGATGAAATAAAAGACAAAGTGTATAAAGATGGTTCAACACTTATGATGGTTACATTTAAAGATGCAATTTCATCTGATGAAACAATGCAATCTATTGAAAAATTAAGAGAGATAACTGATGAAAGATGCAAAATAAGTGGAATGTCTGCCACTCTTTTAGATACAAGAAGTTTATCAGAATCAGAAATCCTAATTTACGTAATAATTGCAGTTGCACTTTGTTTAATTATTTTACAACTAGCTTTAGATTCTTATGTTGCACCAGTGTTACTTCTTTTAAATATTGGTTTTGCAATACTTTACAATATGGGAACAAATATATTTTTAGGACAGATTTCATATATTACAAAAGCAATAAGTGCGGTTTTACAATTAGGTGTTACAATGGATTTTGCAATATTTTTGTATCATAGTTTTGTTGCAGAAAAAGAACACACAAAAAATATTAATGAAGCAATGAGTATTGCAATTTCGAAAACAATGACATCTGTTATAGGAAGTTCTTTAACTACTATTGCAGGCTTTTTAGCATTATGTAGTATGGATTTAGGACTTGGAAAAGATATAGGAATTGTAATGGCAAAAGGTGTATTATTTGGACTTGTATGTGTTATTACAGTTTTACCAGCATTAATACTTACATTTAATAAAGCTATTGAAAAAACAAAACATAAAGAAGTTTTACCTAAATTTAAAACAATTACAAAATTTGTTACAAAACACTATATAGTTCTTGCAATTGCATTTGTTGTAATTCTTCCAATTGCATATTATGGTTATAAAAACACAAAAGTATATTACAAATTAGATAGCTCTTTACCAGATACTTTGGCGAGTGTTTCTGCAAATAATGAAGTAAAAGAAAAATTTAAAATTGTATCTCCAGAAATACTTTTAATAGATAGTAATTTAAGTGATGAAAAAGTAAATAAAATGCTTGATGAAATAGATAATTTGGAAGGTATAGATTGGTCTTTAAGTTTATCTAAAATTTCAAAAGCAGGTATTCCTACAGAGATGTTACCTGAGGATTTAACTAAAAAAATAAAAAATGACAAATATCAGTTAGTAGTTATAAATTCTAAATACGAGATGGCTACAAATGAGCTAAATAAGCAAATAGAAGAAGTAAATAAAATACTTGAAAAATATGATAAAAACGCAATTCTTGCAGGAGAAGGACCTTTAATGAATGACTTAGTAGAGGTATCTGACCATGACTTTAATAGTGTAAATACAGTATCAATTGGTATTATATTTTTAATAATGATGTTTGTACTTAAATCTATTTCATTGCCAGTAATTTTAATATGCATAATTGAATTTGCAATATTTATAAATATGGGAATACCATTTTTTACAAATACTACATTGCCATTTGTTGCCTCTATTGTAATTGGAACAATTCAGTTAGGAGCTACAATAGATTACGCAATTTTAATTACAACAAAATATATTGAGATGAGAAAACAAGGAAAAAATAAACATGAAGCAGTTGAATTCGCAGTAGGAACTTCTGTAAACTCTATATTTGTAAGTGGTTTGTGTTTCTTTGGAGCAACATTTGGAGTTGGAGTTTATTCGAATATAGAAATGATAGGATCACTTTGTACTTTAATGGCAAGAGGTGCGATTGTAAGTACAATTACAGTTGTTTTAATGCTTGCAGCATTTTTGATGATTTTTGATAAGGTGATTTGTAAAAGTACAATTGGCATGAAAAATATATAGTTTTCAAATTATTAATTGAATATATAAGATATTTTTCAAATAATCTTAGCTAACTTGCGTTTAACGCTAAAAAATTCTAATTAATTTTGCAAGCACCCTCAAAAAATTTTGTTTTGAGATTCCCTTGCAAAATTACTAAGAATTTTTAAGCTACTTAGTTAAATAAGATTGTTTTAAAAATATTTATATATTCAAAAAAAGAAAGGATGATAATTTTATGAAAAGTTTTTTTAAAAGTGCAATTTCGCTAATTGCAATAATTACAACAATTGCTTATGTTTCACCAGTATATGCAATTTCAAATAAAGAGACAATTTATAGCAAAATGGATTCAAATGGTGAAGTCTATAAAACTATAATTACAACAAAAGATGGGGAAGATGTAAAACAAGAAGAAACAGAAAAAGATTTGCCTATAGAGACAAAAATTTCTTATGAATTAGATGGAAAAGATATTAAACCAGAAGATTTGACAGGAAAAAGCGGAAAAGTAAAAATTAAAATTGAATATAAAAATAAATCTTCTAAAAATGTGATTATAAATGGCATAAGTCAAACAATGTACACACCTTTTATGGTTACATTAGGCACAGTTATAAATAACAAAAATAATAAAAATATAAAAGTTTCAAAAGCGGGAAGAATTGTTGAAAATGGCGAAAAGACAATAGTTGTAGGAGTAGTATTTCCAGGACTTGAAGAAAGTTTAAATTTAGGAGGAAGACTTGCGAAAGTTGATGTGCCAGACTCAATAGAAATTACAATGGACTCAAAAGATTTTGAAATGTCAAATATAATTACATATGCAACTCCAAAAGTTTTAACAGAGGACATTGATTGGAGCGAATTAGATGAGTTATTTGATAAAGTAAATGAACTTCAAAATGGGATAAATAAAATCGAAGATGGGGCAAAAGAGTTAAATAAAGGAACAAGCAAGTTAGATAATGGAGCAAAAGACCTAAAAAAAGGAACTTCTAAAATTTATGAAGGAAGCAAGGAAATCAAAAATCAAGTTTTAAATTCAGTAAAAGCTATGGAAAATAACAAAGAAAAAGTACTTGATGAAAAAACTTTAAGTTCAATTGGAAAAAAAGCAATTAAACAAGCTTCTACAAGCATAGAAAAAAAAGTAGATGGAATAAAAGATTTGGCAGAAAAAGGAGCTATAAAAGAAGTAAAAAAACAAGAAGATATGATTTTAAATGGAGTAATGAGTTTAATAAAAAATAAGATTGAAACTAAAATGCCAGAACTAGTTGCAGGAATAAGTAAAGGCGTTACAAAAGCTATGGAAACACAACTTGAAACATTAGAAAAACAAGCAGTACAAGTAGGTACAAGCTCAATAGATTTAAGTGGATTATCTAAAAATGCAAAAGTAGAGAATATAGAGATTTCGGTTGGAAATGAATATAAAAATAGTGAAGAATATAAAAATTTGGATGAAGATACAAGAAAAATGGTTGACAAAATAGTTGGAAAGGCTGAAAAAGAAGCTGGAGATAAAGCAACTAAAGAAGCACAAAATGAAGTAGATAAAGTAGTTTCAGCACAAGAAAAAGAGATAAAAGAAGTTGCAACAAAAGCTGCGACTACAGCTGCAACAATAACCTCAAAAGGATTATCAAGTGGTGTAATAAGTGGTGTAGCAGAAGCAAGTGCAAAAGAAACTGCCAATCAAATAGTTAGCCAAATGTCAAATAAAGAAGTTAAAAAAACAATTAGCACAAAATTAGAAGATATGGTAAAACAAGTTGCAGGAGCTACAGCAGAAAATGTTGCAAAACAAGTTGCTCCAAGTGTTGCAGAAAAAACAGCAATAAGTGTAGCAAGCACAATTGCAGATGAAGTAAAAGCTGAAGTTTTGAAACAAGTAAAAACTCAATTACAAACACTATTAGATGAAGGACTAACACCTTTAACTTCAGGAATTAAAGAATTAGACAAAGGTGTATCTCAGCTAAAAGAAGGAACAGGCAAATTAAATGAAGGTGCTGGAAAATTAAGTGATGGAATTGTTAAATTTGATAATGAAGGCATAAGCAAAATATCAAATTTTGTAAATATAGACTTACAAAATTTTGTTACAAGAGGTAAAAAGCTAGAACAACTTGCTAAAGAATATGATAAATTCAGTTCTGATGAGAAAAGAGAAGATATTAATTTTATTTCTTTAGTTGACTCAATTAAGAAAGATGAAAAGAATGAAGATGAGAAGTCAAATTAATTAAAAAGTATAAAGAGAATTATTTTAAAAAGAAATTTTAACCAAATTACCACCATAAGCAAAAGTAATGGTGGTAATTTGGTTAATTTATTTAATTGACTTTGTCAAGTAAAGTGTGTAATTTTTTTTAAAAATTTTTAAAATTTTTATAATCGATGGTAAAAATTGTAAGCCGTCGATTATTTTTTCTTTTGTGTAATAATGTGTACAAATTCTTATCTTTTAGGGTTCACTTAATAGAAGTTAATATAAATTTACATTAACTTGACATAATGCTACAATACTGCTACTGTTATGTATTTATAAATGTTCATATAAAGCAACTCTGGATTGCATTTCAGGATTCATAGATAGCTGATTTCTAACTAAAGACCAATTTGATATAGGTCTATCATTCCATTTTTTGTAAAGTTCCGTTACACGTAAATAAAGTAACTTAAATAGAGCATTTTCATTCGGAAATGAACCTCTTTTTGTAACTTTTCTAAAACTTGAATTTACACTCTCGATTGCATTAGTTGTGTACATTACTTTTCTTACAGCACTTCCATAATTAAATAATTGTTCAACGTGTTTCCAGTTTCTCACCCATACATCAACTGCTCCTGGATATTCACTCCATGCTTGTTTAAATTTTTCAAACTCTGCTTCTGCAGCTTTTAAACTTGGAGCTCCATACACTTTCTTTAATTGAGATGTAAATGCTTTGTAGCTCTTGCTTGGAACGTATTTTATTGAATTTCTAATTAAGTGTACAATACATCTTTGGACTACCACATTTTTAAATATTGCTTTTGCACCTTCTTCTAGTCCTGAAACGCCATCCATAGATATGAATAATACATCTTCAACACCTCTAGTTTTTAATTCATCAAATATTTGCATCCAATTGTGTTTACTTTCACTTTCATTAAGCCATATTCCCAATATGTCCTTACAGCCATTTACATCATATCCTAGTATCGTATATACAGCATAGTTTTTAGTATCATATTCTTTTTTTATTGACACATACATACAATCTACAAACATAAATGTATAGAATTTTTTTAATGGTCTATTTTGCCATTCTTCAACTTCTGCTAAAACACTATCAGTTATTTCAGAAATCGTTTCTGCAGAGATATTAAATCCATAGATATCTTCTATTGTATCTGCTATATCTCGTTGACTCATTCCTTTAGCATACATTGATAATACTTTATCTTCTATTCCTGATATGTTCTTCGTTCGCTTTGGTATAGCTAATGGCTCAAATGTTGCATCTCTGTCTCTTGGTACATTGATTGGTATTTCTCCATATGTAGTTTTTAATGTTTTGCTTCCATATCCATTTCTTCTATTTTGTGTTTCTTTGTATTCATGATTATTGCTTTCATATCCTAGATGAGCATTCATTTCTCCTTGTAGCATTGCCTCAAATATTGGTCCAAATATCCTTTTTAGTGCATTTTGAACATCATCCTTTGTTTCAGGATTATATCTATCCAATATTGTATTTGCTATTTCCACATCTTGTGGATCTCTTTGTATTTTCTTTGCCATATTTAATTCCTCCATTTTCTATATTATATTTATTTAGATAAAAAAAGTAAAGTGCATAAGTTAGGTACCTTTAACTTACACACTTTATTTTACACTATCATTTAATTTTCCAATATCCTTTTCTATCAGATCCAACACGCTCAATATAGTTTTGATTTTTTAATTCTTTTATATTCAAAGTTATTGCCGGTCTAGATAAATGTAATTTTTCTGCTAGTATTTTTTGTGTTATATTAGGATTTTCTTTCATTAACTCTATAATTTTTACTTGAGTTTGATTCAAATTTTCTGTATAGTTTTCTGTATAGTTTTCTGTATAGTTCTGTATAATATCATTTTTATTTTCTTTTCTAAAGATAACTGTAAAATCTCTATTATCGGCGATAAACTCTGGCTCTTCCAAATTCATATTTTTCATTTCTTCGCGCATTGTTTCGATACCTGTATGTCTATTTTCTACTAAATCTGTAGTTCCCTCTAATATTCTTACAATAGTTTTATTTCTTGCCTCTAACATCTTTTCAGTTCCCAAGTCACTAGGCTTTATTCCACCATACAGACTACCTGGACTTATGATCTGAATCCTATCATCATATATTTGTACATAAACATAAGAGCCTTCTCTGTATTTACTGTAATCTCTGTGAATTAAAGCATTTATTATTGCTTCTCTTAATGCTTTCATAGGATAATGCGGTATATCTGTTCTTTTTCCATCACTATCTATAATAATTTTAGTTCCTATGTTTCTTCTAATGAAAGTTAAAGTTTTTTCAACCATTTCTTCAATAGTTCCTTCAACTCTTTCATTGTCATCAAATCTTTGCCCTAAGTCTCCTGTTTCTCCTAATTTTCTACCTGGTACAACCACACAAGCAACAAACATCTGTGGAAAATATGCTTGTGGAAATTCGGCAAACAAAAATGTTCCTGCTACCGTTGGTTTACCTGTTTTACTATCTATTATTCCATTTAATGCTAATATTTTTTTATCTGAAAATTTTGATAAATTTGGTTTTGATTTTTTTGTTAATTCAATATAGTTTTTTAATTTTTCTTGCTTAAAGTCTGATAATTCAGCTCTTTCAACAGGTCTTAAATCTTCTTGTACATTATCTCTATAGCTATATAAATCATAAATTTCATATTCTGTCATATGCTCATCAGAATCTCCTATTCTTATATATGAGCCTTTATTAATTCCTAATCCTTTATAATAACAAGGTTTTTGATTTTGTGGAATTTCATTTATTTTTACAGCTAATAATTATTTATCTTTATATATAATTGGTAAAAATACTGGTCTTATTTTAGGCTCCATTGAGTCTGTGTAAAATGATGTTATTTGTTTTTACAAAATATTTACATCATATACATCTTGCTCTATAAAATTATTATTCTCATTTATTCCGAATATTATAATTCCACCATTTTTATTTGCAAATGCTGATATTGTATCATAACATTTTTTTGGAAAATCAATTTTTGCAGTTTTTGCTTCTAGATTATCTGTTTCTGTTTGATATTTTTGCATATATTCTATTGCATCAATTACATCTTGTTCGGTCATAACTTTTCCTCCTCATATTAATAAAAATTATTTAATTTTCTTATATCGAATTTTTACTGCTTTTCATCAGTACATTCTATTTATTTTTTATTGTTTTTATTTCTAATCGCACTTAAAGTACAACTTTTACAGATTGATTTTATCATCTTTTTATGTAAAAGTAAAGTTATATTTTAATTTTTTATTCATTTTATAAGGCAATAGTAACAGTGAATTAGGTTGATTTTTTAGATTTTTTCAAAAAACACTATGATTTTTAATAATTTTGTGATAAAATGAGAAAAACAACTATAAGCTTAAGTAAAAAAATTAGACTATGTGCTTTATAATTTAAGAAAAGTTAAAGATTAAGTGGAGTTTATGCCTCAAGAGAAAGGAATGACAATAAATATGGGAGAAATTATAATATTAATAATACTTGTTTTAATAAATGCATTTTTTGCAGCAAGTGAGATTGCATTTATTTCTTTAAATGATGCAAAGATTGATATAGAAGCAAAAGATGGAAACAAGAAGGCTAAAAAAATAAAAAGAATGCTAGAAAATCCGAGCAAATTTTTAGCAACAATACAAATTGGAATAACATTTGCAGGATTTTTATCAAGTGCTTTTGCAGCTGAAAGGTTTGCAGGAGAGCTATCACCAATTTTATATAATTGGATTCCTGCTATAAGTTTAGGTGCTTGGAACAAAGTTGCAATTATAATAATTACAATAATTTTATCATATTTCACATTAATTTTTGGAGAACTTGTGCCAAAACGTATTGCAATGAAATATAGTGAGAAAATAGCCTTTGGATCTATAGGAATAATTAGAGCGATTTCTATTGTAATGTCACCATTTGTAAGATTTTTAACTTTCTCAACAAATATAGTTTCTAAAATATTTGGAGTTTCTGAAAATGAAGAAGAGACTGTAACAGAAGAAGAAATTAGAATGATGGTAGATGTTGGGGAAGAAAAAGGTGCAATTGATGAAGAAGAAAAAACAATGATTAACAATGTTTTTGAATTTAATGATAAAATTGTTTCAGAAATAATGGTGCCAAGAACAGAAATATATGCTGTAGATATGAATTTGAGTATATCAGAATCTATTGAAGAAATGACAGAAAACGAAGATTTTAGATATAGTAGAATTGTTGTATATGATGAAAATATAGATAATATAAAAGGAATTGTATATCTTAAAGATATTTTACTTTCAGGAAAAAATAAAAATACAAAAATAAAAAATCTTGTAAAAGAAGCATATTTTGTACCTGATTCAAAACCTGTAAATGAACTATTTGAAGAAATGAGAAAAAATAGAAAACAAATAGCAATTGCAGTAGATGAATATGGTGGAACTTCAGGATTAGTAACAATGGAAGACATTTTAGAAGAAATTGTTGGAGAAATATATGATGAATATGATGAAGTAGAAGATATTTATCAAGAAATAGATGAAAATACTTTTATTTTAAGTGGAAGTATGGCTATATATGAGGTTGAAGGACTTCTAAATATTGAAATAGAAGATGGAGATTATGATACACTTTCAGGATATTTAGTTGAACAATTAGGAAGAATTCCTGATGAAAAGGAAAAGAAATTAGTTGTTGAAACTCCTGATATTACTTATAAAATAGAAGAAGTAAAAGATAAAAGAATTACAAAAGTTAAGGCTTGTAAAAATAATCCAAAGCCGGAAGAAGAAGAAAAAGAAGAATAGTCGATTTAGGCTATTCTTTTATATAACAGGATTTACTATAAAGTTGTTAATTGAGCTACGCAACTTGAAGCAAAATTATAAACAAATAATACAAGGCAAAAATAGAAAGGGAAAAAATGAAACAGCAAAAATATATAATAGAAAACCAAGAATCATTTGAATTAAAAGACATATTTGAATGTGGACAATGTTTTAGGTGGAACGAAAATGAAGATGGAAGTTACACTGGAGTTATAAACAAAGGTGTATTAAATGTGGAAAAACAAGGTGAAAAAATAATTTTCACAGGTGTTTTAGATGGTGATATTGAAAAATTAGTAAGATTTTATTTTGACTTAGATCGAAATTATGAAGAAATAAAGGCTCAGCTATCAAATATAGACAAATACTTAAAAACAAGTGTAGAATATGGAAAAGGAATAAGGATTTTAAATCAAGATTTGTGGGAAACAATTATTTCTTTTATAATATCTGCAAATAATAATATTCCAAGAATCAAAGGAATAATTGAAAGAATTTCAAAAAAATATGGAACAGAAATTGAATGGAATGGAAAAAAATATTATATTTTCCCAACTCCTGAGCAATTAAGTCAGGCTACAGTAGAGGACTTGAGAGCTTTAGGTACAGGCTTTAGAGACATAAGAATTTATGAGACAACTCGAAAAGTTTTAAATAGAGAGGTTGATTTAGATAAAATAGCAAAAAAAGATACATTAACTGCAAGAGATGAACTTCTTACTTTATCAGGTGTGGGGCCAAAAGTTGCAGATTGTATTTTGCTTTTTTCTACACTTAAAAGATTTGATGTTTTTCCAATTGATGTGTGGGTAAGACGTGTAATGAATGAACTTTATATAAAAAATGATGATGAGAATAAAGTTAGTAAAAAAGAGATTATGAAAATAGCTGAGCAAAAATTTGGTGATTTAGAGGGGTTAGCTCAACAGTATTTATTTTATTGGAAGAGAGAAGCTTAATTACAATTTGTAGCATTTACTACATACACTTGCTTTATAATTAATTTAGTTGTAAATTATAACAATGTTTAAGAGTTTTTTGCAAAAAATGCAAAAAACTCTTTTATATTGCAAAAATTTATGATAAAATGACAAATATAGACAAAGATAAGGAGAAATATAATGTACCTAAAAAGACTAGAAATGCAAGGATTTAAATCATTTGCAGACAAAACAGTATTAGAATTTATGCCAGGAATTACAAGTGTAATAGGGCCAAATGGATCTGGAAAAAGTAATATAGTAGATAGTATAAAATGGATTTTGGGTGAGCAAAGTATGAAAGAACTTAGAGGCGGAAAGTCAAGTGACATCATATTTGCAGGAACTCAAACTAGAAAATCTTTAGGCTTTGCAGAAGCTTCTCTAATTTTTGACAACACAGATGGGGCTCTTCCAATAGAATACACTGAAGTTACTGTTACAAGAAAGATATATAGAAGTGGTGAAACAGGCTATTTTATTAATAAAACACCTTGTAGGCTTAAAGATATTTTAGAGTTATTTATGGATACAGGAATTGGTAAAGATGGCTATTCTATAATTGGTCAAGGAAAAATTGATCAAATTTTGAGTAATAAATCTGAAGATAGAAGAAATGTTTTCGAGGAAGCCGCAGGAATTGTAAAATATAAAACAAGAAAAGAAGAATCCGAGAAAAAGCTTGAAAGAACTAAACTTAACTTGCTTAGAATAAATGATATTTTAACAGAAATAGAGGCAAATCTTGAACCTCTAAAAAAGCAATCTGAAAAGGCTAGAAGATATTTGGATTTAAAGCAAGAGCTTAAAAATATTGAAGTTGGACTTTTTGTGTATAATATTGAAAAATATAAAAAAGATATGCAAAAAGTTACAGAAGATATAGATATTATTACATCTAACTGTAATCTTGAAGAAGGCAAATTAGAAAAAATAAAAATTTTGAAAGAAGAACTTAAAGAAAATATTGATGAAATTACAAACAAAATAGAAGCTATGCAAAATATAGGTTTTGAAAGTCAGAAAAAACAAGAACAACTAAATTCAGATATTAATGTTTTCAAATCTAAAATAGAAAATAATGAGCAAAATGAGAAAAGATATCTTGAAGAAATTGAAGAATTAAATAAAAAAATTACTACTTCTGAAGAAGAGATGAATGCAAAACTTGATAAAAAGATAAGTTTAAAAGAAAATAAAGAAAAATTTGTAAAAGAGCTTGAAGAAAAGGAAAATGAGCTAAAAAAAATAATGGCAACATTTTCTGAGAAAGAACTAAAAATAGAAGATGCAAAAAGAAAATTAGAAGCAAACATAGACCAAAAATATGAAATTGAGTCAGAAATAAATACACAAAATACAAATATTGCAAATATAGAAAAAAGAAGCAAACAAATAGAAAATGAAATTTCTTCAAATATTTCTGAGAAAGATAGAATTAATTTTGATAAAGATGATATACAAAAACTATGTTATGAAGCACAAAAAGTGAAAAATGAGGTAGATAAAAATTTAAGTGAAATATTAACAAAAAAACAAGAAGCAGAAAGTAAAATAAAAAATATAGATCTTAAATTAAATAATCTAAATCAGGACCTTCATTTTAAAGAGTCAAGACATAGATTTTTGGTAGAAACAGAAAAAGAAAAAGAAGGATATATAAATAGTGTAAAATCACTTTTGAAAGATTGTCAAAATATAAAAGAACTTGGAAAAGGTATGAATGGTGCATTAGCAGAACTTATAGAAGTACCAGAAGAGTTGCAAACAGCAATAGAAATGACCTTAGGTGCAACTCTACAAAACATAGTTACAGAAAGTGAAGAAGATGCAAAAAGATTAATAGAACATTTAAGAAACAATAAACTTGGAAGAGCTTCATTTTTACCAATTACATCTGTAAGAGGTAAAAAGTTAGATAAAATAAAAGGTGCAGGAGATGGAGTTTTAGGAATTGCAGCAGACTTGATTAAATATAACAAAAAATATGAGCAAATTATTTTTAGCCTTTTGGGAAGAACTGTAATTGTAAAAAATATGGACATAGCAATAGATTTAGCTAAGAAAAATGGTTATTCATTTAGAATTGTTACAATAGATGGAGATGTTGTTAATCCATCAGGTGCAATGGCAGGTGGTTCTGTTGCTAAAAAAACTGTAAATATCTTGGGAAGAAGCAAAGAGATAGAAAAACTTGCAAAACAGATTGAAGACTTAAAATCTCAAATAGAGCAACTACAAAATGAAAAACAAAAAATTGTAGATGGTTCAAAAGAAATTTTTGAAAAAGAAAAAGAACTTCAAGAAAAGGCAAAACAAGCAGAGATTGAATATAATGTTCAAAAACAAAAGAAAGAATCTATTGAACAATTTATTGAAAAAATAGAAAATACTATTCAAAAATTAAGGCAAGAAAAAGAAAATTTAGCCAAGCAAAAAGAAGAGGCAGAGAAAAATATAAAAACATTTGAAGAAAATGTAGCAAAAATTGTGGAGACAAATTCAGAATTACAACAAATGATAGAAAAATTTGCAGAGTCAAACAAAGATACACAAAAGAAGGTTGATGACTTAAATTTTGATATTACAAATTTAAAAATTTCGGTTTCTTCATTTGATGAAAGTGAAAATTCTATAGAAGAAATAACAAACATAATGAAGCAAGATATAGAAAATAGCAAAAATAGTATTTCTTCAAAAGAAAAATTGATTGAAGATATTAAGCAAGAAAATATAGAACTTGGCGAAAAAATAGAAGATAGTTTAAAGAAAATAGAAGAAGTAAAAAATGAAGTGCAAAATAGTGGAGAAAACATTGAAAAACTTAAACAAGAAAGAATAAAAACAAATGAGAAGTTAGCACAAAAAGAAACTGAACAGGCTGATGAATACAGGATTATAGAAGATTTGAAATCTCAAATAGTTAAGCTTGATGTTAAAAAGAACAAAATCGAGGAAGACTTGAAAGCACAAATTGATAAACTTTGGGAAGAATATGAGCTTACTCCAAATGCAACAGAAGAATTCGAAAAGCCTGAAAATGTTAGTTTAACACAAAAAAGAGTAAATAATTTACATGCAGATATTCGTGACTTAGGAGATGTAAATGTAAATTCTATAGATGAATATAATAATCTAAAATCTAGATATGATTTTATGTGTGAACAAAGACTTGATTTAGAAAACACAATGGCAAAATTGAATAATATAATTGCAGAAATTACAGAAACAATGAAAAAGCAATTTAAAGAAAGATTCAAAATTATAAATAAGAATTTTGGAGAAGTATTTAGCGAATTATTTGGAGGAGGAAAGGCTGAAATTTTGCTTGAAGATGAAAATAATGTGCTAGAATGTGGAATAAATATAAATGTTCAACCACCAGGAAAGAAGTTACAAAATATGCTTTTGTTATCTGGAGGAGAGAGAGCTTTTACAGCAATTGCATTACTTTTTGCAATTTTAAAAATGAATCCTGCGCCATTCTGTGTACTTGATGAAATTGAAGCTGCTCTAGATGATGTAAATGTATATAGATATGCAGAATTTTTGAAAAAGTTTGCTAAAAATACTCAATTTTTACTTATTACTCATAGAAAAGGTACAATGGAAGCAGCAGATACAGTTTATGGCGTAACTATGGAAGAACACGGAATTTCAAAACTTTTATCTATGAAATTAAAATAAGAAATTAAATAGTTGGGGTGGGAATTTTGAAGGTTTTTGCCTCAATTTTTTTTATAGTTAATTTGAAAATAAAGTAGAAAAAAGAAAAATACGTTTAAAAAATTATAACTTAAAGTGAGATAAAAAGAATATAACAAACCCTTGGAATTTAAGTGTTTTTTTAAAAAAATTATTTTGTTTTTTCAATTCTTTCATAAGCCTCAACATCTTGGAAAAGAGGAGAGTCAAAAAAATCTTTTAACTGAATTTCTAAACCTTCACAAATGTGTATGATGGAACTTATAGTTGGTTCTTTAACTTTTCCTCTTAAACAATCACTAAGTATTGAGGCAGACATTCCTGAATTGTATGATAATTTGTAAGCACTTAGATTGTTTTGTTCAAGTAGTTCTTTTATTCTGAGTTTTATTGCTTCTGATATTATCATTTAAAACACATCTCCTTGGTATTTAATTTACATATTTAGTTATTAGCAATATTATCAAAACTATACGAAATTTTAATTGGAAAGTTCCACATACTTAGGGATAATGTTTGAAGAATAATTGAATTAAATAAAAAAACAATTTTTTATTAATTATAATTTTATTAACTGATAAATTTTTGCTAAATTAGATAAAAATGTATAACAATTTTAGTTTATGTACAAAATACAAAAAATTATGTAAATTACATATAATTTGACTTTATCGAATAAAAGTGGTATAATAGCAAGAGTTTTTAATGAGATTATATGTGTAATATTTACAAGTTATGGATAAATTAGGGGATTTATGCCTATTACTTGTGATGTGTATAATAAAAAAATAAGGGAAGGAATGAAAAAATGAAAGAAAAACAACAAAGGACTACTAGAGATAGAAGGAGCATAGGAGCTCAAAGTAATAATACAGTCCAAAGAAAAACAAGAAATAGTGTAAGAACACAAACAACAAAAGAAAGAAAAGAAAAACAAAACGAAAGAATGCAAAGCAGTATAGAAAAAAATGAAAGAATTCAAAATAATTCGGAAAGAAATATCGTGTCAGAAAGAAAAACAAGAATAAGTACAAGAACTAGCACAAATAAAAACATAAGTACAGGTACAACTACAAGCTCAAGCAAAAATATAAGAAGAAGTACAGCTACAAGAAGTGCGAATACAAAAAAAAGTGAAGAAGAGCAATTTGGCTTTAAAAGACCAAAACTTAGAATAATCCCATTAGGAGGATTGCATGAAATAGGTAAGAATATTACTGTGTTTGAATATGGAGATGATATGATTGCAGTTGACTGCGGTCTATCTTTTCCAGAAGATGATATGTTAGGAGTAGACTTAGTAATTCCAGATATAACATATATTTTAAATAACAAAGAAAAATTTAGGGGATTGGTAATTACACACGGACACGAGGATCACATTGGAGGAATACCATATTTCTTAAAACAGCTAAATGCTCCAATTTATGGAACAAAGCTTACAATTGGTCTTATAAAAAACAAACTTGAAGAGCATAATTTAGTAAATTCTACTAAATTACATGTTGTTGAACAAGGACAAACTATTAAACTTGGATGTTTCAAAATAGAGTTTATTAGAAGCACACATAGTATTCCTGATTCTGTAATGTTTGCAATAAATACACCTGTTGGAACAATTATGCATACAGGAGATTTTAAAATTGACTTTACTCCAATAGATGGAAAAATTATGGATTTAGGAAGAATTGCAGAGATAGGAAACAAAGGCGTTTTAGCTTTAATGTCAGATAGTACAAACTCAGAAAGAAAAGGATATACAATGTCTGAAAGTTCTGTAGGGGAAGTGTTTGACAAGTTATTTATGCATTGTACAAAAAGAATAGTTGTTGCAACATTTGCTTCAAATGTTCACAGAGTTCAACAAATTGTAAATTCAGCAGTTAAATATGGTAGAAAAATTGCTGTATGTGGTAGAAGTATGATAAATATGATAAATACTTCAAGAGAATTGGGATATATTAAATGCCCAGATAATCTATTTATAGATATAGATATGATAAATAATTACACAGATAATCAATTAGTAATAATTACAACAGGAAGCCAAGGTGAGGCGATGTCAGCACTTACTAGAATGGCTACAGGAACACATAAAAAAGTTAAAATAACTCAAAATGACTTAGTCATAATTTCAGCAACACCAATTCCTGGTAATGAAAAATATGTTTCTAAAGTTATAGATGACTTAATGCAAATCGGCGCAGAGGTTGTATATAGCGCATTAGAAGATATTCACGTTTCAGGACATGCTTGCCAAGAAGAACAAAAATTAATATTATCACTTGTTAAACCAAAATATTTTATACCAGTTCATGGTGATTATAGACATATGATTGCACACAGTGAAACTGCGAAATCTGTTGGAATTCCAAAAGAAAATATTTTTATGTTACACAATGGTCTCGTTTTGGAAATGAACAGAGAAAGTGCAGAATATGCAGAAAATGTACCATCAGGAAGAATTTTGGTAGATGGACTTGGAATTGGAGATGTTGGAAATGTTGTTTTAAGAGACAGACAACATCTATCTCAAGATGGATTAATTGTTGTAGTTTTAACATTAGAAGGATCTACAGGAGAAGTTGTGGCAGGACCAGATGTTATAACAAGAGGATTTATTTATGTTAAAGATTCTGAAAGTGTTATGGAAGACATTAAAAACGAAGTAAGACAAGAAGTTAGAGAATGCGAATATAGGGGAATTACAGATTGGACTACAATTAAAAATATTGTTAGAGATAATTTAAGAGACTATATTTTTGAAAAAACAAAAAGAAATCCTATGATAATTCCAATTGTGATGGAGGTATAAAAAAACTAGGCATTAAGTCTAGTTTTTTTACTATTTTACATAATGTGCCAAAAGACTTGATATTTTTTTGAATATAGTATATAATACCATCATAGTTCAAACGATAAAAGAAACAAAATCAAATTAGCGAAATAGTGAATTTTAAAAGGGAGGAAACGTAATGAATTATAAAGAATTAGCTGATATGATATTTCCAAATGCAAAGGAGATTTCATATTATGAAGAAAAATATCCAAGAAGAAATTTACCAGAAGGAGCGGTTGTAACAAGATTTGCACCTAGTCCAACAGGTTTCGTTCACATTGGAGGATTATATCAAGCTTTAGTGGCAAGAACAGTAGCTAAAAAAACAGGAGGTGTATTTTTCTTAAGAGTAGAAGATACAGATCAAAAAAGAGAAGTTGAAAATGGAATAACAGGAATAGTAAACTCTTTAAAAGATTTTGATATGGCACCAGATGAAGGAATGATTTCTGAAACAGAAGAAATAGGTGAATATGGTCCATATAAACAATCTTTAAGAAAAGAGATTTATCAAGCTTACGCTAAATATATGCTAGAACAAGGTAAAGCGTATCCTTGTTTTGAAACAGCTGAAGAAGGAGCAGAAAGAATTGCAAAACAAGAAGCAGCAAAAGTTAGAACAGGATATTATGGAGTTTGGGCAAAATATAGAAACTTAAGCTTAGACGAAGCAGCTGAAAAAATTAAAGCTGGAGTGCCATACATTATAAGATTTAAATCACCAGGTCGAGAAGATAGAAAAATTCAACATAAAGATGTTATAAAAGGAAAAGTAGATTTTCCAGAAAATGATCAAGATATAGTAATAATAAAAGCAGATGGACTTCCTACATATCACTTTGCACACCTTGTTGATGACCATTTAATGGGAACAACACATGTAATTAGAAGTGATGAATGGCTATCATCTGTACCACTTCATTTGCAATTATTCCAAGAAGCCGGATTTAAAGCACCTAAATATGCACATATAGCACCAATTATGAAAAATGATGAAGGAAATAAACGTAAATTAAGTAAAAGAAAAGATCCAGAAGCAGCAGTTTCATATTATGAAGAAATTGGAGTTCCAAGTTTATCAGTAAAAGAATACCTATTAAATATTGCAAATTCTACATTTGAAAATTGGAGAAGGCAAAATAAAGATAAATCCATAGATGAGTTTGATTTTCAATTGAACAAAATGAGCGTTAGTGGAGCATTATTTGATATGACAAAACTGTTTGATGTATCAAAAATAGTTATATCATCATATTCAGCTGATGAAGTATATAATGAATCTTTAAAATGGGCAGAAAAACATGATAAAGAATTAGTAGAAATGTTATCAGATAAAGATTATTCTTTAAAAGTTTTAGGAATAGAAAGAGGAAATGCTAAACCTAGAAAAGATATTGCAAAATGGTCAGATGTTAAAGAAAATATTATATATATGTATGATGACAAATTCTTAAATAGCAAACAAGAATATCCATATCAAGTAATTTCAGATAAAGAAAGTATTAACAAAATTTTAGAGTTATATATAGAAAAATATTATGATGAAAATGACGACAAACAAACTTGGTTTGATAAAATAAAAGACTTAGCAGGAGAAATGGGATATGCAAGAGAAGTAAAAGAATTTAAAGCAAATCCAGACGCATATAAAGCTCATGTTGGAGATGTAAGTACAGTTTTAAGAGTAGCATTAACAGGAAGAACAAATACTCCAGATATGTACGAAATTATGCAAGTTTTAGGAAAAACAAGTGTTGAAAATAGATTAAGAAAAGCTATGAGTTAATTTAGGGACGGGGCAAAAATGTAAGGTAAAAATAATATATGAAAATTTAAAAGGAGTGCATGAAAAATGGATGATAATGTTAATGGAAAAGTATGAACAACTTCAGAAAGTTTCTTCACACGAGTTACATAGTAAAGCGATAAAATTAATAGAAGAAATTGAGAGTGGAAAGCTACTCGATTGGGAAATATATCTTAAAGCAGAAGAGATTACACTATTATTGGCAGCAATAGAAGATGCACAAAGAGAAAATGTAAAAGAAAGAATATGGGATGGAAAAGAAGAAGAAATAAGAGTAAAAGTTCAAAATGCTACAGAGCAAATTATACAGAGAATTGAAAATTTGCCTAAGGATAAACTAGAAGGAATAATAAAAAAATATGGTAAAAAGAATGTTGCATATTTTTTAGCAGAATTTGCTTTAAGAAAATCAGGTTTTAAAAGAAAGCTAATTACTGGACTTGATGAACAAGAAGCTGAAGAAAACAATTTAAATGCTGAATGTGAAGTAGAGAAAAGAGAAGATGTAGGACTAGAAAGACATTTAGATGAAGATGATGGAAGAGGAAGATAATTAGTAGGAGAAAAAATGGAATATAATATAGGAGATATTGTAAGAACAAAAAAGCCTCATCCTTGTGGATGTAAACTATGGGAAATTACAAGAGTAGGTGTAGATTTTAAACTAAAGTGTACAAATTGTGGACATGTAGTTGTTATGCCAAGAGAAAAAGCATTAAAAGCTATTACAAAAAAAGAAAGCTAAGATAAATAACAATTTCCAAAAAGTGTAATTGAAAAATGCAAAACAATATATTATAATAAATATGTAAAGGTTATAAATTTTTTATCAATATATATTTTTAAAATTTATGCCCCATGTCCATTCATTCAGATGTATGAATTAAAAAATATATATTAATAAATAATAATACAGAAATAAAAGGGGAAAATAAAGATGTTTGGAAGAAGAAGCGATGGAGTAGAGTTAAAAACTATGCCTGCTGAATTTAAACTAATGCCAATGCTTATGAAAGAAAGATCAGATAGTCAGGTGTTTTTTAACCAAGATGTACCAATATCGGCAATAGAAGAGTACATAAGCAAAAAAAATGAGGAAGGAATAAGAATTACTTTAATAGATGTAGTTTTTGCAGGAATTGTAAGAATTTTAGGACAAAGACCTGCACTTAATAGATTTGCGAAAAATGGAAGAGCTTATCAAAGAAATGGAATTACAATTTGTATGTCTATAAAAAAATCTCTTACAGATGAGGGAGAAGAGACTACAATAAAAGTGCCATTTACTGGAAAAGAGAACCTTTTTGAGATTAAGGATAAATTACAAAAAATGATAGCAGAAAACAAAGCACAAGAAAATGAAAATGGTACAGACAAAACGGCAGATTTTTTATCAAAAATACCTACAGGAATTTTAAAAGCCATAGTTGGTTTTTTAGTACATTTGGATAATAAAGGAAGATTACCAAAAAAGATTATAGAAATAAGTCCTTTCCATACAAGTGCATTTGTTACAAATGTTGGGTCACTTGGAATTGACTCTATCTATCACCACATATACAATTTTGGAACTACTAGCCTATTTTTTGCAGTAGGAAAAAAGAAAAAATCTTATGTTTTTGAAGATGACGAAGTTGTTAAAGAAAAATGCGTAAACCTAGCATTTGTTGGAGATGAGAGAATTTGTGACGGATATTATTATGCTCATTCTTTTAAAATGCTTACAAGATATTTAAGACATCCAGAATTATTGGAAAAAACACTTGATGAGGAATTGGCAGAAAAAGAAAAACTTAATGTTTAAAAAATATGGATTTCATTTTTTTAAGTAAATTTAGTTATGGATAGAAAATATTTATACAAAATTCAGGAGGAATAAAATGGAAGAAAAGAAGAAAATAACTTTATCAACAATATTTATGGTTTTAGCAGTAATCGTAATTATTATTATGGCTTATTTTATATATATTTTTTATAATGAAAAAAATGCTGAAACACAAAAAGTTGCTGATCTAAATAATGAAGTTAATAGTTTAAAAAGTACAGTTAATAATTTAAATGAAAAAATAAATAATGTTTCTAATACTGTGAATAATTCTGAAAACTCAAGTAAAGAAAACAAAACAGAATCTTTTAACAAAGATAATATTCAAAATAAAATATTTCAGGAAATATTTGGGGAAGGTTATTCTGCAGTATTAGAAAATAATAAAATCACTATTACATTAAAAAGCCAAGAAAGATTGTGGACTGATAAGGATTTTTCTAAACCGATAAATAATAAAAAATATATAGTTGAAGGGTTAGAAGGTAAAATAAAGAAAATAGTTGCAGCAAATATGGCACAAGATGTAAGTCCAGAAATTTTGATTCTAATGGATGATGGTACATTAAAATATGTAGATTTATCTGGACCTGTATTTAGTAATAAAAATCCTGATAATATACATTTTATAGGAGATAATATTCCTTGGGCTACTAATTTAAAGAATATTATAGATATAAAAGTTGATGGAGACTACCATTATGCAATAGACAACACGGGAAAAGAAATTAAAATATGGAATAATGAAGCATAAAAAAATTTATATAAAGTAACAATTATAATTTTAAATTCATTGTATATATTAAGAATTTTTAATAAAGAGGAGAAATGCGATGAATTTTAAAAAGATAATTGTTATTTTTTTTGTATTAATATGTGTATTTGTTCCGAATAGTAAAGTCAAAGCTTATTTAGATGAAAGAAAACTTGAACCAGACCCAATAAATGGAAAGACTTACTATGAAAGAAGAAGTATAGAAGGAAAAGGGAATAAGTTACTTGGAAAATGGAGAGGACTTACATATTATTCACAAGCTGACAAAAGATGGGCAAATAAGCTTTATACAAGTACAAACAATAGAAAGCAAACTATGAAATCTAGTGGGTGTGGACCGACTTGTGGAGCTATGATAGTTTCAAGTGCAAAAGGAGAAATACTTCCAACTACAATGGCAAAAATTGCTGTAGACAATGGTTTTAGAACCAAAAACAATGGAACTGCTTGGAGCTTTTTTCCGTTTATTGCAGATTACTTTGATTTTAAAGAATACTATACAACCACTAATTTTGAAAAAGCTATGGAATATTTAAAGCAGAAAAATAAAATAGGGGAGTCAAAATACTATATTGTTGTAAGTTGTGGAAAAGGAGTATTTACAAGTTCAGGACATTATGTGGTATTAGCAAGTTTAGATAGTGGAAAAATAGAAGTTTTAGATTCATATATTTATAGTGGAAAATTTAATACAACAAGTAGGAAAAAAGCAAATGTTAAATTAAAAGGAAATTATGCATATATAACTGAAAAAAATTTTAAAAAGTATGCAAATTATAGAAGATTTTGGATATATTCAAATGATATGGGGAATGAACAAAAAAGTCGTACTTCAAAAGCAAAATATACAAGATATGTAAAAGTAAATACTCGTCTTAATATAAGAAAAGGACCAGGCACTAAATATAAAATTGTTGGCAAACTAAATAATGGGGAAAAGGTTAAAGTTTATGAAACTAAAAATGGATTTAGCAGAATTAGAAATAATAGATGGGTAAGCTCTAAGTATTTGAGTAATAAAAAGCCTTCTAGCAAAAGCAAGGTTGGTCAAATAGAAATTTTAAAAAAATCTACAATACTTTATTCAAAGTCAAATTTGTTTGGAAAAAAATATTATTACAAAAAGAACACAAGAGTTAAAATTTTAAAAAATATTTCTAGCAAAGTTGATTATGTAAGAGTTGTTGTTACTGGAAGAAAGGGATATGTGAATAAAAAGTACTATAAATGAAATTAGAAGTGGGTTGGATAAAATCTAAATTATTTCTTTATCAAAAAGAGTGTAAATCTGATTGAATAATATTTTTAATGAAATAATAGTATTTTTTTTGTTTTTATGATATTATGAAATAGGAGGTAGATAAAATGCAAAAAAATAACAAAGGAATTTCCTTAATATCATTAGTAATAATTCTAATTATCATAATTTTTTTTATAATATTTATAATAGGAATCTTTTTATGGAGTAATAAAGATAATGAAGATGGCAGTAATATTTATGAAAATGAAATTAATTTAAATTATATAAATGAAAATATAGACCAAATAATAAAGCAAGAAAAAAAATCTGCATATGATTTGTTTAATAAAAAGATTATTTATAATTTTGGTTTTGGAACAGCTTACGAAATTGATATATCTCAAATAATAAATGATTATAATAACATAACCATAAGTTATAATCACCTATTTCTATATAGTAATAAGGATAATATTTCTATAGGTAAAAATGAAACAATATTCGAAAAATTACCTCCAAAAGAGATGTTAGTTGCAGGGAGCACTAAATCATATACAATAATAAATGAAAACGAAGATACTAAATTATATGAAGTAACTTATAGTATTTCATTTAATTCTTCTGTTGAAGCAAAAACAAAAAAGAGTGTGTCTTATGTATTATATAGAAAAGATAATTCTTGTACTCTCGAGATAACAGGTTCTGATAAAGATAAAATTTTAAAAATATCAAGTATGATTACAAAAACTAATCAATCAAAAACATTAGAAGAACAATTTTATGGTATTACTATATTAGATGAAAGAATTATAGATACTAACAAAATAACTATAAATAGAATATGTAATGTAGATGATTTTCTGGATTTAAGCATTAAAGTTGATGAGAGTTTAATAGGGGTTTCTTTATTATCAAAAGACGATAAAATATATCTTCCTGTATTAAAGAAGAGAGACAATTGGAAATTAGTTGCTGAAGAAGATGGCTATAAAATATATCATAGTTATTCTAATGAAATAGATTCAGATGCATTAAAGATAGTTAAAGATGACAAAGAGTATTTTATTGATTTGTCAATACCAGTAGATTTATACAAAAAAGAAAGAGAGATAAATTCAGATGGTAGTACTACAATATATACGTATTTACCCCAAGAAACCATAGAAAAGTTAATTCAAGAAATATTTAATATTTTAAAATAACGGATTTTTAATAATTCCTCGATAAATTATTTATATCGAGGAATTATTAAAGTTTTTACATTTTTTAAAAGAGTTCAATAAACATACTATGGAGCGGTTGTCGTAGTTATTTACAACTTTTCGCTCCACTGATGATTGATACAAATATCAATTAATTTTATTATCTTGACTTATATATAATTAATAATTCTGTCAATAAAAAATGACTAACTTTTTAGTTTTTATACATTGAGACTATCTGTAAGATACACTAGAAATGGTCAGTAACATCTATAAGAACGCCCGCAGAATTGTACCAATAATCACACATACCTTGCCTATCGTAATACAAATAATTTATAGTTCCATTTTGTTCTTTAGTTTCGTTATATGTTGCATTTCTTGATACTATTGTATTAAAACTATGATCATTTACACTTAATGTACTTATATCTATATTTGTTGGCTCTACATTACTTATTTTACCATCAGGATAATTAGTATATGTGATTTTATAAATTGCTCCATCATATTCTATATAACCATTTCCATTAAAGTCATCATCATAAAACAATGCTGTAGAGGTATCCGAAATTCTTATACTAGATTTATACCATACATCATTAAAATAATTTGCATTTTCCAATGCACTCAATATTATTGTAGATTTATCAGTTGAAGTTCCAGGTTCTGATGGTGTTACATTACTTGATTGATATAATTCTGAATATGGTATTACATATTCACCTTTTGCTGTTGTAAAACTTGTATCATTCGCTGTTTTTACATAAGATTTACCAGTTAAAATATCTTTTACTTTTTCATCATCTATAGATGCATCTTGATGGTTAGCTGTTTTATCAGTAATATATGCCATAATATCCATTTGTGCTTGTTCTTTTGCTTCTGCTCTTTCTGAGGTTTGTTTAGCAGTTGTTGTTTTCTGTAATATAGAGTTATCTCCAGCTAACATTGAAATAGAAATTCCAGCTAATATCAAAAGGACGATTATAGTTATAACAAGGGCTATCAAAGTTATACCATTACTGTTTTTTAAGAATTTTTTTGTATTGTTCATTTGAGTTTTTCACCTCCCATCTTTTGTAGAATAATTTAATATAAGTATATATTATCACAATTTATTTTTAAAAGCAAGTAATTTTTACAAAATTTTCGCTTCATTAGGGATAATATTTTTTAGAAAAATATTACAATGAAATCGTTAATAAAGCGAAAGAGGTAATAAAAATGAAGATAAAGAAATATAACAATGTAAAAAATATATCTGGAAATAAATTAAAAGAACTAAGAAAAGAAGCTAATATGTCTCAACAAGATTTAGCAGAAAAGTTACAATTAGAGGGAGTAGACTTAACATCTAAGGAAATTTCTAAAATTGAAAATAACAATCGTTTAGTGCAGGATTTTGAATTATTTGCATTTGCTAAAATATTTAAAGTATCTGCTGATGAATTTAATGTAGTTATATAAAATGCATAAAGACTAACATATAAAAAAATGTGTTAGTCTCAAATTTACTCATTATTAGCTTTTAATTCTTTAAAAATTTATACTATTAAATAAATATAATGCCACTTGATTTTGATGTTCTACTGGTGATTCCATAAGTTTAGCCTCTGCAAACATTACAGTAAAATATTTTGCCATATTTATATTTGTAGTCCTGTATTCTTCATCAATACTTTTTAGCATACTATCAAATTTCTCATAATTTTCTTTTGTATTGAATTTTAGTCCAGACCATTTATCTTGGCTCATACATATTGCAAGTCTTAATTTGTCCTTTATATCCATTTTATCAATCATATTTATTAAATTTTTAACATTTTCATTTTCCATATTAAAATTCATCTCCTATTTCAATTCCATATTATTTTTCTTTTTGCCTGTCATTGTTTGAATTTCATCTATTGTTTTTACTTTTTTTCTTCTGTCATTAACTATTTCGTATTCGTGATTATCAAAGATCTTATTTATAAATAAGTCTTTTGCAACTTCTATAAAACTTTTGTCTCCGTTATAATTTATTTTATCTTGGAAATATTTTATAGTTTTATGCCAAAAGCCTTTGAATTTCTGTAATTGCTGTTTTAGGCTTTCTTTTTCAGTTTGTAATTTATTTATAATTTTATCTTTTTTAGAATTTTCGCTTTTCAACTTTCCGATTTCGTCATCTTTTAGTTCTAATTCATGTTTTAAAGAACGATTTTCTTTTTGTACTTCAAAGGCTGAATGTTCAAAATCTCTAATCGCCATATTTAAGTCATTTACACTTCTAATTGTTTTGGTGGTATCTTTTACATTTTTTGCATAATTTTTAATAATTTCCACATTCTCGCTTGAAATAAGCATATTATTTTTGTTAAGTTTAGTAGGTTTTAAATTATCTAGTATTTCATTTATATTATTACTTGCAATATCAAGTTTTTGCGTTTGATTATTTGCTTCTTGCAATTTTTCTTCTTTTTTAGCAATTTGATTTTTTATTTCTCTGTAATCTTCCATATCTTTTACTTTTATATCTTGATTTCTGCCTTTTTGCTTTTGTTTAAGAATAGAATTCTTTTCATAATACTTGTTATATGATTTTATACAGCAAGTTCTCATCTTGTCTTGCAATTCTGTTAATGACTCTCTGTTAAATATTTTAGATTTTGCAACTTGCTTCTTCATTCCTCGTTTATTATCATCACTTACAGGAACTCCAACTATATGAATATGAGGACTGACTTCATCAAAGTGTATAGTTCCGATTTGCTATTTTAAAGTTTGGTACAATTTTTGTTAAATCTTCAAGTTGTTCTCTATATACATCAATCATTTTAAATCTATATTCATCATTTTTTCCATTCCAAAAGTCCATATCTCCAAGTTCTATTATAATTTCACAAGCCAAGTCCCACAGTTTACTATCTGAAATATGTTTAAAATAGTCTTGTATTTTTCTATCTTCACGAGTCTGTTTGTTATTATATTCAATTCTTGATTCTTCAAATTCTTGTAAATATAACTGTTGGACATCTCTATATAAATTATCTGTTCCATATATTGTGCAAATCTTATCTTTCATATTATCATAGTCTCTTAAATTGTGTTTATTTACTTTTGATAGTTGTTTTGCATTTTGTATTGCATTATTTGAAAATGATGTTTCTCCAGATGCAGTTGTTGATGCAATTTCTTTTGCCTTTGTTGTTTTATTTCTATCTGTACCTAGATGGATAGAGTATGCTAATTCTTCGACCATATTTTTCCTCCTATAAAATCTACTTTAGAATAGGCTTCGTAGCAAAGAAATTATGACTATGTCATAATTTCTAACCCCCTGGTTGTTTTGACATTCTATCAAAACAGGGGGCTCTGCGAGGCGATAAATTTTCTCTCCAACGGGAGAAAATTTATTCAAATTACCTCACACTAAATTTATATTGCTAACGCAAATATAAATTTGTATTCACTAATTTGCTTGTTACAATAGGCAAGTCTTTGCAGGAAGTATTGCAACAATTATTCCGCTTTTTCTTCGAAGTATTTTACAGGCTTTACACCTATTGGAATAGGAGTAGGCTCTTTTGTATAAATTACACTATCGTTTGTTTCATCTGGAATATAATCAAATGCAGTATCTATTTCTTGCATTTGAAATTTATCATCTTCATTTATATAGATTATTCCAAATTCATAAGTTTCCATTTTATTATCTGGATCTAATTTGTAATAATCTTTTAAAGGGAATACTCTGACAATAGCAGAATTATCTTCTTTAAAATTAAAGTAAAATACTTGGTCTTGCACATAATAAGTTGCTTCTGTATAATGCACATCATAGTATTGTCTTAATCTCATTATTATTTCGCTAACTTCTTTTTCAGGCAGATAGTTACTAAATCTTACACTTCCCAAAACATTTCCAAATAAAGTAGGTTTTGTAGTATCTATATATCCATTATCATATAGTTCTTTACAAGGTCTACAAATTGACTCTCTAAAATTTATTTGTTTTACTGCTATTACATTTCCTGTAAGAGCAAGTTCAATATCATCAACATATTTCATTATAAGTTCAGATTGTTCTTCTCTTGTGTAGTCTTTCCAAGTTTTGGTTCTTTCTTTATATTCTTTATTGAGTTTTAGTTTGTTTATATAATCAATATCGCGCTTTAATAAAATATCTTTTGGTGTAAATCTTAAATCTTCTGCAAAATCAGTATTATTTAATTGAGTTTCTAGTTCAGAAATAGCCTTTTCAACAATTTTCTTTTCTTCATTATATTCTTTTAATTCAAAAGCACCATTGATATATGCTTTCTTTATTCTCTCTAATTTATTATTTTGTTCGTTTATCTCTTTTTCTAATTGTTCTTTTGGTTCATCAAATTTTTGCTTTATCATAGGCAAGAAGAATTGATTTACAACAGAGTCATATTCAGTTAATTCATCTATAAATTGACTAAAATAATCAGTTATTAAATTCTCCTTAAATTGTATTTTACAATCGTGGCAATAATAGTAGAAGTAGGCATTACCATTTTTCTTGGTTGTAGCTTTACCACCTAAAATGCGATTACATTTAGGACATTTAAGTTTCTGTAAGTATAGGTAAGTTAGAGTTCTTTTATAACTTCTGGAATTTTTCTTTTTCTGTACTTGACAATCAGACCACATTTCTTTTGAGATAATAGGTTCTACAACATCTTCATAATAAGTAGGGTGTTTTGTTTTCTTTCCGTGTATGAAATCTCCTTTATATATTTCATTTTCAATTATTCCTACAATAGTTGAATCTCGCCAATTATCTTTTCCTAATACTTTTTCTTCGTTAAATAAATTACTTATTTTCTGGTAAGAGTAGCCATTATAATATAAATCAAATATTCTAATTACAATATCTTTTGTAGAATAATCAATTACAAGCTTTTTATCTTTATGTTTATATCCTAATGGAGCTTTATGGGGAATATGTCCTGATTTTATAGCTCCAGCCATACCTACTTTTGTTCTTTCACTTGTTCTCTCTATTTCATTTTGGCTAACACTCATTAAAAGTCTTGAAATCATCTTACCATTAGCACTTGTGGTATTAATTTCATCATTTGCACAATCTAAATAGGCATCATTTTCATCTAGGAAAGTTATTAAATTTTCCCAATCGTAAATACTTCTTGTTATTCTATCCAGTTTAAGAGCGACAATAGTATTTATTTTTTTAGATTTTATATCTTTTTTGAGTCTTTCAAATTCTGGTCTATGATTACCAGTTTTTGCACTTATTCCTGCATCTTCATAATAGTCTATTATCTCGTAATTTTTAAATTTACAAAAAGCCTCTAATCTTTCTTTTTGTTCTGGCAAACTAAATCCTTCTTTTGCTTGGTCATCTGTTGATACTCTCATATACAATCCACATTTTTTCTTATCTTCATTCAATTTTTCCTACCTCCAATCACTATAAAACAAAAAGAGACATCAAAAGCACAGACTATGCTAATGACATCTCTTAAATTTATGTATTTTTAAATATATTTCTAACTCTATTAAAAACATAATTCAACTCCTAATATTTAATAAACAACTATTTTAAATATGTTGTTTACATAAACATTATATCACAATTTTAAGAAATGTCAAATTTTTACACTTATATCAATTATTGCAGGCTATATTGTTTTCAAATATTCTTCTAATTCAGACAATTTTATTTTTTTAGAAAGATTGGATATATACACATCATTAGAATAATTGAAAACTAGAAATGTTGTATTTTCAATAATTACTCTATGTGGCTCAATGTATGAAAGATTAGTATTTTCAATCTTTCTAATACTTCCATTTATAAATGTAGGAGTAACTTTTGAGAACTCACATATAAATTCTAGCCTTTGTTTTAGACTTTCCTCAAATTGCAATTCTTCTTTAATTATCTTCATTAAAAAACACCACCCTTCTTGAATGGCATTTAGATAACAAAAAAAATACCATCCTTTTTTAGAATGATATTTGTATCTCTGTTCAAAAAGTTCGAACAGATTCGTCGTTGGAGCCTACAACGGGAATCGAACCCGTGACCTCCGCCTTACCAAGGCGACGCTCTACCGACTGAGCTATGAAGGCATAAGCAATTATATTATAAACCATAAAGCAATAAAAATCAATCAAAATATGAAAAAAATTTATGAATTTTTTAGTAGCTAGATACAATTTAAAACTATTAATTACACTGCACAAACTTTTAATATATCTTATGATCAATATTAATATTAATTAAAATACTAGCAATTCAAAAAAATCTAATTAAATGGTTGACTTTTCTAAAATTTGTGATACAATAATAGTGTACAATTATTATGTACGTAAACAAGTATTAATGAAAAATTTAAATAATAAAACAACTTGGCTATACAAAAATAATCTATAAATTCAAAGTTAAAAGTTGATTTCATAAAAGATTCTATATTCTTAAAAAGAATATTCTAAAATAGAAAATATTAAATGGAAAGGGGAGAAAGTGATAGATATTCATGTCATAAATATCATATAGTTTTATTATGGCGAAAATAACATTTGGAGGTGAATATGTTTAGATTTTTTAAAAGGATAAAAGAAAAAATAAAATTAATGAATGTATTAGAGCCAGGTGATTTAGTTTGGTCAAAAATGCCATTATCAAGAATAGAATTGAGAAAAATAGAAAAAGAGCATCAAGTTAGACCTTATTTAGTTGTAGATAAAAGTCGTTTTTTTATCTACGCATATCAGTCTTCATCGAAACAGTCAGACACTTTAAATAATTGCCAAGAATATAAAATAAATAAATTTAGATATAAACAAAACAAAGATAGTTATTTAAATTTGACTAAAGTGTATAAAATTCCTTTTTATAAATTGAAAAAGAAGCACAATACTCTTAATGAAGTAGATTTGAAAAATATTCAAAAACGATTGAATGTAAATAAAAGTGATTATAAGCTCATAGAAAATATTTATATTTTAGAAGGTGATGTAATTGAGTATGATAATCAATTCTATTATGTATATTCAACTGATAATGTATATATTTACTGCTTTTTAATATTTAAAAAGTACCCAAAGACAGGAGAAATATATGAAAAGATAATAATAGACAATAAATCATATTATACAAATTTTAAAGTAAAGAGATATTTTAACAGAAAGGAAAATTTAAATGTCGTTAATATAGCATATAGTGTTGAAATTGATGAAATTTTAGAACAAAAAAAGGGAATGAAGCAAAAAGAATTATCAAATATTCAAAAGAAAGAACATATAAAAAATAACAATAAGATGAGTTATGAAAGTGGGACAATATTCAGAGTTGGGAATAATAAAATGGTGTATCTTTTTAAGTCAAATAATAAGTATTATGGAGTTAATGCATTAATGTATAAAATAAAGCCAAGAGTTGTGCCGATTTATAATATTCATAAAAGTCAGATTTTAGGTATAGTACCAAAAGAGGATTACTTAAAAATGGTTGAATGTTTGTATCTAAATAATGTACAACCATTAAAAGAAATAAGTGATTTATATGATGATTTAAGGAATATGGTTTATAGTTGAAAAATATTCAAATTCATGGTATTATAGGTGATGAAGTTTTTAATCATAAACTACGCTCTATAACAAACTTTAAGCTTTAAATGAAAGGATATTATAAAAAATGAAAGATTATATAACAATAATAGGTGGGGGATTAGCTGGAACAGAAGCGGCATACCAAATTGCAAAACATGGAATAAAGGTTAAGTTATATGAAATGAAGCCTAAAAAATACACACCTGCACATAGTAATAAAAACTTAGCAGAAATAGTATGTAGCAATTCTTTTAAATCAAATTTATTAACAAATGCATGTGGATTATTAAAAGAGGAACTTAGAAGATTGGATTCATTGTTAATAAAAATAGCAGATGAGACAAGTGTTCCTGCAGGACAAGCATTAGCAGTAGATAGAGAAAAATTTGCTGAAAATGTAACAGCTTACATAACTAGAAATGAGCTAATAGAAATTGTTAATGAAGAAGTAGGTGAAGATATATCTATAAAAGACTTAGCAAAAGATGGAATTGTAATTATTGCAACAGGGCCCTTAACTTCAAGTTCACTTGCTAAAGAGATTCAAGAAATAACAGGACAAGACAAACTTTATTTTTATGATGCAGCTGCACCAATTGTTACAAAGGAAAGCATAGATTTTAATATTGCATTTTTTGGAAATAGATATGAAGAAGAAAAACAAAAAGAAGAGACTATTGAGGAATGGAAAAAAAGGCTTGAAAATCAGGATGCAAGCTACATTAATTTACCAATGAGTAAAGAAGAGTATGAGAATTTTTATAATGAACTCATAAATGCAGAAGTTGTAACACTTCATGATTTTGAAAAAAGAGAGATTTTTGAAGGATGTATGCCTATAGAAATTATGGCAAAAAGGGGAGTAGATACTTTAAGATTTGGACCATTAAAGCCTGTGGGATTTGATGATCCTAGAACAGCCAAAAGACCTTATGCTTTGGTTCAATTAAGACAAGATGATACAGAAGGCACGATATATAACTTAGTAGGATTTCAAACAAATTTAAAATTTGGGGAGCAGAAAAGAGTTTTTAGCTTGATTCCAGGTTTAGAAAATGCTGAGTTTGTTAAATATGGAGTTATGCACAGAAATACATATATTAATTCTACAACACTTTTAGATGAAACATATAACTTAAAGAAAAATAGAAACATTTTCTTTGCTGGTCAAATAACAGGAGTAGAAGGGTATGTAGAGTCAATTTCTTCAGGAATGGTTTCTGCATTAAATACAATTGCAAAATTTAAAAATTTGGAAAGTGTAACTTTTCCAAATACTACAATTATTGGAGCATTAGCTAAATATATTTCTACTGAAAATGATAGATTTCAGCCAATGAATGCAAATTTTGGAATAGTGCCAGAATTAAATGAAAAAATAAAAGATAAAAAGTTGAAATATCAAAAAATGGCAGAGAGGTCATTGGAGAATTTTTAAAAAAATTTCTAGGGAACAAAAATAGAGCGTGTAAGTAATTCAAAAATTAGAATACTTTATCACGCTCTGTTTGTATTATTGTAACAATTAATTTAAATACTATTTTTTCTGCTTATTTTTTATTATTAATATAATAGTTGCAATAAGAATTACAATTGATATAATAGGGTAAAGGTAATAAGATATTCCGTAAGTATATTTAGATGATGGGATTACCTTACGACTAACTATATCAAAATTCATTAAAATTGAACTTAAAAATAGTAAAATATTAAATATGATGCTTAATACTCTTTTATTTAATAAAGTAAATAATAATATTAATATAGTTGAAGCTATCAATACTATTATTAAAACAAAATTAATAGTTGATTCACCTGCTAACCATGTACTGCCATCACTATGATTCATAGCATAAGAATATATTTTGAAATTTTCAATTATTGAAATATTTTCTGCATCTTTGTTAGTTAAATTAACTTCACTAACATTCATTTCAGTTGGATTGTCTTGTAAATATTTTTTATATTCACCGATAGATTTTTCATATGGTAGTAGTAATCCAACAAATGATATGATACATGCAATTATTATTATTATTTTAAAAATATTAAAATTATTTTCTTTTTCCATTTTAAACTTCATTCCTTTCTGGATTTTATTAAAACTATTTTTTTCATAAATTTTAGAGTTTTTAAAGATAACTATAAAACTACACTGCTTTGAATAGAATTTTATTCTGTAACTTCTAGTAGTTTTTTGCTTACTCTAGCTTGAACATCAACATAGTATTTAGCTTCTTCTGTAGTCAAATCTTTAGAATCCCATTTTTCAAAAGCTGAAACTTGTTCTGCATATTTTTGTGTCATTGTAGCATATTGACTTATTAGAGATAAATCTGAGCTATTTTTTTGATATTTTTTCATAAAATCAACATATTCATTCATAAAAGATTCATATGTATCCATTGCTTTTTTAAAATCTTTAGATATTCCTTTTGATTTACTTGATGAAGAATTTTTATTTTCTTGCTTGTTAGAATTTTCGGATTCTTTTTCTTTATCTTGTTTTTCAGTTGAAGGTGTAGGTTCAGGCTCTTTTTCAACTTCAGTTGTTGATGTTGATTTATTAGAATTAGATTCTAATTTGATAGTTATCCTTCTTCCGCCATTATATGAAACTTCTAAATGATATCCTTTATCATTATTTGCTTCATAATTATTTGTGGTTTTATTATAATCAACATTATAACCTTTAGATGAACATTCATCTACATATTTATTATAGTTTTCTTTAGTAATATTTCCTAAGGTAATACTAAATTCATTTGAGCTGTCTGTGTTAATGTATCCACCATCAAATTCAGGTACTGGTAAAGTCTTAGCTAATTCACTTGTAGGCCATGAGATTTTTTCTAGTTCTCTAGGAACAGAAAGGCTTATATTCATTTCGTTTTTGCTAGAAAGATACATATAAATCTTATAAGATTTTTCATTATAAGCTTCAAATGATGAACTTGATGAAACGTCTATATTGAAGCCATTTTCTTCACATTTTTTTGTATAATCATAGTATTTTTCTTGAGGAATATCATATAGTTCTATACTTAAATAGGTATTTGTATTGACTGAGATTTTTCCTTTATTTGCTGGTAATTCAGGTAAATAATGACCTAATTGAGTTTTACTTAAATCAATTTTTTCTCCTTTATTGTTTGAGCTAATATTTAATATACATATTAGAGCGATAATAACTACAGTAATAATAAACCATTTTTTCTTATAAATTGGTACTTTTGTATTTTCCATTTTTACTATCCTTTCTTTCTTTAAAGACACACAGTTTGATTAAAAATAATTGATTTTTATAATTTTCAAACTTTATCTTTTTCTTTAGAGAAAATTTAAATAATATTTGAAAAATTCTTAACAAAAATTTTTTATTATATAAATTAAAATTCACCTCCTAGTGTAATAAAAAAATATTTTTTGTTATGAAAATTTCTGATTAAATTATAACAAATATATTTTAATTATTCAAGCGAATAGAGAATAATTCACGAAGAAATGAGAATTTAGAGAAACGTAAAGCTTTGCAAATTATTGGAAAAAATATAAAAACACTTAGAATGTCAAGAAATATGACACAAGAACAATTAGCTGAACGACTAGAACGTTCAATTAATTTTGTCAGTTTAATAGAACTAGGAAAATCTGGTATGAGTGTAGTAACTATTCTAGAGATATGTAATATTTTAGAAGTGGATGTTAATTGTTTATTTAAAGGATTAGTTGAGTACAATATAAAAGATAAAGATCAAAGATTAATAAATAATATTTTGACCTTATCGAGTGATGATAAAGATATAATAGAAAAATTAATTGAACATTTAATTAATAAATTATAATATGAAAAATTTTTTTTTTTCTATACAATAGAAGCTATGAGCAGAAATTCATTAAAGAAAATTTTGCGAGCAAATAAAGAGGGAGCGTGTAAGTAATCTAAAAGTTAAATTACCTTAATCACGCTCCTTTTATTTGGTGGCTTCATCTTCTTCTATATTTTTCATTCTAAGCATATCTATTTTATTATGCACACATTTTTGCAAAAGCCAGCCTAATACTATAGGCATCAAAATCATTCTTGTATTTATGTACATTTTATCTCTTGAATCAACTTCTGGTCTAATGTTTGCTATTTCTAAATTTGCATCGACTAATCTTTTCATATCTTTAATATTTAATGTACCAGTTATACTTTTTACTGGTCTACTAAATTGTGTATGTGTAAGATGATCTACAGACTTAATTTTCTTCTTTGACCTTGTAAATAGTTCAACTTTTGTTGGTAAATCTTCAAATTTACAATTTTCTTTAAATCTTAACTTCTTAGGCTGTTCATATAAACTTCGTCTAGCACAAACATTCCATATTTGCCCTGCAGTATTGGCACCAACTTGGAAAAATCTTGACTCTTGGATTTTTCCAGAATTAAACTTCATTGTACCAATATTTTCTTCGTTAAAACCTAATCTTGTTAATTGATAACCTAAAGAGAAAATATCAGCTTCAGGATTTAAAGAAATAGTTCTAGAAATATTTTTTAGAGCACCTTCATTTAATATGTCATCAGCATCCAAAAACAAAATGTAGTCTCCGGTTGCATTATCCAAACCAATATTTCTTCCAGCTCCTGGACCGCGATGCTCTTCAGCTGTGTTATACATTTTTATTTTACTACCTAGTTCTAAGTTTTCTTTGCAAAAATTTTCAACACAGTGTTTCGAATTATCTGTAGAAGCATCATCAACTATAATTATTTCAACTTTAGGATATTTCTGTAGTTTTATACTATCTAAAGCTTTTTTTATATATTGCTCTGCATTTTTCATTGGGATTATAATCGAAAATTTGGGTTGATTCTTATCAGCATTATCATATATTATGTTTTTATATTCATCGAATGCTGCATATTCTAATGGGTTAGTTTTTGACTTGCTTTTTTCTATTTTTGTAATTTCCTTAGGAGTAAGGCTCCAAGGTTTCTTTGCTCCTACAAAATGATAACACTTCGGAGTTATTCCTAGTTTTTCTTTATAATAATCAGCATGATTAGAAAATACATTAAAACTTTCATCAAGGTGTAGTTCGGGTTTGTTCTTCCAATCAAAGAATTCTTCTAATACGTCTTGATCTCCTATTCCTTTAAACTTTTTATAAACTTTATTTTTTAATTCTAATATTTTTATATTAGAAAAGAATTTTTCTTTTTGGTGTGATTTTTTCAATGTTTTCTTTTTTATGCTCATAGAGTTCATGTTATCAATTAATTTATCTCTTATACTTTCGTTAGGTTCTATGACCATTACTCCAGAGTTTAATTCATTCCAATTTTTTTTGCTATAGTAGCTTTTACCTCCAACAACAGCTGACATATTTGGCTTTTGAAATAATTCATCAATGTTTTTAGCAACATATATATCACTATCAAGATAAACTATTTTATCGTAATCTGTTAAATTAAAAATGTTAAATTTATCAAATGTGTTATTCCAATGAGGAATGAATTTATTTTTTTCTTTGATTTTTTGGGGAACATTTACCTTTGGAGCAGTTTTTACAATTAGTCCATTTTGTACTAATTGATTAATAGTTTCTTTTTTTATATCTTGATTAACTATTACTACAAAATCAGATACTTTTGTGTTTGTTCTTCTTATTGATTCAAATAAAGCTAGCACTCCGGGCAAATATGAATCTGTACTTAGCACTGTAGCATAAGCATATTTTTTATTTGGCATTTTTACAAATTTTCCTTTCTAGTAAGACAAAGTTTCATATATTTGCGTGATTAAAAAGCAACTTTTCTTATATTATATATCAAAAACACCAAAATATCAACGCTTTCTGAGACTTTTTGCATAATTTTAAATTTTTATTTGTAAAAAAAAATTGCACCAATTAGTGCAATTTATACATTCTATAGAAAATTTTTAAGTTCCTCATAACTTTTTTCTTGCATTTTTACAAAATCACATAAAAGAGTGTGAATATCTGCATCAATGTGAGGATTTTGGTTAATAAGTCTTCTGCCTTCAATAACTCCCATATTTGTACCATTTAAAAGAAGTTCGGAGATATTTGAATTGCTTTGGTCAGACATAACCTTCATTTGAACTCCCCACCAAGTCATTAATTTATTCATTGCGCTTGCCTCATGTGGTTCTTTATTTGAAGGCATTTTTTCATATAAATTATTGGCTCTATTGGAAATTTCTTGATATTTAGCATATTGTGCATTTAAAACTTCTCTAAAATTTTCATCTCCTACTTTTTTTTCTACAAATTGAATTGCGTCCATACCCATAGTGGCTCCTTTATTTACTTCATCAAGTACATTTAAATCATTTTCATTCATAAAAAAATTCATCCCTTTCTCATTTTATTTAAAAGCTTTTTTAGTTAAAAAATGTATTTTTTTTTAAAAGCAAAAGCCTCTTTAATACTGTTTATTAATATATTTTTTACAAAAATTTGAAAAATATTCAAAAAAACACTTGACAATTGAAAAAAAAGATAGTATACTAGTTATTGTTAAATGAATTGGTCGCTTAGCTCAGCTGGGAGAGCATCTGCCTTACAAGCAGGGGGTCATAGGTTCGAGCCCTATAGCGACCACCATTTATATATAGAAAAATATTTTAATATATACGGCCTGGTAGTTCAGTTGGTTAGAATGCCGCCCTGTCACGGCGGAGGTCGACGGTTCGAGCCCGTTCCAGGTCGCCATTTTTTTATATATATGGCTTCATAGCTCAGTTGGTAGAGCAGAGGACTGAAAATCCTTGTGTCACTGGTTCAATTCCAGTTGAAGCCACCAAAGAGGTATTATTCGAACTCATTTGGATTTTATTTCAAACTGAGTTCGTTCTTTTTATGTAATAGGAAAACTATGAAGCTTATAAAGTAGCTATGTAACTTGAAGTGAAAATAAAATTAAGATTTTATTTTCAAAGGAAAAATCTTTTCCTATAAAATAAAAGTTATGTACATAAATTATTTAAAGAAAATTTGTTACTATAACAAATTTATAGAATAAAATCACAAAATTAAAAAATTGCACCATTAGGTGCAATTTTTTAGTACTTCACTAACTAAGGACAACAAACTTTACAAGCTGTATAGCCTCTAGCTTGTGCTTCTTTTTTAGTTGTTTTTATTACACTTCTTAAAGTTCTGCAACTTAACCTGTGATATTTTTTTCCTGTTTTTGTAATATAAACAATAGAAGATTTTGAACTTGTTGTTGAAGTATATTTTTTATTTTTTACAGAAACTTTACAATAATATTTTATTCCATTAACCTTTGCAGTAATTGTGCAAGTTCCTTTTTTCTTAGCAGTAACTTTACCTTTAGAATTAACAACTGCAATTTTTTTATTGCTAGAAGTCCACTTTACTTTCTTAGATGTCCCTGTAATTTTTAGTTTGAAGCTAGAGCCTTTATAAAGAGAGTATTTTGTCTTATTAATTCTAATATTTGAAGCTTGAGCAATAGAAGCAGTAGGGAGTTCTAATAATGTGATTTGTGAAATTGTAAGAGTTGTTACAATTATTAAAACAGATAAGAGTAATTTTTTTAAAATTTTCATAAGTATTTCTCCTTTTTTTAAAAATTTTGTATAGAAAAGCAGTTGATATTTCTATGATATGTCGATGTTTTTCATTTCTTATTATAAAATAAATTAATTTTTTTGTAAAGAAAAAATTAAAAATTCTAAATGTGTTTTTCAGTTAACTAAAATTATAGAATAGTATTGGACAATCTCTTTAATAAATAGAATAAGTATAAATATTTTTACTAAATATAAAAATAATTAAAGTCTATTTTTACAAAAAAATGATAACATAAATGTTAATATAAATGATACTATAAATGTTAATATAAAATTAAATAAAACAGAGAAGACAATACTAGAGATGGTAATAGTTAATTCAAATATTACTCAATGCGAATTTGAATATTACAAAAGTAACTTTAAAAGGAAAAATCATATTTAAATTATTCTTTAAACGACAATATAATTACAAAAAAGAATTTGATATAATAAAAGAAAAATATAATTTTAAATAACGAAAAAAAGTAAGAATACTAAAATATTTTGATGAAGATTTATTGAATGAAATAGTAAAAAATAGAAAAATTTTTTCAAGGATATGTTTTTATTTCATTTGTTAAATTAGCAATATAATCAATAGAAGTACCATAATGTTCTGCAAAAATCTTAATTGTAACTAGCGGTATCATTCTTTCGCCTTTATTATATCTTATATATAAATTTTTTTCAAAAAACTATTGACATTTAATAGTTGGTCTACAAGTATTATATATTAAAAAATAAAATAAATATGTACCTAAAAATACTTGCAAAAATTTATAAAGTATGGTATAAAATTTATAGAAAATCAAATGAAGAAAGAGAGAAAATATTATAATGGAAATATTTAATAAAATACTAAAAAATAACGAAAAAGCTATAACTTTAATTGCTTTAGTAATAACAATAATTGTCCTTTTAATTTTGGTTGGAATTAGTATTTCTATGCTATCGGGAGATAATTCTATCCTTAATAGGGCTACAGATGCTAAAACTAAAGCAGAAAGACAAAGTGTAGTAGAACAAGCAAGAACAGATGTATTAGGATATAAAGTAGAAAATAAAGGTGTGGATTTAGATAAATCACAGTTAAAAACTGTTTTAGATACTTATTTTAAAGATGTTCCAACATTGGAAGAATTACCAGATGGTGAAGATTTATTAAACCTTGAATTAACAACATTAGATAAATATGGAACTTATTCAATAAAAGTGTCTGAAATATACAATGGTGAAAGTGAATCATCAGATTTGAAGAAACTAAAACAATATTTTGAAGGAAAAAACGTAGGTGAGGTAATGATATTTGGTAATACACCTGACGATGTAAAATTTAAGAATTCTGATCCAATTCAAGATGCTAATACTAGTATAGTATATATATTGTCTGCCTATGGAAATCAGGAAACAGGACCAACTACTTCGCCAACAGAAACATTTGTGAAGTATAATAATGAAATATACAAGTTGACATACAAAAAAGAATCTGACAATTATGAGATATCAACAGTAGAAAAAGCTAGTACAGATGAGAAGTACTATATTGAACAAAGTCAACTATATGATGCTTTAATGTCTGATGGTGAATTTATAAAACAAGTCGAAGAAAACATCATATACAAATATAATAATAAATTATATGCAATCAACAATAATGAAGGAACAATAAAAGAAATTCAAGCAAATGACTTAGGAATGGAGTTGAAATCAAATGATGGAGGTTGGTCATTTTTCTTACAAAATATACTGGGAGAATATGTAAGCGTTAGTGAAGAATATAGTCCTAAAATGAAAGTAAAAAGTGGTGGAGTTGAAGAAGAAGTTAATTTGACGCCTTATGTTGAATATAACGATACTAATAATTGTTATTGTATTTTATTAGATGCAAATAGTCATAATGAATTAATGAAATATACTGGTTGGGATGCAACAATAACTCTTACTATTAATAACAAACAAGTAATATGGACAGGAATGATTATGCCAGGAGATAACTAAATATATTCATCTTGGACTCTTATATTTTGTGTTAAACTAAAAATATATACAATAGCAAAAAAACACAATTGTAAATATAACATTTATGACAAATATTGCTATTACTAATTTAGAAACGGTTAATAAGGTGCTTTTGTGAGAGATGTTTTTAGCATACGTCCCTTACTTTCGCACCATTGAGAGGTTATTCGAACTCATTGAATTCAATTCAAATGAGTTCGAATTATTAGATTTAAATAAAGAAAAAAAGCTTTGATTTTTATAATTATCAAAGCTTTATTATAATTTAACAATATTTTTCTAAAAATTCTGTTGTTGTTAAAATTTCAGGTTTTTCAATAGTTACATCATCAAAATCTTTATCTATTTCTTTCTTTTCTGAATTCTTTAAAAATTTTTACAACATCTTCTTCTGTTTTTAATCCAAGTCTTTCAGCTTCACCATCAAAGGCTTCTCTTACTTCATCTATAGCAAGAGATACAGGATTTATTACAATATAATTTCCATCTTTTTCAATGAATGCTACTTTATCTCCATCTTTTAAATTTAAAAATCTTCTTATTGATATTGGTAGTGTTATTTGACCTTTTGAGGTAATTTTAGCTAATTCCATAAAATCACTTCCTTTCAACTCATTGTATTCCTTACTTTTATTATACGCTATTTTTTCAAATTTATCAATATTTTTTAAGCTTTTTATTTATATTTTTGTAAGGTTGTCAATTATGTGATTTCACAAAGATTTTAACACACCTTGAAAAATCCTTAAAAATATAGTAAAATAGAAACATAGAAAATGAAAATAACAGGCTAAAGACTATTTTGCATTTCCATCAGATAAAATTAATTATGCAAAAAAATTAAATTTTCAAAAGAAAGGAACTCAAAATGAAGCCAAAAGAAAAAAAGATAGTTATTATATTAATTATAGCTTTAATACTAATCGACCAAATCGCAAAAATATTGATATTTAAAACAAATATGACTTTAATAAATGAGGCAGGATGGGGAATAGGAATAATAACAAATCAAAAATCAGAAAACAATTTAGCATATATTTTAATCTCCATAATAGCTGTTATTATGCTTGTAAGATATATAAATAGTAACAATACATTTATAAAAACAGATAGCAGAGTTATTTTAAGTTTCGCAATTGCTGGAGCAATAAGTAATGCATTAGATAGAGTTTGGAATGGAGGAACAATAAATTACATTAATATTCCAAAATTTACACCTCAAAATCTATCTTATGTTTATTTTATAATTACATGGATTGGAATGGCTGTAATTCTTACAAAATATACAAGCGAAAGAATTAAGGAAAAGAAAAAATAATAGTATTGAGGGATGGTTCAAAAAAATATTTTGGTTTAGGTTCCTTTTTTCCTCCATCCCAAAAAAGAACCTAAGAAAGGAATGAAACTTTTAAATGAAAAAAGAAATTATAGCAGAAATTGAAGAACCAAAAAGAATTGACACATATCTTTCAAAAAAAACAGAATATTCAAGAACTGCAATTCAAAGACTAATTGATGAAGAAAAAATAAAAGTAAACAATAAAAAAGAAAAATCTTCATATAAAGTTCAAAATGGTGATAAAATTGAAATAGAAGAGGAAAAAGCAAAAGAAATTGAACTTAAAGCTCAAGACATTCCACTTGAAATTTTGTATGAAGATAATGATATTATTGTTGTAAATAAGCCAAAAGGAATGGTAGTACATCCTGCAAATGGTAATCCTGATGGGACTTTGGTTAATGCGATAATGTCAATTTGTAAAGATTCTCTTTCTGGAATAGGTGGAGAGATAAGGCCAGGAATAGTTCATAGACTTGACAAAAATACGTCAGGTGCGATTATTATTGCAAAAAATGATAAAGCTCATATTGCATTAAGTGAAGAACTTAAAAATCACGAAATAAAGAAAACATATATTGCTTTAGTTAGAGGCTTTGTGAAGGAAAATAATGCCACAATAAATATGCCAATTGCAAGAAGTAAAAAAGATAGAAAAAAGATGGATGTTGATAAAAATGGAAAAGAGGCAATTACACATTTTAAAGTAATAAAACGCTACCAAGATTGTACTCTTTTAGAAATAAATATAGAAACTGGAAGAACACATCAAATTAGAGTACATTTATCTCATATTGGATATCCTATAATAGGGGATGATGTGTATTCTAATGGAAAAAATAAGTGGAATATTGAGGGACAATGTTTACATGCAAAATGTTTAGATTTTAAACATCCAATTACAGGAAAAGAGCTACATATAGAAGCTCCAATTCCTGAGTATTTTGAAAAAATATTGGAGGAATTAGATTGAAGGAAGAAAGATTACAAAAATATCTTGCAAATGCAGGAGTTGCATCAAGAAGAAAATGTGAAGAATTAATTTTAGATGGAAAAATTGAAGTGAATGGAGAGGTTGTTACAGAGCTTGGAACAAAGGTTTCTGAGCAAGATATAGTTAAATTCAATGGTAAGATTGTAAAACCTGTAGAAGAAAAGGTATATATTTTGCTAAATAAACCGATAGGTTATGTAACAACTGCAAAAGATCAATTTCAAAGAGATACTGTTTTGGATTTGGTTAAAATCGACAAAAGGATTGTGCCAGTAGGAAGACTAGATATGTATACATCAGGTGCATTGATTTTAACAAATGATGGTGATTTTGTAAATATGCTAACTCATCCCAAAAACCAAGTAAATAAAACATATAATGTAACTTTAAAAGGTGCTATATCTCAAGAAGAAGTAAATAAATTGAAAAATGGTGTAGAGATAGATGGTTCATACATTACAAAGCCTGCAAAAGTAAAGATTTTAAAAATTGATGAAGAAAAAAATATTTCAAGAATTCAGATTACAATTCATGAGGGCAAAAATAGACAAGTTAGAAAAATGTGTGAGGCTGTTAATAAAAAAGTATTGGCTCTTCACAGAAGTAATATCGGAAATATTGGAGTTAAAGATTTGAAAATAGGTGAATGGCGCTATTTAACAAGAAAAGAAATTGAAAATTTACATAAAAAGGATTGATTATTGTAAAGTTTTATGATATAATAGTTTTTGAGTGAGTTAAGAAAGTAGGATTTTATGAGTGAAGCTTTAAAAGAAACTAAATTTTTAATGAAAAAAAATAAAATAAAAGCAAACAAAAGCTTAGGTCAAAATTTTTTAATTGATGATTTGGCATTGCAAGATATAGTAGAAGGTGCCGAAATTTGCCAAAATGATTTAATTATAGAAATTGGACCAGGTCTTGGAAGCTTAACAAAATTGTTATTAGAAAAATCCAAAAAAGTAATATGTATTGAGCTAGATAAAAAAATGGTCAAAATTCTTAAAGATAGATTTATCGCATACAAAAATCTTGAAATAATAAATGAAGATGTTTTAAGAATAGACCTAAATGAACTTATAAAGCAAGAAAGAGAGCAAGACTCAAACATAAAAAATGTAAAAGTGGTAGCAAATTTACCATATTACATAACTACACCAATAATTATGAAATTAGTAGAAAATGATTTGGGTATAAATAGCATTACAGTAATGATTCAAAAAGAAGTTGCAGAAAGGCTGATAGCAATTCCAGGAACAAAAGAAACAGGAGCTATAACATATACAATATATTATTATTGTGAAGGCAAGAAAATTAGAGAAGTAGAAAATACTTGTTTTATACCTGAGCCAGAGGTTACTTCAGAAGTTATTACATTAAAATTAAGAGAAAATCCTGCTGTTCAAGTAAAAGATAAAAAGGTTATGTTTAAGATTATTAAAAGTGCCTATATGCAAAGAAGAAAAACACTTATTAATTCTTTAACAAGTGTAGGTGTTTTTAAAAATAAAGAAGAAGGAACACAAGCCTTAAGAAAATTAGGACTTAGGGAAGATATAAGACCTGAAAATATGAAAATAGAAGATTTTGCAAAACTTACAGATTTATTTTTAAACAGTATTAGTAAATAGTTATTTTAAAAAAAGGCAGTTAAACAATATAAAATAATAATATTTAAAAGAAAGGAAAGTGCAGATGAATCAAATTCTAGTTACAGAGAAGTTATATGTTACACCTGAACTCAAAAGAAAAAAGAAGATGTATAAAATTAATTTCATACTTTCTATAGTGGTAATTGTAATTTTGTGTTCATTTTATGCTCATTCAGAATATGCAAGAAATAAAGATGACGACATTTCACAAGATATACTAGAGGGAATTGTGGAAGAAGAGATGAATGAAGCAGAAAGAGTGGCAGCAAGTGAAGAAGAAAGCGTTTGGAAAATAATGATTTCTCAAGTTGAACAACAAAATGAAGCAAATAAAAACAATGAACCAAACACACAACAAAATAAAACACAAAGTAATTTGCAGACTAATACAGATAATGGAATGCAAAGCAACAATAATGTAAATAGTAGATCAAGTTCAACTTCAAATAATAATAGAAAAAAAGATAATGAAAAAAAGAAAATAAAATATATTACTGCTTCAAATGGGAAAAGATATCCAAGTGTAGGAAGAATTGAGATTCCAAAAATAGGTGTAAATTATGCAATTTTAGCACAAACATCTGGAGATACATTAGTAGATTGGCTTAAAGTATCACCAGTTATGTTTTGGGGAGTATATCCAAATGAAATAGGAAACTTAAGTATAGCAGGTCATAATTACAGAAATAAAAGATTTTTTAGCAAAGTTCCGACTTTAAAAAAAGGTGATAGAATAAGAATAACAGATGCATCAGGCAAAAAAGTAAATTACACAGTTTTTGACAAGTATGAGGTTGATCCTAAAAACACTGAGTGCATAAATGATGTACCAGGAAAAGAAAATAAAAGAGTTGTAACTATAATAACATGTACAAATGATAGCAAAAAAAGAGTTATAGTTCAAGCAGAAGCAAACTAAATAGAAAATAGCGAATTAGAAGATTGTTTTAATTCGCTATTTTCTATTTTTATTTTTGTTGTAACCAAATTAAAAAATAATCATAATATATATTAAAAACAAAAAAAGGAGGGTTACATATGCCTACAGATAATTATAATAACAACACATTTTCAGCACCTGTAGAAGAAAGAAGTTGTGGTTGTGGCTGTAATAACAATAATAATGGGATTTTCGGAGGATGTGATAGCGAAATATTATTTTTTATAATAATATTCTTATTATTATTTACTAATTTTGGATGTGGATGTAGAGGATAATAATTCTGAAAAAAATAGGCTACAGATTTTAAATAGTCTGTAGCCTTTTACAATTATTATTTAATTAGATTCTCCTAAAGTAAGCCTAACATCTATTGTTTTTCCGTCCCTAAATATTTTTAATGTAACTATATCTCCAATTTTGTGTTTATTTTTTATTTCATTTAATTCATCCATTGTTTTAATTTCTGTTCCATCTATAGCTGTAATTACATCTCCAATTTTTAAACCAGCTTTTTCTGCAGCAGAGAACTGATCAACAGTAGATACATAAACACCAACTACAAGATTATGAGTTTTTGCAATATCTTCTGTTAAATTTCTTCCACCAATACCAATATATGGTCGTCTAACTTTGCTATAAGTTTTTAATTCTTCAATTACATTTATTGTTGAGTTAATTGGAATAGCAAATCCAATTCCTTCAACACCAGTACTTGAAACTTTAAGAGTATTTACTCCAATAACTTGACCTTTACTATTAACTAGAGCACCACCACTATTTCCTGAGTTGATTGCTGCATCTGTTTGAATACATTTAAATACATTTTTTTCGCCATCATCAACTTCTCTGTTTACAGCACTTACTACACCACAAGTAATTGTAGTTCCAAGAGCTAGAGGATTTCCAACAGCCATTGTAAATTCACCAATTTTAACTGAATCAGAGTTTGCAAATTCAGCTTTTGTAAGTCCGGTAGCTTCTATTTTTAAAACTGCTAAATCTGTTTGTGAATCTTTACCTATAATTTTTGCATCATAAGTTTTATTGTCTCCTGAACTTAAAGTAACTTTTACAGATGTAGCTTCTGATATATCATAAAATTGACTTGTTGATTTTGAACCAACAACATGATTATTTGTTAAAATATAGCCATCTTCACTTATTATAATTCCAGAACCTGAAGCTTTTGCCTCTGACGTAGTTTGGGAACTTTCTCCAAAAAAATCAAACATAGAATGTTGAGTTACATTATATGTGACTTCTATACCAACTATTGAGGGTAAAATTTTATTTGCAGCATAAACAGCTGTATCTGAGTATGATGCTAAAGATACAAAATCTACAGTTCCAGCATGAGTATCTGATAATGTACTTGTAGAAGAAGAGACAGGAGTAGAAGTTGTTCCTAAAATTTTTGATTTTATCTGAGGAACTCCAAAACATGTTCCTATAACCAAACTACATCCAAGCACACCACTTACAAATGGTAATATTACTTTATTTTTAAATCCATAAGAATTTTTCCTTTCATAATTATCATCAAAAACATTTTTAAAATTGTTATCCATTTATATTACTTCCTTTCTATGTAAAAAATATAATATGAAATTTTTGTAAATTTTTAAGTCCTTCATATATAATATACCTAAATCTCTTTAATAATACAATACTTTTGTGAAAAAAATGTGAAAAAATTGTAACTAATTGATAAAACTGGTTTTTCAATATGACAATTAGTGAAATGTCAAAAAATGTCGAATTTTGCGATGAAAAGTTGGAAAAATTTGTAAAAAAATATTGACAAAGTTAGAAAAAAGTTTTATACTATATAAAGAATTATATAATTTTAGTTTATAACAATTTTTTACTTGTTACAAACATTTATGAGAGTTATAACTCATTTTATCAAATTTTTTATCTTATTTTATTTGAATAGGCATAATGTTATTTTTTGCAGAATCTTTAAACAAATTCAAAAATGAGAAATATATTGTATGGGGGGAATGCCTTATAGGAGATGATTTTGTAAGTACAAATAAAAAGGAATTTTCCAAAGAAAATATAAAATCACTGTTAGAAGGAATTTTAAAAAAAGAAATAGACAATATAGATATTGAAGGAATAGAGCATTTTGAAAGTATTATAGAATATGATTTTTCTTTATTAAAAGCTAATATTTTATTTTATGATGGTAATAAGGAAGAAGTATATTTAAGACTTATAAAAGGAGGTAAAATAAAGGAATCTATATTTTGCTTTTGGTCTATTTTATATGAAGAATATTTAAAATGTAAAGAAAAAAAATTGGAAAACGCAATTCAAAAAGCAATTATTACTCAAATCATGTCTGAAGAAAATATAAGCAGTTTATTACTTACTATAGATTCAAAACTTAATTATTGTGCAGAAGTAAGTTTAGTTGAATTAAAAAAATTTTTAGAAAAGAATAAAAAAGAAAGGTGGTTAGGGAGTTTAGAGATTAGTGATAATGATATTTTGTTCATAGGAAAAAAGATGTATTAATAATTTAGTGATAAAAATAATATATCTTAAAGATTTTTACAAGTTCATATGTAGTATTTTAATAGAAAATCATTAATAATAATGAGGGATTGTAAAGAGCCTCAAATACAGAGATGAATGTATTTGAGGCCAAATTTCTTATTAAATTAGATACTATACTTATTTTTGATCAGGTTCTATGCCTAAATAAGGTAATACTTCTGAAAGAATTTGACCTGCTACAGGTCCAGCGACTGTTCCACCTTGGTGGCTTGAACCATGTGGGTCATATAGTGTAACCAAAACAACTAGTTTTGTATTTTCTACAGGAGATATAGCTGCAAAAGAAGCAACATAACCTGCATCTTTATTTCCAACAGGGGGTTCAGAAGTACCTGATTTTCCACCAACTGAATATCCGCTTACAGCAGCTTTTCCACCTGTTCCATGAATAACAACAGATTGCATTATTTCTCTCATTTGACTTGAAGTTTGAGAAGATATAACTTGTCTTACAATTTTTGGCTCTGTATTTATAACTTCTCCAGTATCTGGATTAGACATTGATTTTACAAGAGTAGGTTCTAACAAATAGCCTCCATTTACAACTGAACATAAAGCTGTTGCCATCTGAAGAGGTGTAATGGTAAAACGTTGTCCAAAAGACATTGTCGCAAGTTCAACAGGACCAACATCTTCTAGTTTATGAAATTTACCTTTTTCTTCACCAGATAGACCTACATTTGTTTTATCAAAAAAACCAAATGCGTTATAATACTTATAAAGTGTGGTTGCGCCAATTCTTTTACCTAATTGCATTAAAGCAGGGTTGCAGGAATTTTCAATGGCATTTGTTAAAGTTTGACTTCCATGTGGATGAGAAGCCCAACAAGATATATCTTTATCTCCAACATGTTGTTTACCATTACAATAAAAATCACCTTTTTTATTTACAGTTGTAATATTTTCTTCAAGAGCTGTTGAAGCTGTAATTAACTTAAATACTGAACCAGGTTCATACATTTCTGAGACAGAGCGCACTTTCCACATACTATAAATTCGTTGAGATTTTTCTTCTTTACTTAGTTTGTCCCAATTATCTGCATAATATGAAGTAGGTGTGTAAGGGTCATTTAAGTTATAATATGGATATGAAGCCATTGCTAAAATATGACCATTTGAAGGATCCATTATTATACAATTTCCACCTCTTGAACATTTATTATTTTCAGCAGCTTTTTTTAAATATCTTTCGACTATACTTTGAATGTTTACATCTATTGTAAGATTAAGATTATAGCCATCTTTAGCTTCTACAAAAGATTCTACAGAATTTGGAATTTCTCCATTTGCTGCGTCTGTTGAAGTGGTTATTTGACCAGATACACCTTTTAAAATTGAGTCATAAGAATATTCAATTCCACTTAATCCTTGATTATCTGAACCACATACACCAACAACTTGAGAGGCTACAGTATTTAATGGATAATATCTTTTTGTGTCTTCATCAATATTTATACCAACACCAATTTTATTTTCTTTAATCCATTTTTTTAGTTCATTTACCTTATCTTCTTCAACTTTTTTTATGATAGTTTCTACAGAAGCATTGCTATTTACTTTAGCTAAAGTTTCTTTATAATCTAGTTTAAATATATCTGAAAGCCCCTTAGCTACTAATTCTTTATAAGCTTTTGTTTCTTCTTGATTTTTCTTAACTATTTTTTTAGGATTAATAGAGATAGTATCTACGGTTTCACTTTTAGCTAAAGCCTGGCCTGTTGAATCATATATATTTCCTCGCTTACTACTAATAATTTCACTTGTGGTTTGTTGATTTACAGCAAGACTTGTTAGATGTTCGCCATCTATTAATTGTAAGAAAAACAATCTAGCTATTAGTAAAATAAATAAAAGTATGATTACTATAAGCATAATTTTTAAACTTTTATTAGAAACCATATTTTGAATATCTGCATTTTTTTTAATTTTAGTAATTTTGACTAATTTCTTTTTCTTTTTTGGTTGTTTATTCAACTATTTTTCCTCCTATTTTGGTTAGAGTATACATTTGCACTATTTTTTGATTTGTATGTGTTTTTATTTTACCAACTTATCTCCTATTTCAGTGACTGTACCTGCTCCTTGAGTAATAACAATATCATTTTCTTTAACATGCGTTTTTAAGTAAGAAATACATTCATCAAAATCTTTTATATAAAGGGCATCTTTTCCTAGTGATTTAATTTTATTTGCTAAATCTTCAGAAGACACATTATATGTGTTGTTTTCACGTGCTGCATATATATCTAAAAGTATGATGTTGTCAAAATTAAGTAAGGCTTTTGCAAAATCATCCATCAAAAGCTTAGTTCTGCTATATGTGTGTGGTTGAAAAACAACCCAAGACTCATTATATTTTTTGTTCATTAAAGCTTTTGCAGTTGCAATAATTTCGGTAGGGTGGTGACCATAATCATCATAAACACTTGCATCATTAACTTTTCCTTTAAATTCGAATCTACGTCCAACACCTGTAAATTTTGAAAGGCCGTTTTTTATATCTTGTTTATTTAAGCCATACTCATTACACAAAGCAATACATCCTAAAGCATTTAAAACATTGTGCATTCCAGGAACATAAAGTTTTATTCTCTCGTAGAATTTATCATGTGAATAAACATCAAATTCAGGAAATCCATCATTATCAAATACAATGTTTACTGCAAAAAAGTCAACATTTTTATTTGTAATTCCATAAGTTAAGCTTCTGGCATGAGTGTACTCAGGTAAATCTAAACAATTTTTGTCATCACCATTTACAACTAAAATTCCATCGGCAGGTAAAAGTTTTACATATTTAATAAATGCATTTTTTACATTTTCGAAAGTCTTAAAATAGTCAAGATGGTCATTGTCTATATTTAAAATAATTTCTGATTTAGGACTAAATTTTAAAAAACTTTCTACATATTCACAAGATTCAATAATAAAATGCTCACTATTTCCAACTTTGTAGTTTCCGTCTATTTGAGATAAGTCAGCCCCAACTTGAATACTTGGATCTTGATTTGCTTCTAAAAAGCAAAGAGAAACCATTGATGTTGTAGTACTTTTTCCATGTGTTCCTGAAATTGTAATTGTGTCTGAAAAACATCTTGTAATCTCTCCTAGAAAATCTGCTCTTTCAACTGTAGGAATTCCAAGATTTTGGGCAGTTTTAAGCTCTATATTATCATCTTTAACTGCTGCAGTATGGACAACAACATCACTTCCAACAACATTTTCAGCATTGTGTCCAATAAAAATTTTAATTCCAGCTTTTTCTAATTTTTTTGTGTTTTCATTTTCTACATTATTACTACCTGTAACAGTGAATCCCCAATTAACTAGTATTTCGGCAATTCCACTCATGCTTACTCCACCAATTCCTACCATATGTATTTTATTATATTTTTTTAATCTTTCTATATTTGGCATAATAGTCTCCTTTCGCGTGCATTTGGCACAATTGGGACCGGTTCTCTATTGTCTCATTTGGCACAATTGGGACCGGTTCTCTATTGTCTCGCTTTTATGTGTTTTTCTAAATTATATACTTATATTATGAATTTTTCAAGAGTTTTGTTAAAAATTATGAAACAAAGTATTAAGAAATAGCGTTTGTAATTTGACTTAGTGTTACACTAAATATATTGATAATGAATATATAAAGAATTAAAACACTAAGTTTTTTAATAAGCCTTACATAAAAAATAAATTTAAAGATATATTTTCTAATTTCTTGAATATAAATATAATAGATATTTTTTTAGGAGAGGTTAAATGGAAAATTTTGAAAAAGATAATATATTTATAAAAATAATCAAAGGAGTTGGAATTTCTATTATTTTCACATTTATTTGCTTAACAGTTTTTTCAGCACTTCTTACATACACAAATTTAAGTGAAAGCTTAATTCAGCCTGTTGTAATTTCTGTTACAGGAATAAGCATATTTGTAGGAAGTTTTTTCGCAACAAGAAAAATTAAGAAGAATGGAATAATAAAAGGAATTGCAGTTGGATTAATTTATATTTTGTTAATCTATGTAATTTCAAGTGTTGTAAATAATGCAAATTTTGCATTAAATATGGGCTCTATAGTTATGATTGCTATTGGAATCTTGTGTGGAGCAATTGGGGGAATTATTGGAGTTAATGTGTGAGTGAATTTTGGGACGGAGGAATTTTCCACTCACGCAATTAAAAGCTATTGTTTAAATATTTTTCTTTTTGGGTAAAATATCCATAAGAGGAAAAAGAAAATTAAAAGCTGTTTGCTTTTTGAGAGCATATTTTGCTTGATTGTATGTGTGTCTTTAAGTGAAGCGAGAAAGGAATACAATTTATAATGGAAGAATCAAAAATAAAGGATAACAACATAGACCAATACGCAATTTGTGTAAAAGATGTGTACAAAAATTTTAATGTTTATTTGGACAAGGCTAATACCATAAAAGAAAAACTTCTTTTTTTATCGCGAAATAGAAAAGAAAAAAGAGAGGTTCTAAAAGGGATAAATTTAAATATAAAAAAAGGTGAAGCAGTTGCATTAATTGGCACAAATGGCAGTGGGAAATCTACACTTTTAAAGCTTATGACAAAAATTTTGTATCCTAATAGTGGAGTAATTGAGGTAAATGGAAAGTTAACATCTCTTTTAGAATTAGGAGCTGGATTTCATCCTGATTTTTCGGGAAGAGAAAATATATATTTTAATGCTTCTATTTTTGGGTTAACAAAAAAAGAAATTGATGAAAGACTTGAAGAGATTATTAAATTTTCTGAACTTAAAAATTATATAGATAACCCAATTAGAACTTATTCTTCTGGAATGTTTATGAGACTTGCATTTGCGGTTGCAATTAATGTAAATGCTGATATTTTGCTTGTTGACGAGATTTTATCTGTAGGAGATGAACATTTTCAAAATAAATGTATTGAAAAAATGTTAGAACTTAAAAATCAAGGCAAGACGATGGTTTTTGTAACTCATAGCATGGAATCTGTAAAAAAACTTTGCAATCGTGCAGTATGGCTATACAACGGAGAAATTGAGATGGATGGAGAGGCAGAAGAAGTAATAAAAAAATATGTGGAGGTGACAAGATAGTGAAATATAGAGGAAAAATTTTAAATTTAGGTAAAGAGGAAATAGGAAAAATTCAAGATGAAATAGAAGAAAAAACAAAAAGTCCAATAATTTCGATTATTACTCCATATCATAATGGACAAGACTACATAGAAGAAACAGCTCAAAGTGTTTTAAATCAAACATTTACAAATTTTGAATGGATAATAGTTGATGACGCATCTTCTAAACAAGGAAAAGAAAAATTAATAGAAATTGAAAAATTAGATGATAGGATTAAGGTTATAAATACAGAGAAAACTAAAAACGAATTAGTATTAAGTGAAGAAAATATAGATGAGTGCCAAAATCCTCCGTCCCAAAATTCACAGTCAAAAAATTCACTTGGTCCTGCTGGGGCAAGAGACCTTGGAATAAGAAATTCGGCAAAAAGTGCTAAATATATAGTCTTTTTAGATGCAGATGATTTATATGATAAAACATATTTGGAGTGTTGCTATTGGACTTTGGAGACACACCCTGAAGCTAGTTGGACATACACGGATTCTGTAAATTTTGGAGCTAGAAATTTTTTGTGGAGAAAATGGTATGATGTAGAGTGGGAACTTAAAGAAAATCTTTTGCTTGTTTCTGCTTGTGTTAGAAAAAATGATTTACTTGAAGTAGGTTGTTTTGGAATAAAAGAGAAAAAAGTTTATGAAGATTGGTATTTGTGGGTGAAGCTTATAAAGATAGGAAAATTCCCTGTTAGAATGAGTTCGCTTTTAACATATTATAGGCAAAAAGATGGGACAAGTGAGCTACAAGCTTCAAATGATAGTAATAGGAAAAGAGCTCTAAAGATAATTGAAGATGCTGCAAGAGATATTGTGTATTATAAAGATGGGGTTCAATTTCCAAAATATGATTATGCTTGGCAAGATGTTGAAGACGAGGAGTTAGAAAAAAAAATATTGCTTGAGGTACAAGGCGGTTCGAAAACAGACCAGCAAGGAATTTCATTATTATACGAACCAAGAATTTCAGAAATGCAAGTATTAACTAAAAATAGTAATCCGAATATATCGCGAAAAGCAAATAGCAAAAAAATAAATATACTTATGATTCTTCCGTGGATGGTTACAGGTGGAGCAGACAGATTTAATCTAAATCTTGTTAAAAAAATGGATAAAAGAAAGTTCTCATTTACAATTGTTACAACTGTGCCAAGTAAAAACGAATGGAGAAGGCAATTTGAAAAATATGCAACAGTTTATGATTTAACAACTTTTTTAGATATGAAAGATTGGACAAGTTTTATAAATTACATTATAAACAAAAATAATATAAATTTGATTTTCAATTCTAATAGTGAATTTGGATATAAAATTTTGCCATACTTAAAGGCAAAACATCCTCAAATTCCAATTTGTGATTTTGTGCACATGGAAGAATGGTATATAAGAAATGGCGGATTTTCAAGGGATTCAAGTAGTGTGCAAAATGTAATTGATAAAACTTTTACTTGTAATGAAAATAGCAGAAATGTTTTTATTGATCATTTTAAAAGAAAACCGGAAGATATAAAAACAATATATATTGGGGTAGATGAGAAAAAATTTGACCCTGAAAAATTTGATAAGGAAGATTTGCTAAAAAAATTTAAATATGGAGAAGAATTAAAAAATAAGATTATTATTTCTTATGTTTGTAGAATTGCAGACCAAAAAAGACCGTTTTTATTTTTCGAAGTTATAAAAAAATTGGCAGAGATAAGGGATGATTTTGTAGCTATTGTTGCAGGAGACGGACCAATGCTTGAAGGATTAAAAAGAAAAGTAAAACAGCATAGGCTAGAAAAATATTTTGTGTTTGCACGGAAATATTAAAAAAACAGAAAGAATATATGCAATAAGTGACTTGAGCATAAATACATCAATTAAAGAAGGACTAGCTCTTACAAGCTATGAATCTTTGGCTATGGGAGTTCCTGTTGTTTCGAGTGATGTTGGAGGTCAAAAAGAGCTAATCACAGAAGATGTGGGAGTAATAGTTCCATGCTTTCAAGATGAAAAAGAAATTTGGAATTTTGATTATTCAGAGCAAGAGGTTTTAAATTATGTTGTTGCTGTGCAAAAAATAATTAATAATTTAAAACTTTATAAGTCAAACTGCAGAAAGAGAATTTTGAACCAATTTACAATAGATTTGATGATTAAAAATATGGAAAAAGAATTTATGGAATTAGCACAAAATCCTAATAAAGAAAAAATAGAAAATGGTAATCAACTTGCGAAAAATACTAGTTTGCTAAAAGAATTAATATCTTCATATTTTATTTCTTGCCAAAAGCAATATGAATGGCTTTGTGACGAATTTAATACGAAAAATATTCACAGATTGCCAATGAAAAATAGAGCTTTGAAGAAAAGAAGGTTTTATGAACATACTTTAGAATACAAGATAAAACACCCAGTAGTTGTGGCTTTGAGAAGGATTGGAGTTTATGAGGATGCGAAGAGATTATTGGGAATTTAATAGCGCTTATCAAAACCAAACATTAGGTATGAAACTGTAAATTTATTTCAACTTATTTCTAATAAAAATGATGATATTTCAGTTTTAGAAATAAAGGTTAACTTAAATGACTAAAAATGTGCTGAAAATGGAGTTATGTTTAATTTGAAAGGTAACCAAATTTTTGGGGTGCTATGAAAATTTTGGGAAAAATAATAATAGTTATAGAAATGTTGGATTGAAAATTAGAAGGGGATGACTAAGTTTAAATGGAAGTTTTTAAAAACTTATATAATTATAGAGAATTGTTAAAAACAAGTGTGAAAAAAGAAGTAAGAAGTAAATACAAAAATTCTTTTCTAGGAGTAGTGTGGTCTTTTTTAAACCCATTACTCCAAATTGTGGTATATGCTATTATTTTTTCTTTAATACTAAAAAACAAGCAAGAAAATTATGCAATATTTTTATGTTGTGGAATTATTCCTTGGACATTTTTTTCAATAGCTATAAATAAGTCTGCATTTACTATGATAGAAAACGGAAATATTATAAAAAAAGTATATTTTCCAAGAGAAATTGTTCCCATTTCTGTTGTGACTGCAGAAACAATTAACTTTCTTATTTCTACATTAATAATTCTTGGATTTGTAATTGTTGGGGGAATTGGACTTTCAAAATACATTTTATTTTATCCTATTATTTTGATAGCACAATATTTGGTTATTTTGTCGATTTCTTTTGTTGTTTCAAGCATTTGTGTATATTTTAGAGATTTGCAACATTTTATAGGTATAATTTTACAACTATTATTTTACGCAGCTCCAATTGTATATTCACAAGATGCCATTCCTACAGAATATCAATGGATTTTGAGATATAATCCTATGACTTATATAATAAATGCATATAGAGATATTTTTTATTATCAAAAATCGGTAGAGATTAAGCCTTTAATAATTTTGATTATTATAGGAATTTTGGCTTGCATAGTGGGGTACCAATTATTTAATAATTTGCAAAAAGGATTTGCAGAGCAATTGTAAAAAGAGTGAATTTGGGGACGGAGGAAAAATTCACTTTAAAGATAGGTGAGAATATTGAAAAACAAAGTATTTATACTATATTTGTTTATTACTATTGCTTTTTTTGGAATGCTTATAAAATTAGAATATGCTACAGATACTTATGCAGTATTTAATTTTGATAAAGAAGCGGTATATATGCAATATGCTATGTCTGGAAGATTTATTACAGGAGTAGTTTTAAAGTTTTTTAAAATAATAAATATTTCTGAAAAATTAATGTATGAAATATCATATTTGCTAGCAATACTTTGTGCCGTTTTAAGTCAATTTATTTTATATAAAATAATAAGAAAATTAGATGTGCATATTACAGAGCAACCATACGAGTCAAAAGGATATAACTTTGTAAGCTCTGAAAAAGATACAAAAAGCAATGTTTTAAAAATAATAATTCCAACACTTATTATAATAAATCCATTTTCTATAGAGCTATTTTTGTTTATTGAAAAAGGTTTTATGTGGCTTGGAATTCTAGCTTGTGTATTGGCTTTGATGAATTTGCAAAAATATTTTGAAAACTGTAAAAGTAATAATTTAGTAAATGATAATAAAACTGAGAAAATAAAAAGATTGTCGCCACAAAATATATGTTCAAAGAAATATTTACTTTATAGTTTGATTTTAATGTTTATCGCAAATTGCCTGTATCAAGGAGTTGTAGGAATATTTTTATCTGTAGCTTTAGTTTTTATTTTAAAATATTCAAAAAACATAATAGAATTTATTATAAATAATGCTATAGCAGGCTTTATATATGCAATTCCAGCTTTAATTAATTTTTTATTTGTAAAAATAAAATTTAAAGAAAGCAGGATAAATGGACAAATTATGTTTTTAGATTCATTAGAAAAAATTTGGCAAAATACTAGCAATATGTTTAAAACAATGTATGGAATACTTCCGAAATATACATTTATTTTGCTTATTCTCTTTACTTTTGCAGTTTTTTGTAGTAAAATATGGAAAGAAGAAAAGAAGTTTTTACTAATAATGAAGTTTATTTATATAGTTGTCGGAATTACATTTATTGCTATTGCTCCACAGATTTTGCAACCAACAAATTTAATTTGGTTTGCACCTAGGTCAATATATTCGTTTGCATCTATGTATGGAGTTTTAACATTATATTTAGCAATGAATTACGAATTAAAAGGAATATCGAAATATACTATTATAATTTTAAGTGTAATGCTTCTTGCTTTTCAAGCGCAAAAATTTATTAATATTGAAAAAGATAGATATTTACTAAATAATAATGACAAAAAAATTACGATGCAAATTGCAAAACACATTAAAGATTATGAAGAAACAACAGGAAATACTGTAACTGAGCTTTCGTGGTATGAAGATGAAAAGCCAAATTATACGTATAACGGAATTTTTGCAACATCAGATATGAATGTTAAAAGTTATTCGAGTGATTGGAGTACAGTCGAAATTTTAAAATATTTTTTAAAAAGAGATATTAAGTTAGTAAAGAAAGATGAGAACTTGTCAAAAGAATTTAAGAGTAAAAATTGGGATGAATTTGATGAAAAGCAAATTTTATTTGAAAAAAATAAATTACATTTATGCAATTATTAAATATATAAGTATTTCTAACCTATTTAGTTAACTAAGATTTATTCTCAAAATACTTATATATTTATGAAAGTATAAATAATAAAGAAAGGATTTGCAAAAATGAAAAAAATAAGTATTATAGTACCTGCATACAACGAAGAAGAATCATTGCCATATTTATTTGAAAGATTAAATAAACTAATGGATTCTATTAAAGAATATGAATTTGAAGTTTTGTTTATAAATGATGGAAGTAAAGATAAGACGTATGAACTTATAAAAGAATATAGAGCAAAAGACAAAAGATATTGCTATGTAGATTTTTCAAGAAATTTTGGAAAAGAAATTGCAATGATGGCAGGACTTGATTATGCAACAGGAGATTGCGTTATTTTCATAGATGCAGATTTGCAAGATCCACCTGAACTAATTCCTGAGCTTATAAAGTATTGGGAAGAAGGCTATGATGATGTTTATGCAAGACGTCGTTCAAGAGATGGTGAAACTTTCTTAAAAAAATTCACTTCAAAAATGTATTATAAAGTTTTACAAAAAATGACAAATGTAGAAATACAAAGAGATACAGGAGACTTTAGACTTTTAGATAGAAGATGTGTAAATGCTTTAAAAAAATTACGTGAATCTCAAAGAAACACGAAAAGTATGTTTAGTTGGATAGGGTATAAGAAAAAAGAAGTATTATATGATAGAGACGCAAGAGTAGCGGGAAGAACAAAATGGAATTACATGAAACTTATAGATTTAGCAATTGATGGAATTACTTCTTTTACAACTTCTCCACTTCGAATTGCTACATGGGTGGCTATTCCAACATTTATGATGCTTTTTGTATATTTTGTTTATGTAATAACTAAATGTATAATTACAAGTACTGTAATGCAGGCATTTCAGGCAATTATTATACTTATTTTGTTTTTCTCAGGAGTACAAATTTTATTATTTGGAATTGTTGGGGAATATTTAGGAAGAATTTTTAATGAAACAAAACATAGACCATTGTATCTTGTTAATGAGTATAATGGGGAGAAAGAAAGGAATGAATAGAAATGAAAAAAGTTTTAATAGGGGGAGCATGGCCTTATGCAAACAGTTCTTTACATTTAGGTCATTTAGCAGGATTAATTTCAGGAGATGTTTTAGCAAGATATCATAGACAAATAGGAGATGATGTAATATATGTTTCAGGTACAGATTGTCATGGAACACCTATTACAGAAAGAGCAAAAAAAGAGAATATTTCACCAAAAGAAATAGCAGAAAAATATCATAAAGAATTTACAGAAGTTTTTAATAAAATGGAATTTTCTTATGATTTATATAGCAAAACAGAAAGTGATTATCATAAAGAAAAAGTAAAAGAAATTTTCAGAAAACTATATGATAATGGATATATTTACGAAAAAGAAGATGACGATATTTTCTGTGAGAAATGTAATAAATTTGTTGCTGATAGAGAACTAAAATTAATTTGTCCAAATTGTGGAAACGAAACAAAAGGTGACCAATGTGATTGTGGTTATGTCCCAACTAAAGAAGATCTAGTAAATGCAGTTTGTGCAGATTGTGGCTCAAAAGTTACAACAAAGAAAAATAAGAATTTATATATTGCTCTTTCTAAATTACAACCTAGAATAGAACAATATGTTGAGAAAAATAATGTTAATTGGAGAAAAAATGCTATAAACGAAACAAATAAATATTTAAAAGAAGGACTTAGAGATAGAGCTGTTACAAGAAATTTAGATTGGGGAATAGAAATACCTGTTGATGGTTTTGAAGATAAAAGAATGTATGTATGGATAGATGCAGTTTTAGGTTATCTTACAGACACAATGCAAGTTTGTGAAGAAAGAGGAACTGATTGGAAAGATTGGTGGACTGAAAAAGATAACAACAGAATGTATATGGTTCATGCAAAAGATAATATTACATTCCACACTCTTATTTTGCCAGGATTATTAATAGGTTTAGAAGAAGGAATAAAATGCCCTGATAGAATTGTATCTGCAGAATATTTAAACTTTAATGAGCAAAAATTTTCTAAAAGTAAAGGAATTGGATTAACAATTCTAGAAGCATTAGACAGATACAATGTAGATACATTAAGATTCCATCTATTAAGAAATGGCCCAGAGACCAGAGACGCAAACTTCACAGAAGAAGAATATATTATGACTCATAATGAAATTACAAATAAACTTGGTAACTTTATAAATAGAACTCTTAAATTTAAAGGATTGACAAATATTCCTGTAGCAAAAATTGATGAAGAAGTGAAAAATGAAATAGAAAACAAATACAACGAAATTGCAGAATTTATGGAAAAAATAGAGTTTAGAAATGCAACTTTAAAAATTATAGAGTTACTAGATTTTGCAAATAAATATTATGATGAGAGAAAACCATGGGTACAGGCTAAAGAAGATGTAGATGAATTCAATAATACAATGTTTACATGTGCTAATTTAATTGCAAATATTTCTAATGTAATTGAACCATTTATGCCAGGTACAGCAAAGAAAATTAGAGATTATTTAAAATTAGAAAATTGCTCATGGAAGCCTATAAAACTACAAAATGAAATAATACTTGATAATATTGAACCTTTATTTGACAGAATGTAATAAAAACTTTTTGAAAAAATAATTGAAAATTTATTGCATTTTTTTGAAAATGGTGTATAATATATATAACAAGATTTTATAGACATTGTATTCGTTTTAGGAGAAACTACAAAAAAAGGTTGTGATGGGACACAACCTTTTTTTAATCCTAAAGCTATTAAAAGAACAAGTCTATAATAGCTTTTATCCATACACAAAATTCATAAAGTGATTTAAGAATGCTTATTAATTTATGTAGTACTTTAGGAATTGTTATATGGTATTTTTCTTTTGTTTTTTTTCTGTAGATTTTGTAGACATTGATATTCACCTCCTTTCGGAGAAATCTACGTTTTTATTTTATCATATAATTTTTGAAAAGTCTGTCGAAACCTGTCGAGAACGAGAAAAAATAAAAAAAATATGTGGTAATTTTTGAAAAAAGAAATATAATTACATAAATAATTCATATCTTGTCGAACTATGTCGAAATCTTTTTAAGAAAAAATTTTAAAATTTATTGCATTTTTTTGAAAATGGTATATAATATATATAGAAAGATTTTTTGTGCATATATTCTTTCGAGGTGAATGTAAAAAAGAGGTTGTGTCTCAGCACAACCTCTTTTAAATCTTAAAGCTATTAAAAGAAAATCTTTATAATAGCCTTAATCCATACACAAAGTTCATAAAGTAATTTAAAAATGTATATTAATTTATGTAGTACTTTAGGAATAGTGATATGGCTTTTTTCTTTTGTTCTTTTTTCGTTTGATTTTTTGTGCATTCTTTTCACCTCCTTTCGAGGCAAAGTGCAATTATTATTTTAGCATATAATTTGTGAAAAGTTTGTCAAAATTTGTCGAGAGTAAGAAAAAATTGAAAAAATAAGTGGGAATTTTGGAAAAATTGACAATTTACATAATGTATGATATAATTAGAAAAGTTAAATAGTATAAAAAGGAGAAATCAAAATGATAGATAAAAAAGAAGAAATAAGCAATGGTGCCCCAATAGAAAGAGATTGGGATAGTGCTATTAGCCGTTTACAAAGATATGGTTACGAATTAGCCACAAAAAATAAAGAGTTTGAAGAATTTAAAAATAAAAGATTTCAAGAAAAATATGAAGGAAAATCAATGGAGATTAGTAAAAATTTAATTCTACAAATAGCTCAGTTAAATGATGAAATAAGTATTTTGGAAGATAACATGTTAAATGTTGCGAGAGATTTTGTAAATGAAAATGTAATTTGGATAAAAGAAGGAAAAAGAGGACACGTAAACAAAACTGAAGATTTTCAGGAGATGATAGAATACTTGACTGAGAATAGACATGACAGATATTACGAACTTATTGGATTTTGTAATAGTCTAGCTAAAAGGAATATGGAATTATGGGAAGAATTTGATAAATATATTGATTCTTTAAGTGTTCCATATGATTCAGAAGAGGTAAGAGACGGAAAAAAAGAAAATGACGATAGTATTGATACATTTAAAAACCCATTAAATTCATTAGATTATTGGACTTTGGATAAATAAAATAGTAATCTAAACCAAAAATTTGGCTATAATATATTTATGAAAAGATTATTAAAAAATAAATATATTATAGCCTCTTTTTTGTGCATAATAATATGTTTAATATATTTAAAAATGATGGACATATATCCATTTGGAAAATATTCAATTTTAAAAAGTGATTTATATAACCAATACATCAATTTTTTTTGTTATTTAAGAGAGATTATACTAAATGGCAAAAGCATTGCAATTAGTTGGAATTTAGGGCTTGCAAATAATTTCTATACAACTTTTGCATATTATTTAATTAGTCCATTGAATCTATTAGTGGTGTTTTTTAAGCCTACAAATATGGATCTATTTATAGAACTAATTACAGGAATAAAAATAATACTTATGGCAAATTTTATGATGTTGTTTTTAGAAAAATCATATAATTATAAATCAAAAGAAACAATTATATTTGGATTAATTTATGCATTTTCATCTTATGTAATATGCTATAGTTTCCACATAATGTGGCTAGATTGTGTATATATGTTGCCAATAATTCTACTTTTTGTGGATAAGTTTTTAGAAAATGGAAAAATATTGCCAATTGTGTTAAGCTTGTCTTATGCAATATTAACCAATTATTATATAGGATATATTGTAGCATTTTTTGCTGGAATTTATTTTTTAGCAAGATATTTCATAACACAGAAAAACTCTGCATTAGTTGATTTTGGCAAATTTTTATTTAAATTTTTGCTTGCAATAGGCATTTCTTTTGGAATAGGAATGATAGTTATTTTGCCATCAATTATGCAGTTAAAAGGAACTATGAGCACAGACATTTCTTTAATAGAGATTGATGAAGAAAAAATAAGAATGTTTACAAATGTAGTATTTAATAATTACATCTATAGTTTTACACAAAAATCATGTTTAGTATTTTCAAGCACTTTTATAATTTTACTTTTACCAATGTATTACTTAAATAAAAAAATTAATGTGCGTGAAAAATCGGCTTTTTCTACAATTATAATATTTTTGCTACTGCCAATTATTTCGCCATTTTTAAATAAATTATGGCATGCATTTACAGAGCCAAATTGCTTTAATTACAGATATTCTTTTACATTAATTTTTACATTTATACTGATGGGTGCAAGGGAATTTCAAAATAAAGAATATTGTAAAAAGTGGCATTTTGCAGTAAGCGGAATTTGTTTTACATTTGTAACTATATTAGAAATTGTTTTTCTAAAAAAAGGATATTTAGTTTTAGATAGATTTTCTGTAACTATGCAATCAATAGCTTTGTCATGCATAGTGTATTTGTTTATGGCATGCATAACATATATGTATTTTTACAAAAAAAATCTGCGAAATGCCTCGGCTTTGATGATTTTGGTGGTGGTTATTTTCGATTTGCTAATTGGTGCAAAGTCAGGGCAAAATAATGATGACAAATATTTTGAAAGAAAATATGTGGTGCAATATGATAAGTTTATGATGCATTTTATACCTAAAATAAAAAATCCAGAAATAGAGAGAATTGTTTTTGAACCAGATGAATATGGAAGCAATATGTCTTTAAAATTTGGATATAGCAATATTGGATTTTTTACTTCTGCAAGAAATACAAAAAACTTGGAAGCAATGTATAAATTGGGATATAATGTTCAAATGGATGATAAGCTTTGGGTTACTTCATTTAGTGGGACTTTTCTAAATTATTGTGTTGCAGGAGTTAAGTATTATATAACTAGAAGGCAATTAGAAGATAATGAAATTTATGGTTTTGAGTTTATAGAAAAGTATGATAATTTTTATGTTTATAAAAATAAAAATGGCTTTAATATTGGATATTATTTGGCTGATAATATAAAACAATATGATAATCCGTTCGAAATGCAAAATGAGCTAATACGTGGACTTTTAAAAAATAATGGAAATTATAATAATTATTCTAATAATGAGGGAAAATCGCAAAAAGAAGATATTATAAGCAAAGAAAAGTTTTTTCAAAGTATAGAAAGTTCAAGTGTATTAGAATGTCAAAAAAATGTTATAGACTATGAAACAGATGATATAGATAATTTAAAAGATGAAAAAATAACAAAGTACAAAGTAAAAGCAAAGAAAGATTGCAATATATATTTATTTAGCAAAGAGCATTTGCAACTTTATATAGACGGAAAACCACAATTTAAAGATTATTCAAATATTTGGAGTTTCGAGAATGGAATAAAACAAATTAAACATTTAAAGCAAAACGAAAAATTTGAATTTGAGATAAATACAAAGCAAAATACGGATTTGATATATGTTTCAGATAATGAAAAGATTCAGCAAGTTCTAGATAATAAAGATAAAAATTATTTTGATAATGTTATAATTAAGAAAAACGTACTAACTGGAAAAGCACATTTTAAAGATGATGGTTACTTGACTTTTGGGATTGCTTATGATAAATGTTGGGATATATTTGTTGATGGTAAAAAGGCAAAAAAAGAAGAAATTGCAGATTGCTTTTTAGGAGTAAAGTTGGAGAAGGGAGAGCATAATGTGGAGATAAAAGCTATGATATTTTGAAATATTTATGTTGAAATTTTATTGCCTTCCAAATTTTCCTATGATATAATAAGGATATAACTTAAAAAGAATGGAGGAACAATAATGCAAATTATATATCATGGAAGCTATTGTGAAGTAGAAAAGCCTGAAATAAGAGTTGGAAAATATACAAAAGATTTTGGAACAGGATTTTATTGTACTATACTCGAAGAGCAAGCAATAAAATGGGCTAGAAAATATGAGACTCCAATAATTAATAAATATGAATATGAAGAAAACAAAGATTTAAATATAAAAGAATTCACATTAATGACAGAAGAATGGCTTGATTTTATTATAAATTCACGAAATGGGATTAATCATAATTACGATATTGTAATTGGAGCTATGGCAGATGATCAAGTTTATAATTATATTACTGATTTAATGTCAGGAACGATAACTAGACAAGCATTTTGGGAGTTAGCAAAATTTAGACATCCAACTCATCAAATTGCATTTTGTACTGATAAAGCTTTAGAATGTATAAAGTTTATAGAAGCTGAAAAAATATAAAAGGTGGGAAATGATATGGGGGAGCCACAAAAAGAAAATGATTTATTTTTCATATGTAGTTTAATCGAATATATTGCTAGAAAAACAAAAAATACAAAAAAATATATAGTAAAAAAGTTAGGAAAAGAAAAAATAAAAAAAATATATAATTTAGCAGAAGTTTATCATTCTGAAAATATTGAAAAAATATCAGATGAACTAATAAGTGAAGCGAAAATTGAAATAGGTGAATATGATATAATTTCAAATTGTGAAGGTAATGTACCTTCATATTGGGACATTGGAAAAGTATATAAAAGATTAATTGTTATGTGTAGTAACAATGAAGAAGAATATATAGATATTGCCATTGAAGTTCTTACTTCATGGATTATAGAAAAAATTGATAATTATAATAGCAGTATGTATTATGAAAATCCAAGCTATATTTATGCGTGTTATAAGGAAAATAAAATTTTATAATTAGTTTAAATATATAAAAGGATAATACCAAATATTTACTTTGACTGTGCCGATTTTAAGATGTTATAATTAAAGCAGTAGACATAAAGTTTACTGCTTTTAATGGTATATAAAAAGAACCGGTCCCAAATGCATGAAAGGGTTGAAGTAGATGAAGAAACTAAAGAGAATAGTTATTATATTTATTTTAATTATATTTTTAAATGTATTGAATTTGCCAATTTTAATGAATCTGCCAATTTTATCTTTGCAAAGTATATCTCAGGCAAGTTCGCAGCCTATAGCTAATGGCATATATGAAATAGAATTGGTAGTAAATAACAACAAAGTATTAGATATTTCAGCAGCAGAAACAAGAGCTGGTGCAAATGTGCAAATATGGGACAAGTGTAATGGAAAACAGCAAAGATTTGAGCTTACATATTTAAAAGATGGATATTACACAATTAAAAATATAAATTCAGGAAAAGTTTTAGATGTTGCAAGTGCAGGAAAACAAAGTGGTACCAATGTATGGCAATGGGAGAGTAATTCAACAGATGCACAAAAATGGAAAATAGAAAAAAATGCAGATGGCACATATTGTATAATTTCAAAATGTAATGGTCTTTATCTGTTTGTTACAGGTTCAAAAGATACAAATGGCGCAAATATTGAAGTTAATAGTAAAAAGCAATATTTTAATTTTAAAAAAATAACTACTATTAAAGGAAGCAAAACTATAAATGATGGATATTATATAATTGCTACAGCTTTAGATGAAAACAAAGTAATAGATATTTCAGAAGCTTCAAAACTTTCTGGGGCAAATGTGCAAATTTGGCAAAATGTAGATGTACCACAGCAAAAATTCTATGTTAAATATGATGGAAATGGATATTACACAATAAAAAATGTAAATTCTAACAAATTGCTAGATGTTGCAAATGGTCAAACAGAAAGAGAAAATAATGTGTGGCAATGGACAAGCAATTCTACAGATGCACAAAAATGGGTAATAACGAAAACAAGTGATGGATATTACAATATAATTTCAAAATTAAGTGGAATTAATCTAGAAGTAGCAGGTTCGAAAACTTCAAATGGTACAAATATACAAATTAATTTTGCAACAAATTCAAAAAATCAGAAATTTAAATTTATAGAAGCGGGGATCGGGAATAAAACAATAGAAAATGGAACTTATGAAATAACAAGTAAAATCGCATCAAATATGCTTATAGATGTATCTGCAGGCTCAAGTGAAGATGGGGCAAATGTGCAAATATGGGCAGATGCAAATGAAAAACAGCAAAAGTTTGAACTTACATATTTAGGAAATGGAAGTTACAAAATTTTGTGCAAAAGGTCTGGAAAAGCTCTTACAACAGCAGAAACAGGAACTACAAATTATTCAAATGTATATCAAAGTACATACAGGGAAAAATTAAATCAAATGTGGCGCATAGAAAAGAAAAATAATGAATATTACATAATTTCAGAATATAATGGAAAATATTTAGATGTAGCAGGAGGAAGTTCTGAAAATGGCACAAATGTTAGAGTTTATACACCGAATTTTACAAATGCCCAAACCTTTATATTTGAGCAGAAAAAATATGGAATAGATGTGTCACATTGGCAAAACAATATAGATTTTGACTCATTAAAAAAGTCTCAAAGTATTGATTTTATGATAATAAGAGCAGGACAATCAACTACAATAAAAGATAGTAAATTTGAAAGGAATTATACTGAAGCCAAAAAATACAAAATTCCATTAGGAGTATATTTATATGCAACTGCACAAAATATTGAAGAAACAAGAGCTGAAGCCAATAATTTAGTTAATTTGCTTAAAGGAAAAAGTTTTGAACTTCCTGTGTATTATGATGTAGAAGCACAAGAAAATGTTGATACAAATACTATTACAGCAATGTGTAATGAATTTTGCAAAATATTAAAATCAGCAGGTTATAAAACAGGAATTTACGCAAGTAAATATTATTTTATGTACAAAATTTCACCAAGCAAATTACCATCAGATTGCTCAATTTGGGTTGCTTCTTATGGAAAAAATGATGGTTGCATTCCAAAAGATACATATAAATACAATGGTAAGTGGGACATTTGGCAATTTACTTCAACAGGCAAAATTGCAGGTATAAGTGGGGATGTGGATTATGATGTGGGGTATAGGGTTCCATGAGGATTTGTGGTAATAGTTCAAATCCGACCTATCGCACCATAATGCGTTTTCGTCGAACTACTTGTAATTATTGATACAAGTGAGTTTGAAGAAAACAAAATTGAATATCATTTCACAATATATAAGTCGATTTAGTCGGCTTATTTTTTTACTTTTATTCATAAAAATTAGTAATAAAAGTATGAAATAGCCTCAAAGTATTGAAAAAAGGAGGTTTTTGTGATATGATATCTACAGTTAAAAAAGAAATAGCAATAAATAAAGAATTACATTCTAAGATTGAATGGGCTTGCACTTTTAGTAATTGTAAACCAAAGATAAAGAATGGTAATTTGAGAATGGTAGAAAAAACTAATATTGCCTATGTAGAACCACATACTGCTGTTATTAAGAATAAGCTGTATTTATTCTTTAATGAACACGATTATTTTTACATAGGTAATCTAGCAAATAAATACCCACTCTCAAAATTAAGAGATTTTATCAATGGTAACCAATACTAGAAGTTTTCTTTATTTCAGCAAGTAATATGACAAGTAAATAATAAAGTTAGTTTAAAGTGTTAGTTATCTTAACTAGCACTTTGTTTGTTTTTTAGGAGGTAGTAAATGGAGAAAGAAGAAAAGAAAATTGCAGGTATTTATATCAGAGTAAGTACCGAAGATCAAGCTCGTGAAGGATTTAGTTTAGGAGAACAAGAAGAAAAATTAAGGCAACTATGTAAATACAAAGAATTTGAGATATATAAAATTTATAAAGACGCAGGAATATCTGCAAAAAATATGAAAGACAGACCAGCATTTCAACAAATGTTAGAAGATATGAAAGCAGGTAAATTAAATTATATAGTCGCATATAAGCTTGATAGAGTAACTCGTTCTGTAAGAGATTTAGAAGTTTTAATCAGTACTCTTGAACAATACCATTGCTATTTAATTTGTGATAGAGATGATGTTAATACTTCTACAGCAAATGGTCGTTTCTTTGTTAGAATGTTAACTGTGCTTTCTCAACTTGAAATAGAAATAGTTAGTGAAAGAACAAAGTTTGGATTAAATGGTGCAATAAAAGCAGGGCATATTCCAGGACAATGTCCATTAGGATATTACAGAGATAAAGATAAAGCATTAAAAATTGATGTTACAACTAAAGATTTGGTTTTAAGAATATTTGAATTGTATTTAGAAGGTAAAAGCTATCAAGCTATATCTAATATTCTAAACGAAGAAAAAGTTTTATCTCCTAACAATAAGAAATGGTGTGACTCTACTATTGATAGAATTATAAATAACAAAATATATATGGGTGATTATGAAAGATATAAATATGATACAGATAAAGAAACAGAACTCTTTGTAGATGTTGTTCCTCCTATTATAACAAGAGCTATGTGGGAAGAAGTGCAAAAACAAAAGGAGAAAAATCAAAGGTCTTATTGCAGAAATAGAGTTTATATTTTCTTTCAAAAACTTGTATGCCCTACTTGTCGGAAAAATTATGACTTGTAAAGGTACAGGTGGCAAAAAAATGAAATATATGTACTACTTCTGTGATAATTGCAATTTATATTACAATGAAGATGAAATTGAAGATTGTTTAATAAATTACATTTTAGACTTAGTAGAATACGACTTTCATGTAAATAAATACTTCTACCCTTTACTTGCTGAAAAGAAAGATAATGAAACTAAAGAAATTGAAAAAGAAATCAAAAAATTAAAGGAACAAAAAGAAAGACTTATGAAAGTCTATGTCAATGGAATATTACACGAGGAAGATTTTGCAAAAGATTATGAGTTTATTGAAAAGAAACTAGCAGAATTAGAAAACAAGAAAATTGACTTTTTAAATTTTGAAGAAGAAACATATAACCCACAACACTTACTTGCTGAAAGAGATATAGAAAGAGAAAAATTAACTGAACATCAAATGTATAAAGATGTTTTACTAAAACTTTGGACTATGAAAAGTAAAGAAGAAAAACAATCCTTTATATCTAAATTTATTGAAACAACAACATTAAAGAAAGATGAAGATGGAAATTTTGATATAGATAAAATCAATTTTAGAAGTAGTTTTGTAGAACAGATAGACAAGTTATATGATAAAGGTGTTGTAGATTTTCCAACTATGCTAGAAAGAGATGGAAAATTTGAAGATACTAGAATTAGTGTAAATATGAATAACGAACAATTACAAGATTATTTAGGTACATTGAAAAAAAATTAGATATAAACTATATGGATTTAGGAGAATATTATTTCCACGATGATAAAATAGATGAAAACTATGATAATAAATCCAAAGTTGCTATGATTAGAGATAGGCATATTGAGTTTAAATTAAAGAAAAATCAAAAAGTAATTAGAATGGTAGCAATAAAGCAATATAAAAACTTCTTAGCTAAACCAGAAGGAAAATTACGACTAGGGCTAGTCACTCATACGACTTCAAAGAAAAAGCATAAGTAATTGTTGCAACTAGTACTCTAATTGAAGTCTATGTTGCAACAAGCAAATTAGCGAATACAAATTTATATTTGCGTTAGAAATATAAATTTTGTGTGAGGTAATTTGATAAATTTTATCCCTGTGGGAGAAAATTTATTGCCTCGCAGAGCCCCCGAGTTATGATGGTACGTCATAACTCATAGGGGGTTAGGACTTATGACAAGGTCAAAGTCCTATGCTTCGAAGTAAATTCTAAAGGAGGAAAAAGATGGAGCAAGAATTAGCATATTCATTTCACTTGGGTAGTGATAAAAACAAAAGTAAAGTAGCAAAAAAGACAGCTAAAGGAAATGTATCTGGAACTACTTCACTTTCAAATAATGCTATTCAAAATGCAAATGATTTATCAATAGTAAATAAACACAATTTGCGTGATTATGATAATAACAGAGAATTAATTACAACTATTTATGGAACGAACGATATTGTAGAAGATGTTAGGCAAGTATATATAGATGAATTTGAACAAGCTAGAATTGAATATAATAGCAAGACAAGAGCTGATAGACAAGTTAAAGATTACTTTCAAAAAGTGTGTAATTCACAAAATGATATTGCCTGTGAAATTATTATAGAACTTGGAGATATGGATTTTTGGCAAGATAAAGATGATGAATATCGATTTAAGATGATAGATGTATATAACGAGCAAATACAAGACTTAAATAAAATACTTCCTAGCTTTAAAGTAGCTAATGCTACAATACATTTTGACGAAACATCTCCACATATGCATGTTATAGGTGTTCCAGTAATAGAAAATTGTAAAAGAGGTATGAAAAAACAAGTTGGCAAATCACAACTATTTACTAAAACATCACTAACTCAAATACAAGACCAAATGAGAAACGCCTGTATTAAGTCATATAATAAGTTTTATGATGTTGATAGCAGACTTAAAACAAAGCAAAAAGGCAGAAATCAAGACATTAATGTTAAAGAGATGGACAACTATAGAGAAATGAAGAAAAAATTAGAACAAGAAAAACAAAAATTAGATAAAGCTAATAAACAAACAAAAGCACTTGATAATAAAAGCAAAAACATTATTAGTTTATTAAATAGTTTGAAACCTATGCCATTTAGTAAAAATAATAGCCAAATTTCAAACGAGAATATAGAAAATATCAAAGATTATATTAAAGAAGTAACAGATGTTACCAAAACAGTTAGAAATGTTAATGACTTAAATATAGCTATTAGAGATTTTGAACACTCTGCTTTTGAAATAGAAAAAGAGAATTGTTCTCTTAAAAATCAAATAGAACTTAAAGATGAAGAAATTAAAGGATTAAAAAATGATTTATCTGCAAAAGAAAAAATAAATACTAAATTACGAGAAGAAAAGGAGAGCTTAAAAGCACAATTACAGAAATTTAAAGGATTTTGGCATAATATAATGAGCCACTTTCATAAAAAGATAACTTATGATAATGATCAAAATTATAAAATTGTTAGTGATGATTTATATAGAAATGGTATATTTGATGACAATGATAATGAAATTGCAAATAACATTTTTAGAAAAGTAACTATACCAGATGAAAATAAGAATAACAAACTAAAAAAGAAAAATGATTTTAATTTGAATTAAAGGAGAATTTGTATTATGAATAATGAAAATAAAATAGATGATAAAGCAAAAAATGTAATATCAATAATAAAATCTATGGATTTGAAAAATAAATTAAGATTAGGCTTATGTATGAGTTCAAGTGCTTATACTAACTTAAAATACAATAAAGCACACATACATAGCATTTTTGATAAAAGGTTAAAAGAAATTGATAATGAATATTTGACAAGCTATGTAAATATGAGGAAATATCCTATAATTCTATTTGTTATGGCTAAAATAATGGAGATGAATAATAATCAACAAAATCAAGTAGTAATGTATTTATTTAATAATATTTCACTTGAAAAATGATATGAATTAATATATAATAATTTATATCATTTAATTTTGGAGGGAGTATATGAAAAAAGTATTTCTTTATTTGTATCCAATTGAAGAATATTCAAAAGTATTTGTTTTCAGCAATCAGCTTTATGATTCACAAGGAGATAGAAGACCTTTTGATGTAATGAATGAATGTGTAGAGAAAAGATATAGAAGTAAAGGCTATACTGTAGTGTGGGCTATTTATCCTGATAGAAAACCATATGGAGTTGAAGTTAAAAACTCAGACAAAATTATTTATACAGATGTATCTTTTGAAGAAGCAAGTGGCTATGATAAAAATGGAAAGGAAAAAAGTTTAAATCAAGTTAAATATCCTAATGAACAAATTCTTTTACAACAGCTTGGAAATGATGTGGAAAAAATCGTAATAGGTGGATATCATGCAATGGACTGTGTTAGAAGGGTTGGGGAAGTAGCAATAAGTGCTGGAATTAACACAATGATAGACTTAGATTTAACTGATTTTTTTGTTAGCTTGTATCGACGTGAAGATTATTTCAATATAGACGAATATAGTCCAGCAAGATATAAGGAATTTAGAATGAAGCAACTGGAAGCATTCTATGAAGAAGATTGGAGTAAGGTAAAAGAAGAGGAAGAAAAAGAGTTTGACGAAAAATTTTCAAGCCCAGCTTATGGATTTAATAGAGAAAGAGAACAAATGAACCAAAATAATGAAGAAGTTGAAAGATGAATTATAAATAAATTAATTAATAAAAGTTTCCGCCGATTAGAATGTTGATTTATCAAGCAATACATGAAATTTTACATATTATTTATTTTCTATTGACAAAACTAAAACTTTTATGTTAAATTAAAACAATAAATCGAATTATATAAGAGAGCTTGAAACAAAGTACGTCATCTTTTCGCATACCTGTTTCGAAATGGCACCAAAGAGAGGTTATTTGAACTCATTGAAAAGAATTAATAAAAAGGAATTTATAAATCATTTTCCTTTTTATTTTTTTTGCACAGATAAAATCACAAAAAATGAAAAAAAATACTTTTTATTGCAATAATAAAAATTTTATGCTAAAGTAAAATAAAGAAATTTTAAAGTTAAGGAATGATAAAAATGTATTTTGAAAAAATGAATCCAATATTAAATGATTTAGAAAATAAAGAAATAGAAATAGCAGGCGGAAGTGTAGTTGGAATGGCACTTTCGACAATAAATTCTCTTATAAAATATATTGCAAATTTAACTATAGATAAAAAAAATTATGAAAATGTGCAAGACAAAGTTAAAAAAATTTTAGAAAAAGCTGAAAATTTAAAACAGAATTCTTTACAAGCTATAGACAAAGATAAAGAAGTTTTAGAAGAAATTTTAGTAGCATATAAATCAAGAAAAGAAAATGCCGAAAAATATGCGCAAGTATGTAAAAATGCAGTAGAATTTTGTATGAGTGTTGTAAATACTGCAAATGAAACTTTAAAATTATCTGATGAAATAAGCAAAGTTGGAAATAGAATGCTTTCGAGTGATTTTAAAATTTGTAAGTATTATTCAATTGCTTCAATTCAATCTGCAATGGAAAATGTGTATATTAATTTGAAATCTGTTGAAGATGAGCAATATGTAAATAAAATTGAAGAAGAGTGCAAGAATATACTTACAGGAATTCAAAAATTTATATAGATAGAGAAAAGCAAACTAGAAAGGAATGCGGTAAAAATGCAAATTTTAGATGGAAAAGTTGTAGCTGAAAATATAAAAAATAATTTTGAACATCAAATAAGTAACTTAAAAACAAAGCCCAATATTGCAGTTTTAGGAATTAAAGGAGACGAAGCAAGTGATGTATATATAAAAAGAATTGAAAAAAACTGTAAAAAATATGGAATAGGCTTTAATTTGATGATGGCAGAAACAGAAGAGCAATTTAGAAAAAATTTTAAAAAAATAAAAAATGACGAAAAAATCACAGGAATAATGTTTCAACAACCTTTATCAAAAGAGCTTTCAAATTTAATAAACGAAATCCCTTCAAATAAAGATATAGAAGGAGTAAGCCATTCAAATATGGGAAAATTATTTATGGGCGAAAAAGATGCAATTGCCCCATGTACAAGCAAAGCAGTAATGGAAGTTTTGGATTACTATAATATAGATTTAACAGGTAAAAAGGTTGTAGTTGTTGGAAGAAGCAACATAGTTGGAAAACCTTTAATTCCACAACTTCTTCAAAAAAATGCAACAGTAACAATATGTCATTCAAAAACAGAAAATCTTAAAGAAGAAACTCGAAACGCTGATGTTGTAATAATGGCAATTGGTAAGGCAAAATTCCTAAAAAATGATGATATTAAAGATGGTGCAATTTTGATTGATGTTGGCATAAATTTTGAAAATGGAAAAATAGTTGGAGATATAGATTTTGAAGATGTTAAAGAAAAAGCTTTAATGTGTACACCAGTTCCAGGTGGGATTGGAACTATAACAAATGCGGTTTTGATTAGAAATATTATAGAAGCCTGTAAGGTAGATATGTAATTTTAACATATTTATAGCCAAAACTTGATTACTAATTAATTATATAGCAACAAAACTTGCGAAAAAATATAAAAAACTATTGCATTTTTTGAAAAATGATAATAAAATATATTTTATATTAATATAGTTTAAAAGCGAATTTGAAAATTAAGTATTCTAAAAATGTTTTTTAAGCTATGGAAAGAAGAGGCAAAGTATGAAAATTTTATTAGATGCAATGGGCGGAGATAATGGACCAGATGCAAATATAAAAGGTGCAGTAAGAGCAATAAATCAAATAGAAGCAGAAGTAATTTTAATTGGAAAAGAAGAAGTAATTAAAGCTAAGTTACAAGAGTTTTATGGAAAAACTGCTGAGGAAATATCTCCAAGACTAAAAATACATAATGCTACAGAAACAATAGAAATGGAAGATACACCAACACTTGCAATTAAGCATAAAAAAGATTCATCTATGGTTGTTGGCTTTAGAATGCTTAAAGATGGAGAAGGAGATGTGTTTATTTCTGCAGGAAATTCAGGAGCTTTGCTTACAGGAGCAACTTTAATTGTTGGAAGAATAAAAGGAATAGATAGACCAGCATTAGCAGGAATTTTGCCAGCATATAAAAGTAGGCTAGTTTTAATAGATTCAGGATCAAACACAAACTGCAAGCCAATAAATTTATTACAATTTGCTCAAATGTCTAGCATATATATTAGAAATACTTTTGGAGTAGAAAATCCAAAAATTGGACTGCTAAATATAGGAACAGAAGAAACAAAAGGTAATGAATTAGTAAGAGAAAGCTACAATTTGTTAAAAGAAAAATCAAAAGACTTAAATATCAATTTTGTTGGAAATGTTGAAGGAAGAGACGCATTTACTGGTGAAATAGATGCAATTGTTACAGATGGATTCACAGGAAATGTATTCTTAAAAGCGGTTGAAGGTTTAGGAAAATTCGTTAAAAGAACTTTAAAAGAAAGTTTAACAAAAAATATCATATCTAAAATTGCAGCATTGCCAGCACTTCCAGGAATTAAGAGGTTTTCAAAAACAATGGATTATAAATCTTATGGAGGAGCATTGTTTTTAGGAGTGAAAAAGCCTGTTGTTAAGGCACATGGAAGTAGTGACGAAACACTATTTGAATTTACGATTAAGCAAGCTGAACAATTTGTAAACAATAAAACTGTTGAGAATTTGATTTCAGAATTCGAAAAGCAAAAAGCAGAAGCTAATAATTAAGACAAATATGATTAATATATAATTTTAAAATTTACGACTTAAGTCGCTTTTGCTCCGGCGCATAAATTTCAAAATTATATATTAATCAAAAAATATTATCATAAAAACTGAATGCTCGTTCTAAAAAAAATAAATTTGAAATAACTATTGACAAAATAAAAAACATATAATATAAATGTTACATAAGGTAATGTATCACTTGAGAGGAGGTGAACTTATAATGAGTTCAGAGGAGATTTTTGAAAAAATAAAGAACATCATAATTGAGCAATTACAAGTTTCAGAGACAGCTGTTACAGAAGAAGCATCTTTTATAGATGATTTAGGAGCAGATTCACTAGATTTAGTAGAATTAATAATGGCTCTTGAAGAAGAATTTGGTATAGAAATTCCAGATGGAGATGCAGAAAAAGTTGTTACTGTAGGTGATGTTGTAAGTTATATCAAAGAAAATGTAAAATAATGAATATAAAAGGGAATTGGAATTTATTATTCTGGTTTCTTTTTTTATTGCATTGTGTTTAGTTATAATAGTGATTCTATAGGGGTTATGCATTAACTAGAAATTTTTATTTTAAAAAATTTTTGAAAAGGGGTTGACAAAATCCATTTTAGGCTTTATAATAGAATTTGTCTGTAGGATATGGGCAGGTGGTCGAGTGGTTAATGGCACCAGACTGTAGTCTTTAGGTTTTAAAGACCTTAAATTGCAGCTCATATAAGTGATTATATGATGATAACTAGGCTAATTCGGGGAAGTCTTAACAGCTAGGCTGATGATAATCCCGAGCTAGGAAGTAATTCCGAGTGTAGAGACTTTATACCTGGTATCTCGAAAAAGATAAAGAGAAAGTCCAGACTACAAACATTTATAAAATGGTAGTGAAAACTATAGTAGTAAGAAATCTGGCCGCGAGAGCGTACGTTGGTTCGAATCCAACCCTGCCCACCAAAATACAAGGAAACTTGTATTTTATTTTTATACTTCTACACGAACAAAAATTCTTGAAGCGAGGCGAGAATATGAATTTTTTAACAAATAAAGAGAAAGGCAATAGTGGCTTAGGAATGGCAATTGCGTATTTTTCGACTAATGGATATGTTGTTTCTATTCCTTTAAATGATACACAAGATTATGACTTAATAGTTGAAAAAGAAAATAAATTACAAAGAGTACAAGTAAAGGCAACAGGTTGCATTGGAAAAGGTGGAAATTATCAAGTAGCTTTAAAAAGCTGCGGAGGTACTAGTGGAAAAACATATAAAACTATTATAGAAACAAATATAGATTTAATATTTATTTTAACTGAGACAAAATCAATGTATTTAATTCCAAAAGAAAAAATTAGTAATGTGAGTACGTTAAGCTTATTTAATAAATATGAAGAATTTAAAGTACAAATTTAAAGTATAAAATATTTTAAAACAAAATCATTACGAAAAAGTTCCATATACGGAAAAAATTCGTAATGAGAATTATTATGAAATATTGTTATAGAACTCACAAACTTCTTTAATTGCACACTTCTCGCACTTAGGTTTTCTTGCTGTGCAAGTATATCTTCCATGCCAAATAAAAAGGTGATTTACATCTTTTAAGTATTTCTTATCAATTTGTTTTAATAAATCTTGTTCAATTTTTGAAGGGTCAGAATTGTTTGAAAGTCCAATTCTATTAGATATTCTTTTGCAATGAGTATCAACTGCAATACCTGTTGATATTCCAAATACTTCTAAAAGAATAACATTTGCACTTTTTCTCCCAACACCTGCAAGCTTTAAAAGGCTATCCATATCTTGAGGTACTTTTCCACCAAAGTCTTCTAAAATTTGTTTTGCACATTTTTTAATATTTGCTGCTTTATTTCTATAAAATCCGCAAGGGTGAATTAAATCTTCCAATTCTTTAATATCAATATTTGCAAAGTCCTCAATAGTTTTACATTTTTTGAATAGGGTAGGAGTAGTTATGTTTACTCTTTCATCAGTACATTGTGCAGAAAGCATTACCGCAACAACTAACTGAAATGGAGTTTCGAAATCTAAGCTACATTTTGCATCAGCATATGTTTTTTTCAATATTTTAATTAAATTACTTATTTCATTTTTTGTCATTGTTCACATTCCTTTACTTCAAACCACAAAATTTGATTAGAATTTTTTTTTATTACCAATTCATTTTTCAAACTTTATGTTTCTTTATTTTGTATAATAAATGTTTTAGAGTATTAATTACTACTATTATATATAAAAAAATAAGGAAAATCAAATATTTGTAGTGTTACAATTGATGTGAAACAAAATTAGGTATAGAAAAATAGTGATTCAA
>CAMMZC010000005.1 GCA_946529215.1 uncultured Clostridia bacterium
TCGCTTTTTTTGAACCACGCGCGTAGCACGTGGTTTTCTTATATACAAAAAATAAAAGGTATAAATTTTTATACCTTTTAAATCATCTACTTAAACAGTATTAATCAAATATCCCTTTCTATTTTAAATACTCATTAATTCCATTCACCATTCCTTGAACTATTTTATTTTGATAATTTTCTGAAGCAAGTAATTTATCTTCTTTTTCATTACTCAAAAATCCCATTTCGATTATAGTTACAGGCACTTTACTCCAATTAATTCCACTCATTGTATCTGTTCTTGTAACACCTCTATTTTTTGCTCCCGTAGTTTTACACACATTATCTAAAATACTCTTTGATAATTTATAGCTTTTTTCTGCTATATTTCCATTGTATTTATTTTTAGAAGTTTGGCATAATGTAGATATTCCGATTTACTTTAGAATCATCATAAGAATCTGCATGTATTCTTATAAAAGCATCTGCTTTTGCATTGTTTGCAATTTTTGCTCTTTGACTATTACTAATATTTATGTTGTTTGTTTTTCTTGTCATTATTACATTATATCCTTCTTGTTTTAACTCTTTTTCTAATAATAATGCGACTTTAAGAGCTAGTTCAGATTCCTTTTGTTTTGTATAAATTCCTGTTGCACCAGTTGTAACTTTTGCCTTTGTTTCTGATGCACCTGGTCCTATAGGTTCTTTAGATGGATCTCCTTTTGCTTGATGTCCAGGATCTATAACAATTGTCTTCTTTTTTTCTGAATCTTTTTTTATTTCCTTTTCTTTGTTACTTTCATTTTTATTTTCATTCAATTCTTTTTCATTCAATTCTTTTTCATTTAATTCTTTTCTATCTGTATTCTTTTCTGTAGTCTCATTTGATAATGTTTTATTTATATTAGTACTTTCTTTTAATGTTAAATTTTCCTCACTAACATTTTTAGTTTCATCAACTTGTATAGATTTATTATTTTTATATTTATTAAATGTAACTGCTAGAATGATAAATACTAAAATGACAAAAATAACGAATAATATCTTTTTCATATTTACTCCTCTTTTATTTCTTGTTATTCTTTAATTATATCATATTTTTTTAACGATCTTTCAATTTTATTATATTTAACTCATTCACAAATTGTAATTTGTCGGTGAGATTATCTTTCAGTTTCTTCATCAAATTCTTTTGTTCTTGTATTAACACCATCAATAACTTTATATTCTCTTTTTGAGTTTTTATAAACTTTTTTCTGTATTTCATCTTCTAAATCTATTCCTAATATTTCTGATAATCCTAATAAGTATATTGCTACATCAGCTAATTCTTCGCCTAAATCATCTTTCTTTTTTCTCCAAGCTTCGTATGCTTCTGCTACTTCTCCGTATGTTAAACAGAATTCTTTATTAACATCTGTTATATTAAATCCTTTATCAACTTTATTTTGATATATTTCTTTTTGTAATTTCTTTAAATCTACCATTTTTATTACCTCATTTCCGTTAAACATTTCTCTTATTAATTCCATATACTTTATATGCATTTTCTGTTGTCTTTTCTGCAACTTCTTCCTCTGATATTCCTTTAATCTCTGCAATTTTTTTCACAATGTAATTTAGATACAACGAATTGTTTCTTGAGTGTTTTTCAAAAGGTTTTGGTGGTAATACTGGACTATCTGTTTCTATAACAATTTTATCTATAGAAGTAATCCTAACAGTTTCTTCCACGTCTTTATATCTTGTAACAGGACCCCCAACTCCCAAATAATAACCCATTTCAATAAACTTTTTTGACATTTCTGGAGTTCCAGAATAACAGTGCATTATTCCTGCTTTTTTTACCACATTTTCTTTTAGAATTTTGTAGACATCTTCTTGTGACTCTCTTGAATGTATTATTATAGGTAATTCATATTTATTAGCTAATTTAATCTGTTCTAAAAAATATTTTTTTGTAATTCAACAGGATAATCAAAATGATAATCTAATCCTGTTTCTCCAATTGCAATTAAAAAGCTGCCCTGCAAGAGCATACATCTCATCAAAGTTTCTTTTTTCTGACAATCAGGGAATACATAGATACCATTAATCTTTGCACATTTAGCTGTAGAAAAATGAATCATCATGTATCCCACTGTTTTTTCATTGTCATTAAGTTCATAAACAACTCTCGTTCCATCTCTAAATGTTGCTTCATTCTTCTGAATCCATGTTGAATAATATGGATACTCTCCAATGAATTCCTGTGTCAAACTCCGCAATCCTTCTTGGATTCTTTCAAATTCCCTCAGCTGAATGATTTTCATCTTGCGTACTCCTTTCTGCTAATCAGCGGAATCATAATTCCAAATGTTCAAATGTCCCTTGGCTGGTATTGGTTTATCAAGAATTTCTACATCTTCCAAAATCCAAGCATATCTTCCTATACTATATTCTCCACATAAGAATTCCTGCTTGTCTTTCTGAATTTTGTCTAAAAACTCCTGATCCATATATACACAATCTACTAATTTGCATTTGCATATAATGTTACCATATCCCATAGAAACATTAGGAATTAACTTAAGTAATTCACTTGTGTGTTCATCACTCCTTTTAATTTTTTTGTTACTCGCATGGATATAAAGTTCACCTCTATAAGATGTTTTCCAACTTCTTGTTTCAATGACCTTTTTTCCTTCTTTAATAAGGGTTGCCCATGGTTCAATTAAACTTAAAACTTTCATTCTTACACCTCTATCCTCTCAAAGCTCTTATCACAAGTTTTATGAAGTAGTAACACTAAGCCTGAATAAATAATAGTATAAACAACTATAAAACCAAGCATTATCATATTATTTGAAATATTTGCCTCTAAAACTTTAAATAGTAAAAATAAAGTTATTCCAATCATTGCCATGCCCATAAAAACACTTATAGATGAGCTCATACTTTGTTTTACAACTTCAGTATCATTTTTTGCATCCATTCTAGGATATTTAAGATTCACAATAATTCCAACTGTTTCAGCTATTAGAGGGAGCAAAATAGAAGCATATAATGTTATGATTATGCTTAACAAATCAAACCTAAATTTTATAAAAACAATTATATCTCCAATCAATATACAAGGAATCATTATCAAGATTGCTGTTAATACTTTTGATTGTACAATTTTATATGGTTTTAGTGGCAAACTTTTCAAAATGCTAAATGATCTTCCTTCTAATGAAATCATAGAACTTGTAATTGATGTCATAAAACTTGTAAAACAAATAAATCCTAAAAACATCGCTGGAATACATGTTTTTATATATTCTAAACTAAAGCTTGCTCCATTTTTTGTTAACATCTCTAAAATACTATCAAATTTTATTGTTATTAAAATACTTCCTACAATAAATAGCACTAATCCAAAACCAGCATTTGTAACAAATACAGGTGAATTTATAAATCTACTAAACTCCTTTTTTATAAGTGCTTTCATTGGTGCTAAAGTTTTTATTTTATAATTTTTGTTTGTTCTATTTATCTTAATAGATTTTACATTAGAATTTATGTTAAAATAAACTTTGCCTATTAAAAATATTGTAACAATAAATAGAGCAACATTAACAACAATAAATTCTAATAACTGTGTAATTTCAAATTCTGTTATAAGCTCAATATATTTTCCTGCTGGATAATAAATTTTTGTAATAAAATCATTTATGCTCGATGCATTTTTTGCTATATTTGTTATCAGCATTTCAGAATTATAAGAAAAATACATAATTCCTAATAAGAAAATAACTGTTATTACTGTTTGAGCTATATTTTTTCCTTTAAATTTTGAAGCCACAAATGTAATAAATGTTCCTAAAATACATGAAATTAATATTGGTACAATCGGAAACACTAGTAGCCCTATAATTGAAGCTATATAGTATGTAGCATTTGGTTTTACATAAACTGCATATACAATCATTGCTGGCAGTAAAAACAAAGAATTATACAATAATTCAAAAACATAAAACTTAAATACTCTTAAAAATAATACAGTGTTTTTTTTGATTGGAAGTGAAAATAGCAAATTATCATCTTTACAATTAAATAGTAAGTTTCCAGATTTATAAATCCCCTCAACTAAACTCATAATAGATGTAAAGAGGATAAATATTGTTAGTAAAACAAATTCCATTTTTACAGGAGCTAATTCATCCATTATTACTTTTGAATAAGAGTACATCATTGCCATTATTATTAGTGTTATAATGATTGGCAGTCCTATTTTTGTAAAAGTATTTTTCTTTTTTGTGCTTATTTTAAATATATTCATTCCTTCTGTCATACTAGCTCTAACAAGAGAAAAAAGTTTCTTCATAAATACCATCCCTTTCTCACTTTACTTTACAATACACATAAGTCCTGTGTTTATCAATTTGTTCAAATTCAAAATCCATATAAGGAGTTTCTGCACATCATTTTCTTAAAAACTACTCTCCCTCTAATTCTAGAAAGACCTTCTCTAAAGATTCGTCGCCTTTTATCTCTTTCATATTTCCAACTTTAACTAATTCACCTTTTTTTATAATAGCAACTCTAGAGCAAAGTTTTTCAGCCACATCTAATATGTGTGTTGAGAAAAACACTATTTTTCCTTCTTTAATCATCTCATTCATTATTTCTTTAACATCAAAAACAGCCTTTGGATCTAACCCTACAAATGGTTCATCCATAATTAATATTTTTGGGTCATGTGCAAGTGCTGAAATAAGTGCTATTTTCTGTTTCATACCATGTGAGAAAGATTCTATTGTATCATTTAAGTTGTTTTCTATCTCAAATAATTTAGCATATTTTTTTATATTTTTTTCTCTTATATCTTGTGGAACTTCATAAATATCACATATAAAATTGATAAAATCTATTGCTTTCATCTGCTCATATAATTCTGGATTATCTGGAACAAATGCCATTTCTTTTTTGCATGATACAGGATCTAGTTTTATAGATTTACCATTGATTAAAATATCTCCTTCATCAAATTTATGAATCCCAACTATAGCTTTTATTAGTGTTGTTTTTCCTGCACCATTATGCCCTATAAAAGCAAATATTTCTCCATCATTAACTGTAAATGAAACATCTTTAAGTGCAATATTATTTCCATATTTTTTGGTTACATTTTTAATTTCTATCATAATCTTTGCCTCCTATTTACTCCAAAAACTTATTTTATTAATTATATAATAAATTTATAAAAATTAAAAGGTAATCTCAAAATATTTTATGATATTTTTTTATTTAAAAATAAATTTAACTTTTTTTCATATAATAATTTTATATAATGTATTGCATATTATAAATAATTATGTTATAATTTATACAAATTTCGATTTTGATTCGGAATTTGTATAAAAATATAATAGAGGTAAATTATGTCTAATAATTATATTCATAGAACAATAGAATCAAAATTAAATGAAATGTATGGTAATTTTCCATCTATTTTAGTTACAGGTTCAAGACAATCTGGGAAAAGTACAGTATTACAATATATTACTAATGATAAAAAACAAAAAGTAAATGAAGTTAGTTTAGACGATATAAATGAACGATTAAGAGCAACAGAAGATCCTGAAGGATTTTTAAGAGAACATGGTGTACCACTTATTATTGATGAATTTCAATATGCTCCTAACTTACTATCATATATAAAAATTAAAATTGATGATGCAAGAAAAAACGAAATGTTTGGTGATGGTAAAGAAGTAGGCACTTTATATTATCTTACAGGTTCCCAAATATTTGAAACAATTGAAAATGTTACAGAATCTCTTGCAGGAAGAGTTGGAATTATTGATTTATATCCATTGTCTACTAGAGAAATATATAATTTAAAAGAAGATATATTTGTTCCTGATATAAATATTATAAAAAATAAGCAACCTTTAAAATATGAATATATGGATAATATTTTTGAGAGAATATTTAAAGGAAGTTACCCTGAACTATATAAAAATAATAATATAAGTCTCGAAGCATTTTTCTCTTCTTATCTAAGAACATATATAGAAAGAGATGTTAGAAAAATAATAAATATTCAAGATGAAACAAAATTTATGAAATTTATATCTAGTTTAGCCTCTAGAACAGGTCAAGAATTCAATGCATCTGATATAGCAAAGGATGTTGGTGTTGACTCTGAGACAATATCCAAATGGACTGGTGTTTTAAGTAATACTTATATAATATTCCTTTTACAACCTCATATGAACAATAATGTTTCTAGAATTATAAAAAGACCTAAAATTTACTTTATGGATACAGGGCTTGCTTGTTATTTAACTGGATATGTAAGCAGTGAAACTTTGCAAAGAAGTAGTTATAGTGGTCAAATTTTCGAAACTTATATTATTTCAGAAATTGTAAAAAGTTATGCAAATAATCAACGAGATCCTAGAAAACATTTATACTATTATAGAGATAATAATGGAAAAGAAATTGATTTGTTAGTTATTCATGAAGATAATATATATCCAGTAGAAATAAAAAAAGGAGCCAACCCTGGAAAAGATTCTATAAAAAACTTTAATGTTATTAATAAATTCGAAATGAAATCACCTAACGGAATCGTTCTGTGCTTAACAAAAGACATACACTCCATTGATGACAATAATTATATGATTCCTATTGAATACATTTAATCTTTTTTCTATTAATCATCTAATACATTAAATATAAAAGTGTGAAAAAAGATTTTTCTATTAAAAATCTTTTTTCACACTTTTTTTATTATAATAACATTTTTCTAATTAATCTCTCCAACTCTCATCACTTGGATTATTTCTAAATTTTATTAATCTTTGTATATCTTCTTGTTTAATATATCCTTCATCAGCTGCAACTTCTACTAAAGTGTCAAAATTAGATAAGCTTACATTTTTTACATTTGCTTCTTGTAATCTGTCTTTGCTTTTTTGCATATTATATGTAAAAATACTTGCAATTCCAAGAACTTCTGCACCTGCTTCTCTTAAAACATTTACTACATCTATAACGCTTCCACCTGTTGAAATTAAATCTTCAATTACAACTACTTTTTGTCCTTTTTCTAGTTTTCCTTCTATTTGATTTTTTCTTCCATGATCTTTGCTGCTTCCTCTAACATAGCCCATTGGTAATTTTAATATATCTGCAGTAATTGCAGCATGTGCAATTCCAGCTGTACTTGTTCCCATAATAACCTCTACTTCTGGGTAATTCTCTTTTATAACTTGAGCTAAACCATTTTCCACTTCATCTCTTACCTTTGGAGCTGAAAGTGTTAATCTGTTATCACAATATATTGGACTTTTTATTCCACTTGCCCATGTAAATGGGTCATCTGGTTTTAAAAAAACCGCTTCTATTTCTAATAAACTTTTTGCTATTTTTTTTGATAAATTTTCCATACTATTTTCCTCTACTTTCATTAAATATTATTTTATTTGGAAATTTGCCGTTGGAATAAAATTGATTTAATCACAAAACTCTTCTACACATTTCCTATAAGCCTCAACCGGGTTTTCTGCTCTAGTAATTGGTCTTCCAACTACAATATAGTCTGATCCCAATTCTTTTGCTTTTGCAGGTGTTGTAATTCTTGATTGATCATCTTTTGACTCTGTGCTAAACCTTATTCCTGGAGTTATTGTTAAGAATTCTTTTCCACATCTGTTTTTAACAGCTTGTACTTCAAGTGGTGAACATACAACTCCATTTAATCCTGCTTTTTTAGCATTTTCTGCATAATGCATAACTACATCTTCAATATTTTCTTTTATAAGCAAATCATTTTCCATAGCTTCTTGACTTGTTGATGTAAGCTGTGTTACAGCAATTAAAATTGGTCTTGTTCCATCTTCTTTTGTAAGTCCTCTTAATCCTGCTTCCATCATTTTTATTGTACCTGATGCATGTACATTTGTCATATCTACATCTAGGTTTGCTAAAGATTTCATTGCTTTTTCTACTGTATTTGGTATATCATGCAATTTTAAGTCTAAAAAGATTTTGTGTCCTCTTTTCTTTATTTCCCTTACTATTTCTGGCCCTTCTGAATAAAATAATTCCATTCCAATTTTTAGATAAAGCTGCTCATTTGCAAATTTATTTAAAAAATTTAAAGTTTCTTCTTTATCTTTAAAATCACATGCAATTATAACTGCTTTTCCCATATAAAAACTCCTTTCCGCTTTATATTATAAACTCTTATATCTCTTCAAATATTTATTTTTTAATGTGCTTTTCCTATTATATCACTTAATTTCTCAATTTTATATTTTTCCATTGTTTTTGGTAAATCTTCAATTATTTCTTTACATGCATAAGGATTTACTAAATTTGCTGCGCCAACTTCAACTGCAGTTGCTCCTGCAAGCATCATCTCTATTACATCTTCTGCTTTCTCAATTCCTCCTACTCCTATAATCGGAATTTTTACTGCATCATAAACTTGATACACCATTCTAAGTGCTACTGGAAATATTGCAGGTCCTGAGAAACCTCCCATTTTATTGGCAATTACAGGTTTTCTGGTTTTCAGATTAATTCTCATTCCAAGTAAAGTGTTAATTAAAACAATTCCGTCTGCTCCTCCATCTTCACAAGCTCTTGCAATTTCTACTATATTTGTTACATTAGGTGTTAATTTAACATATACAGGTTTTGTAGTTACTTTTTTTACAGCTTCTGTAACTTCTTTTGCGGCTTTTGGAGATGTTCCAAATGCCATTCCTCCATGATTAACATTTGGACAACTAATGTTTAATTCTATTATTTCTATTTGTTCTTCTTTGTCTATTTTTTCACAATTATATACATATTCTTCTATAGAAAATCCACTTATATTAGCTATTAGCGGTTTTTTAAAAACCTTTCTAATCTTTGGTAATTCTTCAGAAATAACTTTATCTATTCCTGGATTTTGAAGTCCAATAGAATTTATAAGACCTCTTTCACATTCCGCAATACGTGGCAAGTTGTTTCCATATCTTTCATCTTTTGTAGTTCCTTTTAATGAAATTGAACCTAAACAATTTATGTCATAAAAATCTGCGAATTCATATCCAAATCCAAATGTACCACTAGCAGGAATAATAGGATTATCAAGTTTTACTCCACTTAAATTAACAGATAAATCTTTTACCATATTATTTCCTCCTTTCTAAAGACTGGACCTTCTTTGCAAACTCTTTTTGTTCCATTTTTTGTTTTTATAGAACATCCCATACATGCTCCAAATCCACATCCCATTCTTTCTTCAAAACTTAGCTCCCCATCTGATTGTGCTTCATCATAAACTGCTTTAAGCATTGGCATTGGTCCACATGCATAATAATATGTGTAATCTTCTAATTCTTTTATAATATTTGTAACAAATCCTTTTGTTCCATAGCTTCCATCAACTGTTGAAACATATACTTCTACACCTAAGTTTTTGAATTCATTTTCATAAAATATTTCTTCTTTTGTATTAAATCCCAAAACTATAATTGGTTTTTTACCATCTTTTAATAATTCTTTGCATAATCTATACATAGGTGGAACTCCAACTCCTCCAGCTATTAAAAGAGGTCTATCTCCACTTAAGTTTTTGTCAAATCCATTTCCAAGTCCTGTTAAAATATTTAGTTTTTCACCTATATTCATTTTAGACATTTTCTCTGTACCTTTTCCGAATATCTTGTAAATAATTGTTAAAGTATTTTCATCATAATCTGAAATCGAAATAGGTCTTCTTAAAAAGCACCCATCTATTTTTATGTTTATAAATTGTCCAGGCCTATTTATATATTGTGTATCCCCCTTTAAAACCATTCTATATACATCTTTTGTAAGCATTTGATTTTCCAAAATTTCATAAATGTCATTTTTGTACATAAATAAATCACTCCTTAAATTAAACTCATATATTCATCTATGTATATCCTACATATCTTTATATACTTCTTTTCCGCCACAAATAGTTAATTTGCATTTTCCGAAAACTTCGTTTCCATCAAAAGGTGTAGCTCTACCCATAGAAACAAATGTATTTGAATCTATATTATATTTTTCATTTAAATCATAAACTGTCAAATCTGCTGTTTCTCCTACCTTTATTTCTGTTCCTATTCCAAAAACTTTTCTTGCATTTGTGTTCATTAAATTAATTAAATCTTCCAATGTGATAATGTTTTTCTTGACTAAGTTTGTATATAAAACAGGGAATGCTACCTCTAATCCTACTACTCCCATGGCGCTTCCTTGCAAACCTTTTGACTTTTCTTCTTTAGAGTGTGGTGCATGGTCTGTAATAATTAAATCAATTGTTCCATCTTTTATTCCTTTAATTAATTCTTCTTGATCTTCTTTAGACCTTATTGGAGGATTCATTTTAAATCTTCCATCTTCTTGTAAATCCATATCTGTAAGAGTTAAATAATGTGGACCTGTTTCACAAGTAATATTTACACCTTCTTTTTTTGCTTGTCTTATAGCATGAACACTTTCTTTTGTAGAAACATGGCAAACATGATAATGACAACCAGTTTTTCTTGATAATTCAATATCTCTTTTTATAGGTCCCCACTCACTTTCAGAACAAATCCCTTTATGTCCATGAATTTTTGCATATTCTCCATCATGTATATATCCACCATTTAATAATGAATTATCTTCACAATGTGCTACTATCATTTTGTTTAATTTTTTAGCTTCTTCCATAGCTTTAAGCATCATTTCTTCACTTTGAACTCCATGTCCATCATCTGAAAATGCACATACATAGTCTTTCATCTTTTCAAAATCCGCAAGTTCTTCGCCTTTTTCACCTTTTGTTATTGAACCATAAGGGTATACATTTATAACAGCATCTTTTTTTATAGCATCTAATTCAAGTTGTAAATTTTCCATACAATCAGGAACAGGATTTAAATTTGGCATTGCACAAATACTTGTATATCCACCTTTTGCCCCTGCCATACTTCCTGTTTTTATGGTCTCCTTATAAATAAAACCAGGTTCTCTTAAATGTGTATGAACATCTACTAAACCTGGTAATAAATACATATTTTTTAAATCATAAACTACATCGAATCCTACAGATTCAATGTTCTCTTCTATTTTTGTAATTTTTTCGTCTTGTACTTCAACATCTGCTTTTTGAAATTTTCCGTTAAAAAATACTGTTGCATTTTTAAGTAATAATTTCATAATATACCTCCTAATTAAAAATCTCTTAGGGAATCAGTTATTCCCACTGATAAGAATTATATTATTAAATTACATTTTTGTCAACAGTATTTTCCTTATAAATCACTTTATATAACCTTTATTTTCTATCATCATTTATTTCATGTATAGAAAAACATCTATTTTTAATCATTCTTTTTAATATTTGAGGTTTTAATGGATATTGCTCTATTTTATCTAGATCAATCCAATCATATCTAAGTTCATCTTCGCCTTCAATATTTTTTATTGAGTCTATTATTTTTTTGTCTGCATCATCTTTAAAATCAACTCTGTAAACAAACATTATCTCATGATATGGCATATCATCTGCATCAAAGAAGTTTTCTATAGTTGAAACATATTCTAAAATTTCAATTTCTTTTCCCATTTCTTCTTTTATTTCTCTTTTTAAAGTGTCTTCTGAACTTTCTCCAATTTTCACTCTTCCACCAACTAAAGCCATATGACTTTCATTTACATTATTATGAACAAGTAGTTTGTTATTATGAATTATTAATGCACAAGCTCTAATATTTAGTTTTTTATTATCTAAAATTACAGTTAAATCCATTTTTGTTCCTCCTTTTCCACAATTTTACCACAAATTGTGGAAAAGTAAAGAGGTTATTGTAAATCCTTTATTTTTAAGAAAACTTTTATAAAATATTATTATTTGCTTCAGATAGATATTTACCTGGAATTTTATTTTTTAATCTCCAAATAAAACTAACCGGATTATTTCCCTTATGACTTACATGTGTACATTCCCCCAAATAAATATATGGACTGGCTTTGCCATTTTTGTTTCCATCTATTGTTTTATACTCTCTGACAAATAAAGAAACTCTACCATTACTATGAATATATCTCTGTACTTTTTTACTTTTTTCTGTATCTCTATGTTGGCTTTGCCAATGAAATAAACTATCACTTATTGCATAATCCTTATACAAAGTTAATTCAGAGAAATCCTTTTCCGATTTATTAAGTGTTACGAAAAAAACATCCAAATCTTTATCTTTAAGATACATTACTCCTTCAGTTAATGGACCATAAAAATCTTCTCTATAATATTCAAGCCCTGCCAAAATTTGTGCTTGTGTATATTTGCAATGAACTTCTAATGGACATATAAAATCATAGCTATTCTTTATAGGTACACAATTAATTTGTTCATATAAAATATCTAATATATCTAATATTTCATTCTTTATAAGGTTATTGCTTATAATCTTTTCTATTCCTTCTTTAATAGATTTTATTCCTTCTATTTCTGGATTTTTCACATAAAATGTATAATATAACATATTCCTTAATATTGTTTTCTCTTTATCAAGTTCTATATTCGGATTTTTTATATAATTTCTTGCAAATTCAATTAATTTAGGAGAATCCATTGACAATAAATTAACTATCCTTTTACATAGAAATTCCTCATTATCATATTTAATATCTTGTATAATTTCAGCTTCTACACATAATCTTGTAAAAGTTCTTTTTCCGTTATAAAACTCGTTCAAAGGAATATTATAATATTTTAAGAAATTCCTTAAATTTAACTTTTCTCCTGTATCATTTTCAAAATTTTTTATTTTATTAATTAAAGCATCTTTATTATTCTTTAATCCTTTTATATTTCTTAAAACATATTCTTTTGCCTGCTTTTCCAATTTTATAAAACATCCTTTAGGTAATGAAACAAATCCATCTTTTACATAGCTTTCAACTGATTTCTTTGTTTTCCCTATTAATGCTCTATATTTATCTGCAAATTTGTAATTTTTGTTAGACTGCCCTATAAAGTCCAATACTGTCAAACATTCTTTTCCATCTACTATTCTTAATCCTCTACCTAATTGTTGTAAAAATATAGTTATACTTTCTGTTGGCCTTAAAAATAATATTGTATTTATTTGTGGTATATCAATACCCTCATTAAATAAATCAACAGTAAAGATTACCTTTATGCTTCCATCTACTAATTTTTTCGAAGCATTTTTCCTAATTTCATCATTACTATTTCCTGTTAATGCAATTGCCGGAATCCCAGAATTATTAAATTCATTTGCCATAAATTCGGCATGTTTTATACTAACACAAAATCCTAAAGCTTTCACATTTTCTATATCGTCTACATACTTTATAGTGTTTGTTATTATATCTTTAGCTCTTCTTTTAGCTTTTTCAGTATCAAATACATATACATTTTCTAATTCAGAGACTTCATATCCTCCTCGTGTCCACTTCAAATCTGATAAGTCTACAAAATCTGACACTCCAAAATATTGAAACGGACATAATAATTTGTGGTCAATTGCTTCAGGTAATCTTAATTCATATGCCATTTTATTATCGAAAAATTTGGTTATGTCTTCTCCATCCATTCTTTCAGGTGTTGCAGTTAAACCTAATAATACTTTTGGTTTATAATAATCCAATATCTTTTTATAAGATTGTGCAGCTCCATGATGAACCTCATCTATAACTATATAATCATAAAAATCTGGAGAAGTTCTTTCTATTAATTTGGTTGAATTTAAACTTTGTATACTTACAAATAAATTTTCAATTGATTCTGGTTTATTCTTTTCAACTAATAATTCTCCAAAATTCAAATCTTTACAAATATATCTAAAAGTATCTCTACTTTTCTTCAATATTTCTTTTCTATGTGCAACATATAATAGTCTAGCTCTTGGATTTTCTTCTCTAAATTTTTTATAATCAAAAGCTGAAATTACCGTCTTTCCAACTCCAGTAGCTGCAACAATTAAATTTTTATACCTTCCAAAAATTTTTCTTTCAGCTTCAAGATTTTCCAATATTTCCTTTTGATATGTATAGGGTTTTATATCTAACTCAAATGTCATATCAGTTCTATTATTATTTGACTTATTTAATGCATTTTTTAAATGTTCTCTACTCTTTTCACTGTTATCAAAAGTTTCAAATGTGCTATCGTTCCAGTAAGTTTCAAATGTTGCATTTATTTTAGCTATTATTTCAAAAGATTCTTTTTCAGACAATTTAACATTCCATTCTAGTCCAGATGTCATTGCTATATCTGACATATTTGAAGAACCTATATAAGCAGTTGTAAATCCATTTTCTCTTCTAAAAATATACGCTTTAGCATGTAATCTTGTTCTTTTAGTATCATAAGATATTTTAATTTCTGTATTTGGTAATTTAGCTAATTCTTCTATTGCTTTAAAATCTGTAGCTTCCATATATGATGTTGTAATGATTTTTATTTTTTTTCCACTCTCAGCAAAGTATTTTAACTCTTCTAATATCTTTCTTAATCCGCTCCATTTAATAAATGAAACCAACATGTATATTTCATCTGAAGAAAAGATTTCTCTTTTCATTTCTTCCTGTAAATTAGGCTCTAGTTTTGCCCCTGTAAACAAGGAAGCTCTAGCAATAGATTTTTCTGGTCTTATAACCTGATTATCAAACAAAGTATAATTCATTTTGTCATAAACATATGTTAAAACTTCTGCACTTTGGGCTATTTTTAACTCCTCAAATTCTTCTTCATTTAACTTTTGTTTTAAGAGTTCAATAATATCATTGCATAATTCTATTTGCTTTATTAAATATTCCTGTGCTTCTTTAGTTTCATCTCTTAAATATTCTAAAGCTGTTTTTGTTATTTCTGAAATATATTGTGTTAAAAATGTTTTTGCATCTTCACTATCTAAATTTTCTCTACCTACAATAAGATTTCCATTGTTTATCTCCTTTAAAATTTTATTATTTATAATCTCTTCATATATTCCATTTTTCATATAACCACCTTCCCAATTATTATATTCCTTTACAGAAAAACTATTTTAAATTTCTGTACTTTCATTCATCAATATCTAAAAAGTTCTTCTTTTTCTACAATCTTATTATAAGTTGTAGAAAAGTAAATGCTTTTTTGAAATCAATCTATTTCTTCTTATAAATAAAATCAAGTCTCAATAAAAGTGTATAAACATTAATTAGACCTGATTTTAAAAAAAGTTTAATCCTTTTCACTACAATTTTATTCTTCTGGTACATTTAATTCTTCCCATGTTTTAAGTATAAAATTATAATTATCTCCGTTTGCATCTTTCATTTTATTAATATATTCAACCATTCTATATACAGAATCAGGATGATTATTAGCTAATAAAACACCTTTTGAAGGTTTCATCTTTTCATAAACTAATCCGTCCCAATACATTCTTAATTGATATACGTCTTTAGGTGAAGTCTTTATTTTTTTTCCTTCATAAATAGTTATTTCATTATTACTACAATGATATAAATCAATTCTTAATTTCATATCTTCTTCAAAAACATATTGTTCTGTTGTTATTGTATCATTTGAATTATTATATGCCTTTAAATTAGATTGAAGATTTTGAAACATTTTAACTTCATTATATTCATCATTAGACTCTTCTACTTCCTTAATAGTTGGATATTTTTGTTTTATCCATCTGATTAAAGCATCATACTTACTATCGTTTGTTTTAAATGAATTTTTTGATGTTTTAGTTTCTGGTAATTTGTTTTTGTCTTCAGAAATTACATCTATTATTCCTAAAAAATAATTATAACTATTATGTTTTGCTTTATTCCATATTTCAGAAAATAAATTATATGCTAATGCTCTTCCATTTATTCTGATTTCAACTCCAGAAGATGACATATTTCTTTTATAATATCTAATGTTGTCTCCTGATTTTATAGATCCAAAAATATAATTTATTTTTACATTACCATTTCCCAAATCACATATTTCAGAATTTTCTTTAAATATTTCTTCCCAATTTGGCAACAATGCTGTTACATTTTCGTCTTTTCTTAAACTATTATTAACAAATAATTTTACATTAATTTTACATTTGTTATCTTCAATAATTTTAGAATATGTAAAAGCAGTATCTTCAATAAAATAATCTATCATTCTTTCATATGATGTATTATAGTTTGCACCAGGTATACCTTCTGTTAATGTACTTAATAACACTTTATCAATTTTAAATTCAATAATAGTACCTGTATCATTATAATTTCCAGGCCAATTTGAATCTTGAATATTTATTATTTTAGCAGTCCAATTCTCTGTTTGATATGGAGCATTTATTACTTCAAAGGAATTATTTTCCAAATCTTCTTTAGTCCTTGTATATATTTTCCAATTTTTGTTTTCCTTATCAGCAGCTGCTAATGCATGTTTTAACCCAAAACCGTGTTCATTCAAAGGGCTTTCTTGAGACTTTTTATTTCCTATACTTAATGCATTATCTAAATTATTTATCCCTGTACCTGTATCCTCTATTTGTATTAAAATATCATTATCATCATTAACCTTAAATATAATATTAACCTGTTTATTCTGCAAATACTTTGAATTTATACCTGTTAAATTAGAAATACTATTATCTATAAATTCAAAAATTATCTGTTGAATATTGTCAAAATTTCCTCCTAATCCTTCCCACATTTCTTCTATTTTAATTCCATTATTAATCGCTTTCTCTTTTTCCATTTCTCCTCCTTTTCTATTATATAACCATTTTTAAATATATAATATTAGTTATTTATTATAATTTTATCACAAAATTTGGAAAAGTAAATATTTTATTTTAATTTTTTTATTCAAATCTCTTCCTAAAACCCAATCAACCTTTTTTTCTTACCACTCCCTACATTCATACTTTCCAAAGCAGAAACAATATCTTTAGAAGTAATCGTATTTATGTTTTTACTATCAGTATTTGCGATTCTTGTAGATTGTTCAAATTTTGTTTTTTCAAAAACATTTCTAACATATCTACCATTTCCGAAATCTTCTTGCAATCTTGCTTTTTCAAAATTTTTAAGCAAAACTTCCTCACAATTTGTAGTAAGTTTATATTTTTCTTTTTTGCATAATCCCATAAAAATCTGCATTAATTCATTTGCGCTATAATCCGGAAAATCTATTGTAAATTGTATTCTACTTTCAAATCCAGGGTTTAATTTTATTAATTCTTTCATTTCATTTGTATATCCTGCTAAAATAATACAAATCTCATCTCTATGATCTTCCATTTCTTTTATAAGTGTTGCAATCGCTTCATCTTCAAAGCCTCCTCTTGTACTAGATACTAAACTATATGCTTCGTCTATAAACAAAACTCCTCCAATTGCTTTTTCTACTGTTTCATGTACTTTTTGCGCTGTCCATCCAACATATTTTGCTACTAGATCTCTACCATGTATCTCAACAAATTCTCCATTTCCTGGTAATATGTTTTCCTCATCAAATAATTTTCCAATTACTCTTGCTACACTTGTTTTTCCAGTTCCTGGGTTTCCATTAAAACACATGTGAAGTGTAGGCATTTTGCCACGTTCTTTATTTAATTTTACATAGTTCAATATTTTTTGAACTTCTTCTTTTATACCATTTAGCCCTATTAGCTTATCTAATTCTTCTTTTGCAGTTGTTTTTTGTTTTTCTTTTCTAAATTTTTTTCTCTTTGATACATTTGAGTTAGTTTTTCCACTTTTCTTTTTTAACATGTCATTACTAACCATTTTTATATCTTTACTTTTGCATTCTACAATTAGTTGCATAACTTCATTTTTTATTTTCCAAAATGGTTGATCTGAAAATTCTTTTATATCTTGCCTTTTATATTTTAAATTGTTTTTATCAAAAATGTTTCTACAATACATTATTTTGTCTTCTAAAGATATTTTTTCTATAGTCATTCTCCAACTAGCTAAAAAGCCTAGTTCTGCATCTGTTTCTCCTTCACACCAATTTGTATCTTCAAAAACAAAAACTTTATCATTATATATTTTCATTATTCTTTCTATTGCTTCTAAATTATCTATATAATTAATTCTTAATTTTCTGTCATTTATAACTATTATACCATCTTCTACTACGGCAATCTTTTCAAATGGTGAGTCTTTTCTATTATTTACCAATTTATCAAGATAACAGATTCTATCATTTGGAATAATATTATATTTGTAAAAAATTTTTCCAGTAACTTTTAGAAGTCCATCTAACAAATTATAAGAAGAATCATCTCTTACAATTATATTAAAATTACCAAAATCAACTTCTCCTTTATTTCTCAACTTTTTGTATATTATCATATTTTTAAGTACTTCTTTATTTTGCACAACTCCACACAAATTATCTAGTTCATCTATTATTTTTTCATCTTCTGCATTTAATTCATACTCTTTTAACATAAAAAAACCTCCTTAATTACTACCTTTAAATTATATAGTAAATTAAGGAGGTTTACAAGTTGCTCGGTCACATATTGTATCTTTGATCTGTTTCTTTAATTATTTATTAATACCTCTTCCCCGCTTCTTTAATCACATCTTTTATACTATTCACAAGGCTTGCAGGCTTTTTTACTGTAACCAAATCCAAATTTCTCATAGTCCAAAGTTTAAATCCAAGTGGATTTGCTTTAAGTTTCATTTTAAATGTATTTTCATTTATTGGCTCTATTTCTATATTTTTTCCGAATTTTTCCATAACTTCACCAAGCAAAAATTCATTACATTCTACCTCAATTTCCACTTCATCTCCACTAAACACTTCTACAGAGCTATCTGCATAATGTTCTATATCTTTTTCTGTCATCTTTATTTTGACCTTTTCATCTAATTCGTTTAAATTTTTTATTCTATCTAATCTATAATGATAAAGCTCTGTATTTCCTTCTTTTATTCCAAGCATATAGAATTGTTGCTTATCATAAACCAAAGCATAAGGTGAAACTTTAGGGGTACTTACAATTTGCTTTGTTATTTTATTTCCAACTATGCAATATTTCCAATATTCAAATTCAATTTTATTTTTATGAATAATACTATTTGAAATGTCTTCAATATTTTTTATTACTTCTATATTATTTGTTTTTCCTTTTGGAGAATAAATTCTATAATTTTTTATTTTTTCGTTTTCATATACAGTTTGCAAATTTTTACACTTTTTTATTATTCCTTTCGCCATTCTTTGCTCTATAAAAGTAGAATAACTAAAAGTATCTATTATAGCTCTAATCTCCCCTGGCTCAAAATCTGTCTCTGGATCATTTGTAATATAATACCCTATTTTATTATCATTATATGTACTTATATCATACCCAAATTTTTGCTTAAGTAAATTGATATTTCTTCTAATTGTTCTTGGGTCAATATCTATTTCATAGATTTCATTTATCTTATTTCTTATATCTGTAATTGATAATTTATGGTCTTCATCACTATATTTTTTTAATATATTTAATATGTATAATATATTTCCATTTTTCTCATATAATTCCATATCTTCGTTTCCTTTCTTTTTGTTACTATATGTTCAATTCAAATCTCCTGTTAGTAGTTAAATCTAATCTCCTACAATCTCTTTAAATCTTTCCCAAATTTTAACCATTGCATAAGTATCTAACTTACAATACTCTAGTAGTCCTTCTCGTATTCTTTGAGCTTCTTCTTTTGTTTTATTTCTTAAACTTAAAAATGTATCAGAAGCTTCACCTCCATTATGCACCACAGGAAGTTTGTGATAATCTAGTTCAGGGTCATTTGGGTAAAGTGCTGGTAAAACTGCTTTAATTGAATATGATCCATTCATTTCTTTCATGTAATATTCTCTTCTTCTAAATGGTGGCATAAAATCAACCATATTACTATTTATTCTTTCTAAATCTTTTGCTAAATCAAGAAACATTTTTGCAAGTTCTCTGTTTCTTACAGGCTCAAAACTACTGTTATAAATAATTATGCTTCCATTATCTGGTATATCTTTTATCATACTTTCTGCAAAATGTCTTATAAAATCTCTATCATCTATCTCAGCTAAAAATTCTCTATGTTCTATTTGTGCACTTTCTTCTTTAATAATGTGTAGCGAATATTGAAAAGGAAGTTGTTGATAAGGCCAAGTTCCTTCATATTCAGGAATTGCAAATTCAAAAGTTTCAAAATCCAAGAAATATAACGGATATTTTAAAGAATCCATTAAATTTTTTATAGGTTCTTTTTCAATTTTTGGCTCTAGTTTATTAATCTCAAAATCTATTTGTTCTAAAAACTTTTCATTTAATTTTTCATTTTGCAAATCTTCAAAACTTATCTTCCCATTTTTATATAATTCAAATTTTTTAGTCCATTCCATTTTAAAAATATCAAAAACATTTGGCTTTGGCAAATCTTTTGTACAATATTCCCAATAATCACATACATACGGTTTTCTACAAGCCATCCCCAAATTTGGTTCTGGTTCATTTTCTTTTGTGTATTTATCCATATATTCATTTATGTTTTTTATATTTGCTTCAATTTCATCTAATTTTGATTTAGCAATATCTGTTACATCTTCTATTATAAAAAGTTTATCAAGCTCTAATTTCTCATGAAAAACGTATTTGTTATTTATATAAACTAAATTTGCTTTTTTTATATTAAAACCTAATTTTGATAAAACATAATATTGATAAGACACATCATCTAAATTAATATCTTTTAAACTTGCAGCACTTTTTACTTCATAGAATTCAATTCCATCTTCAAAATTTTTTAAAATATCTACACTGCAAAAATTATTTTCATACATAAATGAAGCCTCTGTAATTATATTTGGCTTTTGTTGCAATAACTGCTTCGTTTTTTCTAACATTATATTTAGGTCTTTATTAAATTCTACATCTTCATATTTTCCAAATAATCCTTTTGCTAAAATACCGACTGCCATCCCATTTTTAAAAACAGAATCTCTTGCTTTTATTACAGCTTCTTCAGGTTTGTATTTTTCCATCCATAGTTTTTTTGTACACCCCAAGGCACTACAATATTTAGACTTTGATAAATTCATATTTACAAATCACCTCTTTAACTATATAATTAAAATATAATCAGGTAAACATACTTGGTCATAAAATGTTAGTTTAATTATATACTAAAATTTTTTAAAATTAAATACTTTATTTAATATTTTTATATAATATTTTAGTATATTATAACTAGTAATTAACTTTCTAACTATTAGTAAGTTTATTATTATGTAAATTATGGTATACTATATAAAAACAATATTAGGAGGTAATTATGAACGCAGAAGTAAAATCTGAAATGGACAGAGCCTTTGGTTCTATATTAAAACAATATAGAAATAAAATGGATTACACTCAAGCAGATATGGCAGAAAAATTAGGGATTTCTGAAAAATATGTTTCAAGAGTTGAAACAGGAATTGGTGGAATTAGTAAAGAAACTTTAGCAAAATACATAAATATTTTAGGAATTACTCCAAACTTATTCTACAAAGAATTTGTTACTAATCCGAGAGTAAAAAAAGAAATTGAAGTTTCAGAAAAGCTTTCAGAACTTTCAACAGAAAAATTGGAAGTTGTATTACAAATGGCTAAAATGATAAAAGATTTAAAATAAGACGTTAAAATGTACGTATTAAATATAAATTAATACGTACATTTTTATATATTTGCACAATTCGTCACAATTTAATCTAGCCACATTATTTTTTTCCCAATATAACTTCAATTTCTTTTGTATATTTTCCCTTATTAATATTTAATACTACTTTATCTCCAGGCTTTTTTGTATAAATATATTGTCTTAAATCATTAATTGTATTCAAAAATTTTTCATCTATTTTTGTAACAATATCTCCTTCTTTTAGACCTTTGCCATCTGTAGGTCCACCTTTTACTATTTGTGCAATACAAATTCCAGAAGAAAATCTATTTTTTAAATTTAAATATTTCGATATAGACTCATCATACACAAAAAGTCCTAAATTTGCTTCTTCAAAACTTCCTCTTGCCAAAAAGCTTTCCATTACAGGTTTTACCACATCAATAGGAATTGAAAAACCAATTCCTTCTGCAGAAGTAATTTTTACAGAATTTATTCCGATTACTTCCCCTTTTATATTTATCAAAGGTCCTCCACTATTACCTGGATTTATTGTAGCATCTGTCTGTATTAAATCAGACATATATACATCTTTATCATTTTCTTGTAATTTGATAGTTCTATTTAAAGCACTAATAATTCCTGATGTTACTGTTCTTCTAAATTGATGCCCTATAGGATTTCCAATTGCATATACAGTTTCTCCTACTCTAATTTTTTCAGAACCACCTATACTTGCTGGAACAAGGTTACTAGCTTTAATTTTAGTTAAAGATAAATCCAACTCAGAATCTGACCATACAACCTTACCTGTATATGTATCTTTATCTTCAATAGTAACATAACATGTACTAAATTTTTCTCCAGTTACATGACTATTACTTAAAATATATCCATTACTTGATACAATAATTCCTGTCCCTAAACCTAACTCGGTTTCCGTTGCCATAGATAAAATAGAACCTCCAGCATTTGAAAGTTTGGAGATCCCACAAACACTTTTTGAAACATTTTCAATTATATCTGCAGTAGAAACATCTTTTTCATATATATTTTCCACATTTTGTTCATTTATTGTGGATAACCTCGTCTTTTCTGCTTCATAATTATCTACAATTTCTATATTTTGGTACATTCTATACACATAATATAATCCAGTTGAACTTAATAATACTATTGCAGTAGTTATAATTGTTTTTAATATTTGTATTTTTTTCCTATTTTTCAATATTATCACCTTTTTTATTATACTCAAATTTATTATTTTTAATCAAAAATATTGCAATACAACAAAATAAGTAATATAATGTGTACAAAAAAGGAGACAAAATATGACAATATATTTAACAATATTTACAATTATTACTTTTTTCTACATAATAACAATAATTAGTTTAAGTAAAACTAAAAAAGAAAATCAGCTACCCTCTCCTATAGCACTTCAATTAGTTGTAAACCAAATGTCAGATAGCTACATTGTTCTTGGCAAAAACAACAATATAACTGATTTTAATGAAACTTTTACAAAAACCTTCAATATAGATAGTAATAATCTTAAAAATATGAATTTAAAAACATTTTTAAAAGAAATACAAACTTCAGATTCAGACATAGAAAAAATACTCGAATTTTCAAAAAAAGTCAAAAAAGAAAACAAACCTATAAATTTTGAGCATACTTTTGGCGGGCTTCAAAAAACTTTCCAAATCGAAGTAACACCAATTGCTTTAAATAAAGATATAATAGGCGTATTATTTCTTTTTAAAGATATAACTCAGCATATAAAATATACAACTGAACTTGAAGAGCATAAAAAAAATTTGACTGAAAAACTTGAAAATACTTATGTTGAAACCATACAAACAATACAGTACACAGTAGAAGCCAAAGACTTGTATACTAGAGGTCACTCAAACAGAGTCTCTGAATATTCTATACTAATTGGAGAAAAATTAGGACTTTCTGATGATGATATTTCACGTCTTCGAATAGGTGGACTTTTCCATGATGTAGGAAAAATTGGCATTCCAGATAGTATATTGCAAAAAAGTGGAAAACTTACTGATGATGAATATTCTGAAATAAAACAACACCCTATTATTGGTGCTAAGATCTTATCGAATTCAAGTATTTTTAAAGAAATTATCCCAATTGTAAAATATCACCATGAAAGATTTGATGGTAAAGGCTATCCAGAAGGTCTTAAGGGTGAAAATATCCCCTATCTAGCTAGAATTACTGCTGTTGCAGATGCTTATGATGCTATGACATCACGACGTGTATATAGAGATTCTTTGCCAGTAGACAAAGTAATTACCGAAATCGAAAAAAATAAGGGAACTCAGTTTGATCCTGAAATTGCAGAAGTATTTTTGAATATTTTAAAAAATAAAATTTATAATTCTAATAATAAGACTTAGAACATTTAGATTTGTTAAATAATAAAAGCCTTAGCGTTTTTTTATTTATAAACATATGATAGAAAGGAGGGATTACTTATGATGACAGCTACTGGAACAAGAGCTGAAGCACGTAAACATTTAGCAGGAAGATGGAATAAAGGTGCATTAATAGCATTTTGCTATTTTATTGTAGAATGGATATTAGAATTAATAGGTACAGGTCTAAAAAACAATGCAGCTTTAAGTTTAGCATATCAAATAGTATTTTTTATAATTTCAGTTCCAATTTCTTATGGTTTTATAATATCATTTGTAAAATTAAAAAGAGGCGAAGATATAGATTCTTTTGGATTTTTAAAAATTGGATTTAACAATTTTTCAAGAGCATGGTCTATAGCATGGAATACATTTTTAAAAATGATCGTACCTTTTATTGTTTTAATTTTATTTATAATAATATTAGGAATTACTATTTCTTTTAATTCCGCAAATAGTATACTATCAAAAACTTCAAAAGCTAGAGAAAGCGTAGATAGAGCTACCATTATAGAAAGAGCAGAATTATCATACCTTGAAGCTACACAAGATTATTCTAGAAATCCAACATCTTCAAACTATAGAACTATGCAACAAGCCAAAAGCAATCTTGAAAATGCTAGAAGAGAAACATCTGCAATTGCAACAGTTGCAGAAAAAAAATCTAATGGTATTTTTACAGCCTTGATGATGATTTTAGTATTTGTTTTATATTTCGCTTGTATAATTTATATTGCAATAAAGTCACTTTCACTTTCTCTTACACCATTCATTGCTTATGATGATGAAAGTATATCAGGAAAAGATGCTTGTAACCTAAGCCAAGAACTTATGAAAGGAAATAAAGGAAACTTATTTGTATTATCTCTTTCATTTATTGGTTGGGCAATACTTACTATATTTACATTAGGAATTGGATCTTTTTGGTTAACAGCTTATATGAACGTAAGTATTGTATGCTTCTATGAGGCAGTATCGAACAGAAATGTTGAAGTGTAAAATAAAAAATAAACAGAGCAAATTTGCTTTGTTTATTTTTTGCTTATTATAATATAATATGAAAAATATTGAACTCTTTTTTTCCGTCCCAAAAATCCACCTAGACTTTCATAGAAAGTCCTACTTTATGTCTTTCTGTATCAATTTTTATTACTTTAACTTTAACAATATCACCTACAGATACAACTTCTGATGGATTTTTGATATATTTTTCACTCATTTCGGAAATATGTACTAATCCATCATATTTAACTCCAATGTCTACGAAACATCCAAAATCAATAACATTTCTAACAGTTCCAGTTAAAATCATGCCTTCTTTTAAATCTTCAAATTTTAAAACATCTTGTCTTAAAATAGGTTTTGGCATCTCATCTCTTGGGTCTCTTCCAGGTTTTGAAAGTTCTTCTATAATGTCTGTTAAAGTCATCTCTCCTATTTCAAGCTCTTTTGCCATTTCTTTGATGTTTACGCTTTTTAAGTGTTCTCTTAATGAATTAACTTTTTCTTTGTTTCTTAAATCATCTTTTTTAAATCCTATTTTATCTAAAAGTTTTTCTGTAGCTTCATAGCTTTCTGGGTGAACAGCCGTAACTTCCAAAGGATTGTCTCCGTCGGCGATTCTTAAAAATCCAGCACATTGTTCAAATGCAACTTTTCCAAGTTTTGGAACTTTTAATAATTGTTTTCTATTTTTAAGTTTTCCATTTTCATCTCTATATTTTACAATATTTTTTGCAATTGATGAATTGATTCCTGAAACATACGAAAGTAATGATGGCGTTGCTGTATTTACATCTACTCCAACTGCGTTTACCGCATCTTCTACAACTCCTGTAAGACTTTCAGATAATTTTTTTTGATTTACATCATGTTGATATTGTCCGACTCCAATTGCTTTAGGATCTATTTTAACTAGTTCTGCTAATGGGTCTTGAAGTCTTCTTGCTATAGATATTGCTCCTCTTATAGAAACATTTATATCTGGATATTCTTCTGTTGCAAGTTTTGATGCTGAGTAAACAGATGCACCTGCTTCACTTACAATTACATATTGAACTTCTCTTCCAGCTTCTTTAATCATATCTGCCACAAACATTTCAGATTCACGTGAAGCTGTACCATTTCCAATTGCAATCATATCAATTTGATCTTTATTTATAAGTTTTAAAAGTTCTTTTTTTGCACCTTCTGTATCATTTTGTGGTTCTGTTGGATAAACTGTTGTATAATCTAAAACCTTTCCAGTTTCATCAATAACTGCAATTTTACAGCCTGTTCTATATGCAGGGTCAAATCCCATAACAGTTTTCCCTTTAATTGGAGCACCTAAAAGAAGTTGTTTTGCATTTTTGCCAAATACTTTTATTGCCTTTTCTTCAGCTTTTTCTGTTAAATCTGAACGGATTTCTCTATCTATAGATGGCTCAATTAATCTTTTGAAGCTGTCTAAAATAGTGTCTTTAAGCATCCCAGTAAATTGAGTTTCGCCTTTAATCAAGTCTTTTTCTATAAAGAAAAGAATTTTTTCTTCTTTTTTTTCTAATTTAACTTTTAAAAACTCTTCCTTTTCTCCCCTATTTATAGCCAAAATTCTGTGACTAGGAATTCTACAAACTAATTCACTATAATCATAATACATTTCATAATTAGACTTTTCATCAGGCTTAGCAGCAGTTGTTGTAAGCATTCCTTCTCTATAGCAAATCTTTTTAATCTTTTTTCTGTAATCTGCATTATCTGAAATATTTTCAGCAATTATATCTAGTGCACCTTGAATAGCATCTTCTGCAGTTGCCACAACTTTATCTTTATTTTTCTTATCTTCTTCAGACAATTTATCTATATTTATATATTGCTTAGCAATTTCTTCAATTGGAGTAGTTTCTTTTTGTTCTATTATTATTTCTGCTAAAGGCTCTAATCCTTTAGCTTTAGCAACTGTAGCTCTTGTCTTTTTCTTTTGCTTATATGGTCTATAAATATCTTCCACATCAGCTAAAGTTTGAGCAACCGCAATAGCTTGTAAAATTTCATCTGTAAGTTTTCCTTGTTCCTCTATAGATTTTATAACTTCTTCTTTTCTTTGCTCTAAATTTCTTAAATAAGTGAGTCTTTCTCCTAAAACTCTTAGCTGCTCATCTGAAAGCCCACCTGTAACTTCCTTTCTATATCTTGCAATAAAAGGTATTGTGTTTCCTTCATCTATTAATTTTACTGCATTTTCTACTTGTGTATTTTTCACATTTAATTCTTCTGCGATTTTTAAAATTATTTTTTCCATATTGACCTCCCTTTTGGGGACGGGGCAAAAATTCACTCACCTTCCCACTTATTTATATATACCATATTTTTTTACAAATTTAAAGCCTTTTTTATAAATTACTAATCAAATTTCTTGATATTTCAAAATACTTACATATTTCTGTATAACTTATTTTTTCTTCAATTTTTAAAAAATATATCATATTTTTAAAGACCTTTCTATCTAAAAAAATAGTTTTCGTTTCTATTTTTTCTTTATATAAGAATTCTCTTACACCATCTTCAATCTCTTCTTTCATATTTCTGTCTATATCTAAAAAATTTCTTGTACAATGATTTGAATCACAAATATCTTTATATTCTTCTTCAGAAATATTTCCCTTATTAATAATCTCGCTTTTATGTTTTAAATAGTAATTAAAAGAAGAATACTTATATTCCTCGCATTTTAGAACTATTTTTGCTTTAACTGGGTTCAAATGGATATATTTTATACACTGAATAAAATATCTTTGATTCAAAATCGGCTCACTTAAGAATCTATCTCTAAAGACATACCCAACTCTTTCATTTACGAAATTATAATATTTAGCATACATTCCGTTTGTTTTATGCATTACACTTGATATTTCTTTTATGTCGTTTGACTTTAGTAGAAAATGTGCATGATTTCCCATCATACAATAAGCTATTATTTCTATATTAATTTTTTCAATGTTATCTCTAATTAACTTAAGATATTGATTTTTAAACCTTTCTTCCTTGAAAATAAATTCCTTATTAATGCCTTGTATCATTATATAAAAAAAAGAGGCATTAAAACTATCTCTAGCTACTCTTGACAAAGAGTATCATCTCCTTTTCTTATTTTATTGCCCCCTTTTTACTTCCCTATTTTTATAAGAACAAATCTGACGTATGAAATTTAAATTATTCAAATTGTCAGAACTTTAATATTACTAAGAACATTGGATTAACCAAGTATTCCATAAATTTGTTCAAGTACGAAATTCACATAAAAAATTTCTGCACATTGGCTTTTATATAAAGTTGTGTTAGATTAGGATTAATCATTTCCTCAGATAAACTACATTATGTAGAGTGAATTTTTGCCCCGTCCCTAAAATACACCTAAGTACTCATTATATGTTACTTCTCTATCCACCACTTTTCCATCTTGCTTTAAATCAATAATTCTATTTGCAACTGTTTGTGTTAATTGATGGTCATGTGATGTAAATATAATGTTTCCTTTAAATCTTTGCATTCCTTCGTTTAAAGCGGTTATACTTTCCATATCTAAATGGTTTGTTGGTTCATCAAATATTAAGAAATTGGCTCCTGAAAGCATCATTTTAGATAATACACATCTTACCTTTTCTCCACCAGACATTACTTTTGCTTTTTTCAATGCTTCTTCTCCTGAAAATAGCATTCTTCCCAAAAAGCTTCTTACATAAGTTTCGTCAGGATCTTTTGAATATTTTCTAAGCCAATCTGTAATACTTTCATCTGTTTCGAATAAGTAGTTATTATCTTTTGGGAAATATGTAGAAGTAATTGTCATTCCCCATTTAATTTCTCCACTATCTGGTTCTAGCTCTCCTGCGATGATTTGGAATAAAACTGTTTTTGCAATTTCATTATCTGCTAAAAAAGCAATTTTATCTCCTGATTTTACTGTAAAAGATACATTATCTAATACTTTTTCTCCATTTATAGTTTTTGAGATATTTTTTACTTCCAATATTTCTTTTCCTGGTTCTCTATCTGGCTTAAAATCTACATAAGGATATTTTCTGTTTGATGGTCTTATTTCTTCTAATTGAATTTTTTCTAATGTTTTCTTTCTTGATGTGGCTTGTTTAGATTTTGAAGCATTTGCACTAAATCTTGCAATAAATTCTTGTAATTCTTTTATTTTTTCTTCTTTCTTTTTATTTTGCTCTCTTGCTTGTTTTAATGCTAATTGGCTAGATTCATACCAAAAGTCATAGTTTCCTGGATATACTGTTATTTTTCCAAAATCCACATCTGCAATATATGTGCAAACTTTGTTTAAGAAATATCTATCATGTGATACAACAATAACAGTATTTTCGTAATTAATTAAAAATTCTTGCAACCAATCTATAGCTTTTAAATCTAAGTCGTTTGTAGGCTCATCTAAAAGCAAAATATCTGGATTTCCAAATAAACTTTGAGCAAGTAAAACCTTAACTTTTTCTTTTGCTTCAATTTCTTTCATTGACTTATAATGATTTTCTGGTGCTATTCCTAAATCATTTAAAAGCATTGCTGCATCTGATTCTGCATTCCATCCATCAAGTTCTGCAAATCTTTCTTCTAATTTTGCAGCTTTCATTCCATCTTCTTCAGAAAAATCAGGCTTTGCATAAATTGCGTCTTTTTCTTTCATAATATCATATAATTCTTTATTTCCCATTATAACAGTATCTATTACAGAAAATTCTTCAAAAGCAAAGTGATCTTGTTTTAAAACAGAAATTCTTTCTGTTTTGTCTTTAGACACATCGCCTTTGCTTGGCTCTATTTCGCCTGAAAGAACCTTTAAAAAAGTTGACTTTCCTGCTCCATTTGCACCTATTATTCCATAACAATTTCCTTTGTTAAAATTAATATTAACATCTTCAAACAATACTCTTTTTCCAAATCGTATTGTAACTCCATTTGCACTTAACATTTAATTCAATCCTTTCTCGCTTTGCTTAAAGCTTGCATAGTTATGTATAAAATGACTTAAATAAATATTGCCATTTTTCTATACAATCATTTTCTTCTATGTATGCCATTATACACTATTTCCCTAAGGTTTTCAAGTATTTTTAAAAATTAATTGTAACTGCAGTAAACTTATTTTTTAAGTTAATATATAAGTATTCAAATTGTTTACTACTGAGATAATTTAAAAAAGTAGAATTTTCTCATAAATTCTACTTTTTTCTCTTATTCGTGCTTTTTTAACTCTACAATTATTAATTTTGCCAGATTTTATTAATTATATCTGTTCTTTCCTTCTAGTGCCTTTTGGCTTAATTCTTCACCTTCGTTTGCAAATTTAAATTAATTCAAATAAAATGTCTAAAAAATCTCTTTTCTTAAATTAAAGTTTAAAAAATTGTTTTAATTTTTTTATCACTCTTACAAATATATTATTTTTAGTTTGAACAACAGACATATTTATACTTTCTTCGTTTTTTATTTCAGAATTATATTTTTTCTCATTAAAAATATTTTCTCGATTATATTGCTCATTTTTTTTATTTTCTTTAATTTCCTTTATTTGGCTATTTATTTCTACTATATCGTCGTGATTTTTTTGAAATAACTCTTTAACAGCTAAAAGTCTTTCATCATTAGGGTCTATTTTTTCTTCTTTTAGCTCATCTAATTTATCACATAATTTTTTATATTCCCTAGCTTTTAAATCAAGTTCCATAGTAAGACCAACAAGTTTAGTTTGGCTTAAATTCATCATCTATTTTGTCCTCCATTCTCTATTTGTTTTTGTTCTCTTTGATAAAGAATGTATTGTTCTTTTTTCATTGCATCTCGAAATTCATATTCAGATGGCACAGTTAAATTTGAAGTTGCTTTTTTAAATCTTTCTACCTGCCTTTTTAATCTATTATAACCCATACCAATATTTATTTGTTGCAATGGCTTATCTGGATTTTGTCTATCATATTCTTTTATAAAAGCCTTTAATCCTCTTTGGAATGCTTTAAATATCATTTCTCTATCTTGTTCCTCTGGACTTGTTTCCTCTACATTATATCTTCCTGAATCATATTCTCTTTCGTGATGTCTATATTTTTCATTAAGCTCAAAATCATTAATTACAGCATAACCTCTTGCTTTATTTACATACATTGTACCTTTTGATATTATATCGCCTTTTGAATTTCTAACAACAAGATTCTGTACATCAGGAGCAATAACACTTGCTCTCGCAATATCTTTTCCATAGTATTGACTTGTAATTGTCCCACAACAACTACAAAATAGTCCCATTATGCTATTATGTGGATCATTTTTACTAAGCCATTCATAAGTAAATTGCTTATCATATAATTCTTCTATCATTTCTCTTCCACTTACTAATTCTTCTTCAGTTTGCCTTCTGATTCTTTCTATGCTTTCTAAAATTGTTTCTTCTCTTATTAGCTTTCCTAATATATGTTCTGGTACATTATTTATTTTTTGCTCTTCTCTCAATCGGCATATTTCATCAAATATTTCTTGACTAAGACCTCTTTCTGCACATAAAGCGGCAATGTCTTCATTATCTTTGGTTTCCCCATCATATTTAACCTCCAAATACATTGCTATCATTGCCTCTTCCCAGCTTCTATTTACATTTCTTCCATTAACAATATTGGTTCTTTTTTTCTGTACCTTATCAAAGTTTGACATTACTTTAATAAACATTCCAGGATAATTTCTCTCTAAATTTAAAATTAAATCCAAATTTTGCAGATTTTTCTTATCCCCTTGTATAGATATAAATTTTAGAAATTCTTGATTAGGCTGGACATCCAATGGCATTGAATCAAATAGACCGTGATACCTACCGCAATTTCATTTCATCTGTTTTTAAAATTATGGCAAGTAATGAAGTGGCTTTTTGTGCCAAAGGAACTTGTGTTTCTTTACCTTTTTTATCCAACATTTTTTCTGTTGAAAAACACCCTAGGCTACTGGCAAATTTATAAAAATCTAATCTTTCTTCTTCTGGAAAATCTAGTAGCATATCATTGATTTTTGGAATTTCATTTTTAAAAAATCTAAAATCGCTATTCTCTGTAAACGATTTTGTTTTTCCACTTTGGGCTATAGCTAATCCATATACATAAGGAATACTAAATTTATTTTTACTTAAAATTTCTGAAAACTCGGTTATTTCGCCTAGTTTATCGCTTTGTACTAATATACTGTAATCAAATCCATCAAAAGATTTTACTATTTTACCAAGCTCTACCACATCTGTATATTCATTTTCATTTTTAGGTAATTCTTGTGCAAATACTAATTTCCTTGTTTTTGTTCTGTATGCATATTTAAACTGTAATCCATCAAAAGCTCTTTTTCCAATAGATTTTATTCCTGAATGCATTATTAACTTTTTAAGTGTTATACACCCATTAAATGCGTCATCTGGTACTTCTTTCTCGCTATCTGGTATTGCATATTCTATCATTGGCTCTCTGGATAAGTTAAATGCCTCATTTAAGAAATTACATTCTCCTGTAAAATTTCCACCTCGACTAGCACCATATTCTATATTACCATTTGATTGTATGTTTCTAACATCTATTCCATTTAGAAAACCACGTGGCATACTATTTTGCCACATTGTAATATTTTGGTCATCTTCATTTAGGTAGAATGGAATATTTGAAATAATTGCTTCTTCTGCTCTTAGATCAAAATATTTTGCTTTTCCATTTCCTTTTGGGTTTATCCATTTTGGCATTTCATCCCAATTTTTTATTACAAAAGAAATTGGTTCAACTTTTGCCCATCTTATTGTACCTGCTTTTCCAGTTGGTGTTCCATCAGAATATCTATCTTCTTCACTATTTGGATATGATACTACACGCACATATCTGTTCCCTTGATATTCAAATTCTGGGCTATGTTTTCCTGCATAATCTTTACATTCTTCTTTTTGACCATTACCTGAATACCATCTACCAGTACATAAAATTCCTTCTTGGATTTTTCCTCCGTGATATAATGACTCTAATATTCTACTCAAATCTTCGTTGGCTTTTGTTCCAGTATACTCTCCAATATGTAATGTATGACATATAGTTTTTCCGATCGAGGTCTTTTACTTCTCTTATATCAAATTGTTCTAGTTTTTTGCTTTCATCTCTATTTTTTTTCCCTTTTAAAATTCGTAACGCACTTCGTGCGGAGATATTAGACGGAAGATGATAATGCAAAGACGGGCTCAGCCCAAGGTCCCTGTTAGAAGGTAATGCTGGTCTCCAATCGCCAACGCCATGAACACAGTAGCCATAATAACTAGAATAGGCGGAGCGGAGCCACGCACAAGTTGTTCGTCTGCCAGTACACGTAGTATAGCCATCAAATGTATAAGCATTATTCATTTTAGCATAATCAGTAGCAGATATTCTTCTTTCCTTATCTGTTCTTTTATTATCATAGTACTCATGATAGCTATCTAAATATATTAAATCAGTTGTATTGAATTTTTTATTTCCCATCTCTTGATTTTCGTCTGTGTTTTCAATTGTATGCGGTTCAATGTTACATCTTAAATCTCTTCTTTCCATATGTACTCCTTTATTTATTCTATAGATTATTTATTTTTCTATATAAACTCCTGGCATTAGAATGGCATATATGTGCATAAAATGCTGTTAATCTTGTATTTATATAATCCTCATCTACTAAAATTTTTTTCAGTTTTGATAATATTTTCATATTTCTCTTTAACCTTAATTTTGCTTGTCCCCTTAAAAGTCTTATTACTTTTCCATTTTCAGTAAGTATATGGCTAAACCCTAAAAAATCTATTCCATCCTTTATATTTAATATTTGAGTTTTATTATTCAGCTCTAACTTCAAATTATCATTTGCACATTTTTCGATTTTCTCTTTACAATATTTTAGATATTCCTTATCATTATGTAATAAAATCATATCATCCATATATCTAACATAATACTTTATTCTTAATTTTTCCTTTATTAATCTATCTATTTCGTCAAGATAATAAAGTCCAAACCATTGACTCGTTTGATTTCCTATAGGAAGTCCTACTCCTTTTTTTGATTTTTACTATCTATTATTAATTTTAAAATCCATATTTCGTCTTCATCAAATTTTTCCTTTTTTAATTTATTAAATAGTATTGTATGGTCAATATTTTGAAAATATTTTCTCACATCACACTTTAATACATACCCTTGATTAGTTTTAAATTTTTTATAATATGAATGTAAAAATATTTCCAACCTTTTTATTCAAAAATCTGTACCTTTGCCTTTTCTACAAGCTACATTATCATATATTAATCTTCTTTTAAATTTTGGCTCTATAATATTATTACATAAAGCCATTAAAACTACTCTATCTCTATAGAATAGAGCCTCTATTATTCTTTCTTTTGGCTCATATATTTTAAATTGTTTGTATGTACCAACTTTATATGTTTTATTTTTTATTTGGTTTGACAAATCTACTAGATTTTGACTCAAATTTATTTCAAAATTTATAGTTTCTCTTTTGTGCTGTTTAGAACATCTACATTTTCTATGTGCTTCTAACAACTTTTCGAAACTAAATAATTCTTCTATCACTTCTATTCCTCCATATAATAAAAAAGAGCTATCCTTCTATCACTAGATAAACTTCCAAAGCTAACGCGTTGGTCGTCAAGATAGCCATTTTCTTCTGACTCTTTTTCAGAGTTCAAAAAAGCGTAAGATTCCTTTGCCTTAAACACTCATTTATTCTACTTAGAATAAATACTTCTGGTCATTTTTGAAAGATATATATCTTTCATTCAAAGGTAAACTGGGCACAGCATTTCTGTTTTTAGTATATTTATTGTTCCAGTCGCCGTCGCCATTTACATAGTTTACATTGTATCTATTATAGGCGGAGCGGAGCCACAAAGAGTCTCTAAATGTCAACGCCACACGTGCGATTGTAATCTTACCTTAATGAAAGCATTTCTGCATAACATCCTTACTATTTTCTTTCAGCATCACTTTTTCGCCAAGCAACTAATAAATTTATACAATCAGATAACTGTAATGATATTTGTTGATATTGTTTTTTAAATACATTGATTTTCTAATGCAAGAAAAAGATATATATCCTAATAATTTCAATTTTAAAAAAGCCATTATTTGACATTCTCTTCTTCTTTCTTTATTTTTAACACTATCCATCCTAATTGAATTTGCCTCAATTAAATTTTCTATACAATCCAAACTATAATTTTGCATTCTATTAATAAAAACTGCTCTAAATTTTTTGGGTGATTTTTCAGTAATAGTTATTACATATGCTGTCAATTTTTTTGCTTTAGTTATTACTATAAGTTCACTAGAATCTGATGGTATTTTTGTTTTATTACCACCTTCTTCTACACTTGGAATAACTTTTGGCATTCTTAAACCATTTTTCCTACCAATATTTTCTTCTATTTTCATTTTTATCTACCAAGTTAATTATATATTTTTCTATATTTTTTGTAAATACTTTTCTATAAAAATCTCAAAAAAGAGACCATCTTAGCTACTAAAAAGCAATAATGATAGCCTCTTTTATTTCTATTAAATCAAGGAAATTCTTTGGTATACTGGTTTTAATACAATTTCCAATTAATCCTCAAATAATAATTTTATTCCCCATAATCCAGAAATTCCAACAAGTGCATAAACAATTCTAGACATCGCACTCATTTGTCCAAAAATTGCAGCAACTAAATCAAATTTAAAAAATCCAATCAATCCCCAATTTATTGCACCTATTATTATTAAAACCAAAGCAATTTTATCTATAATTTTCATCTAAAAACACCTCCCTTTTCTATATTGAATATGACTTATCTATTAGCATCTTCAAATTCATTTGCTATTTTGTATCTAATTCATATATATTCATATTTTTATATAATATGAAAATAGCCATTTCATACTTGTTCTTATTATAATCTTACCAAAAAAAATATTTTTATACATTTTGTTGAATTTTATCTAAATTTATGATATTTTATTAATAGAAAATTTTATAAAATCAATAAAATTCTTTAAATTCAATTTGTAATTTTAAATGAAAGGGTGATAAATTTGAAAAAAGGAAAAAGATTTGAATTTAAACAAGGTAGTGAGTATACTTTTAGAAGAATGATTGCTCTAATATTATTAGTCTTAATAATATTTGCATTTATTAAAATTTTAACAAAGAATAAAAATGAAAATATTTCAAAAAACGAAACAAACTTAACACAATCAGAAGATTCTTTTAAAGCAATAAATGTTACAGATGAAAATAAATCTGTACAAAATGAAGATATTACATTTACCTTAGCAACAACCGGAGATATTATGTGTCATAACACAAATTTTAAAGATGCATATAATTCATCTACAAAATCTTACGATTTTTCATATTATTTTACAGATGTTAAAAAATACTTGCAAGAAGCTGATATTACAGTTGGAAATTTAGAGACAACTCTTTCAGGAGCAAAAAGAGGATATAGCGGATATCCAACATTCAATACTCCAGAAATCTTGGCCAAAAATTTAAAAGATGCAGGATTTAATGTAGTTTCTACTGCAAATAATCATTGTATGGATAAAGGTTATTCTGGAATTGAAAGCACAATTGATTTTTTAGATAAAGCAGATTTAGCACATACAGGCACTTTTAAATCCAAAAAGGATCAAGAAACAATTTTAATAAAAAATGTAAAAGGTGTAAATATTGCATTTTTAAGTTTTACCTATGGAACTAATGGAATTTCAATTCCAAAAGATAAATCTTATGCAGTAAATTTAATCGATAAAGATTTAATAAAATCTCAAATTGAACTTGCAAAAAAACAAAATCCAGATCTAATTTGTGTAAGTATGCATTGGGGAATTGAATATCAAACAAAAGCTAATAAAGAACAACAAAATTTAGCAGACTTTTTATTTAATAATGGTGTAGATGTAATACTTGGGAATCACTCACATGTCCCTCAACAAATGGAAAAAAGAACTATAAAATTAGAAGATGGCACAACAAAAGATGGATTTGTAATTTATTCTTTAGGTAATTTTATGGCAAACCAAAACAAACAATACACAAATGATTCTGCAATTTTAAAATTACAAATTACAAAACATAAAGGTGATGGAAAAATTACAATTGATAAAGCAACTTATACACCTACATATATGTATAAAAGTCCTTCTAAGTCAACTAAAAAATTCAAAATTTTGGATATAAATACTGAAATCGAAAAATATGAATCTAAAGTTTCAGGTGCTGTAAGTAAGTCTTTATATAATACTTTAGTTACAGAAAGAAAAAACATAAAAAGAATTATTGGAGATGAAATTAAATAATTTTTAAGGGTTGCTATATTTTTTAGCAACCCTATTATTGTATTTTATAATGGAGAGTTAGTAATTAATTTCATTTTTTTATAAGTAAATTAAACCATATCAATAAAAACTCATTATCTTTTAAGTCTTAAATCATCTCCAATAAATTGATAAATATTATAATATCCTGCAATCCTTGAGCCAATCCTTTCTTCATAAATTTTAAAAATTTGTTCAATAGATAAATTTGTAGATATTATTGTTTTTGTTGGCTTATTATTTAAATTCAAAATTCTAGTATTTAAAATTGTAAATAATTCGCTAACTGTCATACTATTTATATTTTCTGTGCCTAGATCATCAATTATTAATAAATCCACTGTTAGCACATTTCTATAAAACTCATCTGAATTTTGATTTTTATATTTATTAAATTTACCATCAATTACAGTTTCAAGCAAAACAGGAGCTGTTTGATAAAGTACTGTTTTTCCTTTTTTTAAAATTTCGTTTGCAATTGCATTTGACATATATGTTTTTCCAAGACCTGTATTTCCGCAGAAAAATAGATTTTTTTCTTCTAAATTATCAAAATTATCTATAAATTTTATACAAGCATTTTTTATATTTAAAATATTTTGTCTTGGAGAACATTTTATTTTATATTTTTTTATATCAACCTCATCAGAAAATAAATTAGTATTAAAATTATTAAAATTCATATTTTTTATATCAGATAAATTTGATTGATTATATGATAAATTAAGCAATCTTTGTTTTAAGCAATGACACATTGTAGACTTATTATTTTCTTGAATATAGCCTGTATCTTTACAATCTTGGCATTCATATTTTGGTTTAAACAAATTAATATCAATTTTTTTATCTTGTAAAAACTGCTCTTTTTTCTTTTTTAAGCCCTCAATTAATGAATCATATTCTTGTAAATCATTTTTTCCATTTAAAATTGCCTTAGATTTACTAATTGCATATTTATTTAGTTCATCATCTATTTCTTCCAATCCTGGAAACTCCAAATATAATTGAGAAATATCTTTTTCGGACTCCATCTGTGCTTTTCTTCTCTTCTGCTCATATTCACTTAATAAATTTTCAAGATTTTTATCAACCATTATTAATCACTTCCTCACCTTAAATACAAATTTATTTTTCAAGTTACTTTTTTCCTCCGTCCCCAAAAGGAACCTAGTCCTTATTTGCATATAAATAACTTAAATTATCATATTCTCTTTGTTCAAAAGTTTCTTTTTTAGTTTTTTTCGTAAGTTCGGCTTTATCTTTATTAAATTGTTTTCTTTGCTCTAAAAATGTTAATACTTGTTCAGGAGTTCTTAAATTTCTTTCGTTCCAATCTGAAATTACATTATTTAAATACTCAAAAGATGCATTTGTCTTAAATGTTGTTCTCTTTAGTGCAATCTCTATAATATCCATATCATATTTAAATTCATTAATCCATTTTTCTATATAAGCTTCTTCATATTGAGTAAGTCCACTGTGTTTTCCTAATTTTTTAGCTATAGATTTTTTTATTTTCATTATTCGATCTTGTTCCATATAGTATATTTCTAAATCTGTAAGTGTCTTAATTTTGTTTAATGCCCATGCTTCAGCAACAGTTTGAACATAATTCCTATGCAATGCAGATTTTTTAAAACAATAATCAAATAGAGCAATTATTACTTGTGGCTCAAATTCATACTTTTCGAACCATAAATCAATATCCTTATACCACGTAGGTCCCATAACTCCTTGAAAATACTTGTTATTTAAATATTCAACTAATTGAATTCTTTCTTTATTTTTGGAATTTTCTTCTATTTTTTCTGGGTCTGTTTTAATATTAGGTTTATATAATTCTTTAAGCATATTTTCTTGTAAATCTAAAAGAATATATCCTTGAGGTTTTCTCAAGATTAAATTGTTTTCTTCTAAATATTTCATACCTTCATTTATTACATTAAAAGGTAGCGCTAATTTTTTAGATAAATCATTTATTTTTACATCTTTATTATATTTTGAAATAAACACCAAATATAAATATAGTTTAATATAATCTCCTGGCATACCTCCTAAATATTCAGAAAAAAATATATCAGGAATTTCTGTTGTATTAAAAATAATATGTTTTTCACTTTGTTCTAGTTTCATAAAAATTTCATTCCCTTCATGTTTTACTCATAATATACAGTTATACAAAGCTTTTCCAAGCCATTAACTTTTTTAAAAATGTTATCCGCATTATATAACTTTTTTTTTCAAATTTCAACTTTCATTTGTTTCAAAATTATATACTTAATTATCAAATATTGACATTTTTTTCATTTTTTCTCATATAGATATAATTTTTGCTTAAAAATATATTTTATAATATATTTTAAAAAATACAATAAATTTTCTCCTTCTACTCCAACAATACTAAAAATAACTACAGGAAAAACTAAAATTATAAAAGCAAAAATTTTATGTGTTAATCTCTTAAGTAGTAAATTTATTAAAACAAATACTATCGCTCCCCAAATTGCATCGACTATAGCTGCAGAGTAATCAATAATTCCAAATATTTTTGTATTTAAATCATAATTCTGCGGAAAAATAAACTTCAATTTTATTATCACCTCTTTCCTTTTTTATATAAAACTTTCTTGCAAAATGTTTAACTACAATATCAAAAACATAATTTCTTTTAGTCCCCTTTCACTAATCCAATATTTGCCTGCACATTTGTAGAAATACCTGTTCCCATCATAAATTCCTTAACAAAAGAATTAGCTCTAATTAAACTGTAAATTCCACCAACATAAATAAATTTCACCATTAAATCATTTGAATTATAATCAACAGAAAATAGAATAAGTAGCACTAAAGAAACTATAATTTGTATAAATAACATCGATAACAGATTTCTAAGCCACAATCTAAAAAACATAGAAGTATTTTCCATACTTAAAGATAAAATAGCAAAAGGAGAAATTAAAACTAAAATTTTAATAGTAACATATCTTAAAGCATAAACAGTAACTAAATTAACTAATGAAATAGTAGTTGTTCCTTTTATTAACCCGTCTACTGAAAAAACATTTAAATTTTCAGAAATTTTTAAATTTGAATTTATAACTTCAATTAATCTAGAAAAACAAATATTTTGCTTAAACAGGTCTTCTCCTATACTTCTAATAGCAGAAGAAATGCTTGAATTTATATCTAGAATTTGCTGGATAATAAAGTAAGAACTATTCATTGCAATTCCAAAAATAATTAATTTAAATATAAACTGCGTTGGATTTTCTATTTTTGAAAGTGTAATATTTGAAGATAAATATTTAGTTGAATAATATAAAATATACCCAAAAAGTAATGCATTTGCAATTAATAGAATTCCATTTGTAGAGCTGGTTCCAAAAATCTTACCAAAATATTTATCATTTAAAATATTTGAATTAATAAAAGTTAAGTTATCCAAAACTTTAAATAAATTATTGTCTATAGATTTAAATAAATTGCTAAAAATTGTATTTATTGTATCAATTACTACTTGACTCATATTAGTATTTTGTTCCAAAACATTCCTCCTTTTTCCATTATTTTTAATTCTTTATATTAGCGACTTAATAGCTGCTAAAATTAAATCAATAGCCAAAATAAAAGCATAAGAAAATAGAGAACTTCTAATTATTTTTTTTCCTGTTCTAATTCTTTCCTCATCTCCAAAACTAAATTTTTTCATAAAAATCCCTGTACCTACTGCTACTGCTGCAGCTGGTGTAGAAAGTTTTATAATCCAACTTTCTATATTACTAAAAGCACTTTCCATTTTTGAAACAAGTTTAGGAGTTGCTGCAAAAACACTTGTACCAAAACTTATTGCAAAAACAAAACTAAAAATTAATATAACAATAAAATAAAACATTTTCTTTTTCAAAAATATCACCTTTCCTTTTAATTATTTAGGTTTTTACGGTACCTATAAACCTAACAAAAATAATATTTATACTATATCAATTTATGTTTTAAAATACGGATACATATTCAATTTTTTGGGTTTCAAAATCTTTTTTCCATCAGATAGAAACGCTAGAGCCGTAAAAGTTTGCAATTTTTGTGTAAAAAAATTAGTATCATAAATATAGTCATTTTGTGTATAAACATTAAAACTCTCTGATATTGTTGCATCTAAAGAACTCATAGAATTCGTCATTCTACTATAAATTGTTTCCTTCGAATTTTCTGAAATATTTTTCGAAGTTTTAATTTTATCCTCTTTTCCAAGTTGTTTCTGTGCCTCCTCTATTGTAAAAATATCATCTGTTCTGAACCAAATTTTATTTATCAAATTTTGGCAAATTACTTTTACCGCTGTTTCATCTTTTAAAGTATTTTTGATTGATGAATAACTTTGAGTACTTACAATATTTATGCATTTTGCTTCTCTACTAAGAGAGAAAAATTCACTATCTGTTTTTGTTACATATTCAGCATATTCATCACAAATAAAAGCAGTTGTTTTTACTTTATCTTTTGATAAATTCATCATAACCTCTGTTTGAAAATCTAATTTTAAATATGCTGCAATTATTTTGGATAAATTTCTATATTCAGCAATATTCATATTTAAAACTACTATTTTCCCTTTTTGAATTATATCTGAAAATCCTCTAAAATTCAGTTCATTTTTTGAACTGCAAAAAATTTTACTTACATCATAGTCTGAAACAAAAACATTTGTAATTCTTGTAATTTCAGACTTCAAAATAGCCATAGTTCTTTGATCCAATTTTTCATATTCTTTTTGAAAAAAATCCAAAGCAGTATTTAAATCATAAATCTGTTGGTACTTTAAATTTTTATTCATAAATAAATTTCTTATAATTTGTATTTTTTCTTTGTAATAGTTCTCTTCTGTAATAATTTTATGAAGTTCTGTAAAAGTTACATATCCATTGTTATAAATTCTGCATAATTTAATTGCCTCTGTTAAAACCTGCTCTGCTTTATCTAGCCAATAACTTTCAGAATTATTTTCAGAAAATAACGTCAAAATTGTTTTTAATCTATTTGCTATTACTGATGGCTTTAAATTAGGCTTATGCAAAGGGTTATATTTAGTTTTTCCATTAAGCTCAATTACAATTAAATCATTTTTCAAATTATATTTTTCTGCATATTTTTTTACTTGATTATAGTAATTTCCTTTTACATCTAAAATTAATGTCCCAACTTTTTTATCAGGATTTTTACTATTATAGTTTAAAATTTGCTCAGTAAATGGATACATTGCAGAACTTGTTTTTCCAGTTCCTATAGTTCCTGTAATTAGAAAATTTTGATATAACCCAGACTCTTGAACATACACATTTTTTCCTGTTTTTTCATCATTACCTATAAGTAAATTTAATTTTTCTGTTTTTAGTTTATATTTTTCTTTTTTAACTTTCTTTTTGAAAACTATTTTAGAATAAATAAAATTAAGATAAATTATATTTGCAAAAACAAATGAAATAGCATAAATAATTTTTATATAATACCAGATCTGTGGATACTCAGAAACTATGTTAAAACTTTTAATTCCATAGGAAATAATAATCTGTTTTGAATTTAGTAATGAGTAGAATAAATTGTAAAAAATACAACAAATTACACATAACAAAAAAACAATAAAAATAAATCTTTTTATTTTATTCCTCCTTTCTGTTAATTAGGGATTGTTTTTTAAGATTTAACTTTGCACCTTGTCCATGATTAAATATTTTTATTTCTAAAAAAATATAAATTGTATAAATAGATACAAAAAGATTAATAATAAGGGATGTAAAGAAAATGATTAATAACCAGTTTATGGTATCACCACCTTCCATTATTTTCCATAATACCACTTTTTTTTTATTTTGTCTAGACTTTTTTTAAAATTTATGATAAAATTTTATTATAGAAAAAGTGAATTTCTATAAGATATTGAATTTACTATAATAAAATAAACTTTTTGAAAGGAGAACATTATGAAGTTTGATAAAGATATGTTAATTGGCGATCTTTTAGCAGAGGCTCCAGAAAAAGCTGATATATTATTAGAAGCTGGAATGCATTGCTTAAGTTGTCCTGCTTCACAAATGGAATCTTTAGCAGAAGCATGTGAAGTTCACGGAATTGATGTTGACGAACTATTGAAAGAATTAAATAAAGATGCTTAAAACCACAATATACTACGTAAATACTTTATTACATAATATATTATGTAATAGAAAAGGAGATACCCAAGATGAAAACCGAAACTTTTGATTTTTATGATAGAACATCTTTAAAATCATATAATTTAGATAAAACCATGCAAGACCAATTAAATGCATTAAGCCAATTAGATGTTTTTACAAGAAAACATTGCGAAAATGTTGCTGCTATCACCTGTAGACTATGTGAATATTTGCATTGTTCTAAGGGCTTTACAGAATATTGTACTATATGTGCATATCTTCATGACCTAGGGAAATTATTCATTCCACCTGCAATTTTGCAAAAACCTGCAAAGCTTACAGATGAAGAGTATGAAGTTATGAAAACACATACTAAAATTGGCTATGAAATGTGTATAAAAGACGAAAGATTGCGACCTTATGCTGCTGGACCATTATATCATCACGAAGCTCTTAATGGTACTGGATATCCACAAGGTTTAACTAAAAAAGATATTCCATATGAAGGGCAAATTATACGTGTAGCAGATGAATATGATGCAATAGTTAGCAAAAGGCAATATAAATCTCATGTTGGAATTACAGACACCATAAAAATTCTTATAGAAAATGCTCATCCTAACTCTAATAATTTGCAATCTGACGCTATAAGTAAATTAGTAGAAAGCTCAAAAATGGGAAAAAATAATCCTATAATTGTAAAAACATTAATCAAAGTTGTAATAGATGATATTAATTATGAAATATTTTGTACACAAGAATATGTTGAAAGTTTAAAAGAAAATATAAAAAGATTAGAAAAAGCCGAAAAATATTACAACAAAATGAAGTCTGCAAAAAATGAAGCTAAAGAACAATATTTTTATGAATACACTAAACTTTATCTAGAAAAAGGAGAAGATATTAACTCTTTTTTAACAATTAAACAGGAATATGAAGAAGCTTATGAAAAAAGAAAAGCGAAAATTGAAAGCCTATATGATGAAATAAAAAATATCAAAAAATTAAAGGTTTAATTATACATTTATTGTATATTAACTTTATATTATGTCTTATATAAAATGCGGGTTGTGAAAAATCACTTCCCGCCGTTTTTTATTCATCAAGTCCGAAACTCACTCCTAATGCATTATTTATTTTATTCATAACACTAGCATCATCTATATGACCAATTTTTTCTTTTAATCTACTTTTATCTATTGTTCTAATTTGTTCAGTTAAAATAACTGAGTTACTTTTCAATCCTTCTGCATCTGCCTCTATTTCAATATGTGTAGGTAATTTATTTTTATTAGTCTGAGAAGTAATAGCTGCTGCAATTACTGTAGGACTATATTTATTTCCCAAATCATTTTGTATGATTACAACTGGCCTTATACCTCCTTGTTCTGAACCAACCACAGGACTTAAATCTGCATAAAACATATCTCCTCTTTTAATTGTCATAATCTTCACTCCTAATATTAGCATATTTTAAAAGTCTGTATATTCGTAGATTAAAGCTATATTCACGTCGCAAAAATATTTTTGAATCATAATTATTTTTTTCATTTCTTTATTTAAAATAATTTCGCAAATATTCGCTTTATAAATTTAATTCTATTTCTATATATTCTATGATAATTGTCGTATTTTGGTTATTATCCTGAATTATTAATTTTGTAGGTTTTAAATTCTCTTTATTTATGTATAATATTTTATTATTTAAATACTTATTATTTTTATTAGATTTTGTTTTCATAATAATCTCACCATTTTTTTCTTCAAAATTTGCTTTGTTTTTTTCTTTATATTCATTAATAAAATTTATTAAATCTAAACTATTATCTTCAAGTCCATTGTAATTTTCAAAAATTGTTTTTAAATCTAACTGGCAATTTTCAATTTTTAAACTATTATCTTTGTGTATAATCCTTACTCCTGCGATATTTTCTGGTTCTACTACTTCTTGAATACTTCCATTTTCTGTATTATATTCTTGCCTTAAAACATATTTATTTTGATTTTTGTTACTATTTACTTGTACGTTTATTTTTGTTTTATATGAACTTAAATTTAATATATTATCTACGATTTCTTGACTATTCATATTGTTTCCATTTTTTTGATTTTTAGTCATATTTTTTGAAATAAATATTGCTAAAAAAATTGTCAAAATAATTAAAAATAAAATGAAAAATATTTTTTTGTTGCGCATAAAAAAACTTGACTCTTTTCTCATAAATAAATTCCCTCCTATATTCGTGAATTAATATGAAAATATAAAATTTATGTGCTTGAATATAACGACATAAGACATAAATTGAAATATTTTTATATTAATCTATATTTATTCTATAAGGACTTTATTTATGATTTGCTTATTCATTATTAGTCTGATTCTCTTCTGATACAGTTTCTTGGGATTTTACTTGTTCTGTATCTTGTTTTTCTATTGCTTGCACACATAATCTTTCATCAGGCTTATTTTCTACGCATGTAATTAAAGTTATGTTATTTTCAGCAGTATTTTCTAAATAACTCCAATTTGTGCTTTTTATTATCTCTATACTTTGCACAATATAAACTTTTTCGAAATCATTATATTTATATTTTATTTCTTCACCTTTTTGTACTTTGTTTAAATTTTCAAAATAATTATTTTTATATCCTCTATTATGCCCTGCTAAGCCTATATTTCCTGTTGTTTTCGAAGTATCTTCAAAATGACCCACATATTTATTTAATACATCCATACTTGTTGTCTCTTCTATTGGTGCTTTTAAATAAATAGATGGAATTTCTATGTACCAATTTAAGTTACTTGATGTTGCTTCTATGTTTTGCTCATTTTCTGTTTCTTCATTCTTTTGAATAATATTTTCATCGATTAAATTTTCTGAAATAATATCTTTCGAACTAATTTCTTGATTCTCATCTGTAAAACTTTGTATTGTAAAACTATTAATTAATAAATTTAAAAATATAAAAATTACAATAGAAATAAATAAAGTAATTATGTTTATGTTTTTAGTTGTATAAATATTTATAATCTTTCACCTACCTTTCGATTTTTTACATCTATTTTTTATTGCTCCCACAGATAATTCTAAAAATCTGTGGGAGAATTTTTTATATTTTTTATTATTTATCTTTTAATATTTGTCTTATTTCATTAATTGGTAATCCTGTAGCTTCTTTTATCTGTTCTTCTGTAAGATCCATTTTCGCAAGTTTATTAATTATTTTCTTTATTTCTTCTTTTCCTTGTTTTAATCCTTCTTCTTTTCCTTGTTTTAATCCTTCTTCTTTTCCTTGTTTTAATCCAACTTCCGTTCCTTTTGCTCTCGCTGACGCTAGCGCTGCATTTTCTTCCAATTTTGACATTAATCTTATTTCGGCTAATCTTTTTACTTCTTCATTTCCAGTTAATACTTCATATTTTTCTACAGCTTCTTCTATTTCTTTATTTTCTTTCATAGCCATTTCTAATAAATCCCTCCTCTCCATATCAATAAAAGCTAACCATTGATTTAGAGTGTTACTCATATCAGGATTTTGTTTTCTAAACTTATCTAACTCTATATAGTAATATTTTACCTCATTATTTAATTCATAATCATTATGACCTCTTATTATTCTTATAGTTTCTAATAAATACTCAGGTAAATCTGTTATACTATAATCTAATATAGCAATAATAATTACTTTTTTTAATTTGCTATAATCTTGTTTAGGTTCTAATTGCTCTACTATTTTTTTACTTGCATAAAATGTAGTTCTTTGCTCAATATTCTTATAATCTTTTAATTGCATCTCTACATTTACAATTTCACTACTCTCAAGTTCAACCTCTAAGTCCAAAATCCCATATTTCATTTCTTTTACTAATTGTTCTAATCTTGCATCATGAGTAACTTTTGCAATTTTTATGTCATTACCTAGTATTGCACCTAAAAAACTCTTTAAATTATTTTGATTTCTGCTAAAAAATAACTTAAATAAAATGTCATCTTTCATTTTTAATTTTTCTGCCATAAATCTTCTCCTCCTATTATATTATATTTTTTTAAATTTTACAATAGCTATTTTTGTTTTTTCTAATTTTAGCATAACTAATAGTTAAACCTTATTACTACAATCCCCTTTCCTAAAGATTTTTTTAGATTATAAATATTCTTTATTTTTATTAATTTAACAACGAACAAATTCACAAAATGCATAAATCATAACTCAAATTGCTAAGTGGTTAAATATATCCGTATCATTTAGCAATTAGTCTTCAAACATTTTGATTTATTCTAAAAATAATACTTTTGAATTTATAAATTAATTAATATAATTTTTTTGAAAAAAATTAAACATTTTTTAATATATTTTTGCAACAAAATAGTTATTGCATAATTATAATATCATAAAACTCAAAAAAATGCAACAAAAAATTGCATTTTTACTACAACTTTTCATCGCATTTTTCGACATTATTTGACAAAATATCACACTAATAGGTCTTTTTACTATTTATGAAATTATTTTTCCTCTTCTTCATCTCACCAATCTACACCTCTGAATTCTTCATCTGATAGTGGTGTTATTCTTTCGGTTTCTAGTCCAAAAGAATCAGTTGTTGAATAACCATCATACCACCTTGGGTCTTCTTTAACTTTAGGCATATAAAATGCATTTTTTTCAACTCTTTCACCTGTTGACCTCTTTTCCTTAAATGGAATATCACTATATTTAATTTTAGATTGTTTTACAGGTTGGTTTACTTCTTGAGATTTTCTAAATTCTTCATTTTTACTCATATTTAATTTACTCCTTTATTAATATTAATTAAATAATATTTTACCACATAGTTATGTAAACGTCAAGATTTCGAAGTATTTTTTATTGTTTATTTAATGCAATTTCTATCAGTTTATCTAACAAAGAGCTATAACTATAACCAAAATCTTCCATCAATTTCGGATACATAGAAATATTTGTAAATCCAGGCATAGTATTAATCTCATTTAAAAATACTTTTCCTGTTCCTTCTTCAACAAAAAAATCTACACGAGATAATCCATTTCCATCTAGGGCTTTAAATGCCTTGGCAGCCAATTTTCTTATTTCTTCTTGTTGCTCATCTGTAATAGAAGCTGGAATTACTGTTTTTGAATCTTGATTTTCATATTTTGCATCAAAAGTGTAAAAGTCTTCTGCTGATAGAATTTCTCCAACACGTGATGCCTCTACTCCAATTCTGCTATTTCCTAAAACAGCACATTCTACTTCTTTTCCTTTTATTCCTTGTTCAATTAAAACTTTACTATCATATTTAAATGCTTCTAAAATTGCTTGTTTTAAATCTTCATCATTTTCTGCTTTATTTACTCCTACTGATGAACCTGAATTACAAGGTTTAATAAATAATGGGAATTTTAATTTTTCGTTTTTTAGATTAATCACATCATCTATACTTATTTTTTTCTCATCTAGGTCATTTTCTACAATGGTCATTTTCTCACCATCATAATCTTTTATGTATATATGTTTTGTTTGATTTATTTTTGCTTTTTCAAAAATGATTTTAGTATAAGATTTATCCATTCCAATACTTGAAGCTATAATTCCACATCCAACATAAGGAATTTTCAATAGTTCTAGCATTCCCTGAATTGTTCCATCTTCTCCATATAATCCATGTAATACAGGAAAAATAACATCCATATTTTTTAAATATTTTATAATATTTTCTATTGGTTTGTTATTTTCATATTCAAACCAATTTCCTTCCTTATTTATGTAAATGGGAAAAACCTCATATTTATTTTTATCTAAATTGTTCATTACAGAAGTTGCAGATTTTACAGAAACCTCATTTTCTGTTGACATTCCACCAAATATAACACCTAATTTAATCATAATTAATCACAATCCTTTCCTTTTTATAAATTCATATTAATGTAATATGAGCGTGCGTAAGAAATCATATATTATTATAAAATAATACAACTATAATTATTGTTTGATTTCTTGAACAATTTCAAACAATTTCATTCCATTTGATGCTTTAAATAAAATGCTATCACCTTTTTCCATTATATTTTTTAATTTTTCTATTAATTCCTCTCTTATGTTAAAATGAATTATTTTTTTCTTTTCCATACCACTATTTTCCGCTTCTTCTGCAATATATTTTGCATCTTCTCCTATAGTAAATAACAAATCAATTTTATTTTTTGCAACCACTTTTCCAACTTTTCTGTGTAGCTCTTCTGAAAATTCTCCAAGTTCAAACATATCTCCCAAAACTGCAATTTTTCTTTTTGAATTTGTATTTGCCAAATACTCTATTGCTGCTTTCATTGAATCAAAACTTGCATTATAACTATCATTTATAATTGTTATGTCATTTTCTAAATTAATAATTTCCATCCTTTTTTTTGTAAGTTCAAAACTTGAAATTCCTTTTTGAATTTCTTCATTAGATAAATTAAGCATCTTTCCTACTAGACTGGCACATAATGCATTTAAAATAAATACATCTCCCCCAACAGGAACTTCTATATCAAACTTATCTCCTTCACAATTGCATATAAACTTACTCCTATTTTCGCTTTTTTCTATATTTTCTGCCATGCATTCACTTTTGTTTTCCATTCCAAAAGTTCTAATATTTACATTATGTTCATTTTCTTTTGCCCAATTATGTAACATATCATTATCATTATTTATTACAACTAAAGGCACTTTCATACCTTCTAATATTTCTAACTTAGCTTTTAAAATACTCTCTCTTGAGCCCAAATTTCCAATATGAGATGTTCCAACATTTGTAATAACAGAAACCATTGGCTTTGCAATCTTTGTTAGTTTTCTTATCTCTCCTAAGTGATTCATTCCCATCTCTATTACTGCTGCTTCGTGATCTTTTAATTTTAGTATTGTAAGAGGAAGTCCTATGTCATTATTAAAATTCCCCTCTGTTTTTAAAGTTTTATATTTTTTACTAAGAACATTTGCAATAATATCTTTTGTACTTGTTTTTCCAACGCTTCCAGTAACTCCAACCACAATCAAATTTTTATATAAATTTCTTTTTGCTGTAGCAATTTGAACAAGTGCTCCTTTTGTATCTTCCACTTGAATAATATTTTTATTTTTGTATTTTTCTAAGTCTTCATTATTTATCTCTATTTGATTTGTTATTACTGTGTCTGCACCATTGTCTATTGCTTTTTTCCAAAATAAATTACCATCAAAATTTTCTCCTTTTAATGCAATAAATGTATCTCCTTTTTCTATTTTTCTTGTATCATTTGAAAAATTTTCGCATTCTTTTTCTTCGTCTCCCGCAATTAAAATTCCATTTGTACATTCTAGTATATCTTTTATTTTTAAATTCATTTCCTAATCCTTTCCGTGCATTTTAAATTTTTTAGCACATTTTACTATATTTTATAGAATTATATGCAAAATAAAAAAATAATTCCATATAGTAAAATACCCACTCATAAAAATTTGACACAGAAATTACCCAGTGATATAATGTCATTGGTGATTATATGGAAAAGAAGTTTATAAAAATGAATAACAATTTAAATCAGCTATCTCTAGGTAATTTTATTAGAATTATAAAAAAGAATTCTATTAATAAACATTTAGCAAGCCAAGCTGAAATATTTTGTATAATTTTTAATATTGATAATGTTAATGAGTCAACTATAAATAATTACTGCATAGGAGCACGTTGTATAGGAGATGACTACAAAAATATCTATGTAGATTTAAGGAAAAAATATAATAAAGATAGTGCAGTGTTTGTTCCAATTGTTAGTCAGCTTTCTAGTATTTTAATGGGGAATATTTATGAAAAACAATCTATTACACAAATAAATAATAATAAAAACTTAAAAAATGTTTGCACCTTACTTTACAATATATCTAAAAATGATGCAAAAGTTTCTGAAGCTTTTTCGGCTAAACTATTAAAGCTTATTAATTCAGATAATTTATATGATTGTATTGCTAGGTTATTGATATATGTAGTGTTAGAGCATGTTCAACCAATATATGTTAGTGATGAAATTAATGAAAAATTAGAAAGTATTTTATACAATACTAATATTTCTTTTGATAGTTTACAGGAATTTTTAAACACACAATTCGATGATGGAATAAATTATAGTTATTCTATTCGTCAATTAGCAAAGAAAAATAACCCTTATGCATTATTTGAACTTGGACTATCAGAATATTTTGGCAAAATGACTGGCACACCTAGATATAATATAGCTTTTGACCATTTCTCAAAAGCTGCTATTTTTAATCATCCAAGAGCTAATTACATTGCAGGCAGAATGTTGATAGAAGGAAAAGTTGGTAACAGCTGTAAAACTGATATTGAAAAAGGATTAAAATATTTAAAAAAAGCTGAAAGTCTTAACAATATAGCGTGTTTAAATGTTTTAGGGCAATTTTATCTAAAACAAGGTAATGAAAGTTTAGCAGAAAAATATTTTAAAAGGGCCGCTTCTCATAATTTTGTTTATGCTTTTAACAATTTAGGAAAAATCTGTGAAAACAAAAAATTATATAATAAAGCATTTGAGTATTATTTAAAAAGTGCTAATCTAGATGAAAGCTGGGCTTGCAACAAAATAGGTGAAATGTATAGATTAGGTATTGGTACAAAAATCGATTTAAAAAAAGCATTTGAATATTATAATAGAGCATTAAATGTTCCTATTGAATTTGTCCAAAATTATGCAAAATATAATTTGGCAGTTTATTTTTATATGTATGGTAATTACGAAATAAATATAGAAAAAGATGTAGAAAAAGCTATTAAGCTTTTAACTGAATCTTCTCAAAAATTAATAGAATCTCAAATGTTTTTGTTATGTTATTATGTGTCTATAAATGATAAAGAAAAGATTCAAGAATATAAAAGTATGGTTGAAAATAACCCTAAGTTTAATATTGAAATTAAAAAACAAGTAGAAGATATTTTAAAAAAAGTTAAAAAGAAACCTAATTTGAAAATAAAACTTTAATATAATTATCGCGACATTAGTGCATATAGGCTTTTATACAATAGAAAAGTCAATATGACTTTCCTATTGTATAAAACAAATTCTTTTAATCATTTTTCTTTACCTGCACAGCTCCTGTAATTAGTACTTTTTCTTGTCCATATCTTCCCATTGTCTGTTCTTGCAAAAATAATACATCCCAATTAGAAGAATTAAAAAAGTGTAATATATCATCTTTATCAAAAAATCTTTTATATTTACCATCATTAGTCTCATATAAATGATGTTCAATTTCTTTTCCTTGTCCTGCACCATAATTGATATCATTAATAGAATTTACTCTATAGAGCAATCTTCCATTTGGCTTAAGAACTCTTTTTATTTCATTTATTATATAAATAGTCGTTGCTTCTGTAAAATAATGTAAAGATAAATCTGCAATTACTACATCCGTAAAATTATCTTGAAATGGTAATCCTTTAGTCATATCAAACTGCTTTGTAACTTCTAACTCTGGGAAATTATTACTTATATTTTGCATCGCTACTATTGAATAATCACATGGTATAACATCTTTTTCTTTTTCGACTAAATATAATATATTATTGCCACTTCCACATCCCAAATCAATAATTGGAGTTTCACAGACTTCAATATAATCTCTGAAAATGTCCATCCATCCATCAACTTTTATTTCATTTCTATTTCTGCCATATACCTTAAATGCTTCATTCCATTGTTCTTGTGCTTTTAAATTAGCAATTTGTTCATTTTGTTTATTGCTGTCATTTTTAAATCTATCACTATTCATTGTTGTATTTCTACCTTTTCTTCTTCCATTTTTTTATATTTTTATTCTCATTTTTTATATGTAAAACCAATCCACATACAGCTACTATAACTAGAATTATCTCTGTAATAATTCCAGATATTGAATTTGCATAAATATTGAATCCTAACCAGAACAATGCAGTCGGAATTGAAATTATTTTATATATTTTTACATCTTTTAACCACACAGAAAATAGCCATGCAATTGTACCTAATACAGACAAAAGGCTTAATAAATTAGTATATGTAACATATGTTAAAATTGCTGTGTATGCTAAAATTATTGTAAGCATAATAACATCTTTTTTCTCAATTTTATTTGATTTTCCATTTTTTTGTTCATCTACAAAAAACATTATATTAGTAAGTATACCTACTGTAACCATTACCATTCCTTGATATTGCCCTAAAAACCAATATCCAATTATTAATAAAATAGACTGAAAAAAGCTAACTGCTAATATAGTTTTTCTGTTTTTAAGAAAATATGTACTTCCTAATAAAATATATGCTATTGTTGAAAATATTTGTGATAATATATATGATGTTGTAAATTCCATTTTTAATCCCCCTATCTTGTCTATTATACACTTTATAATATATTTTGTCAAATCCACAATTCTTCTATTTTTGCAAAAAAACTTCTATTCTTTTTTGTATGCTTCCATTTCCAGAATTTAATTCTTTTAAATCGATACAATTAGCAATTTCATTATTTTTTATTATATCTGCAATTCCATAATTTTGTTTTAAATATGTAATATTATCATATAATAAATTATTTTTATCCTTTTTTAGTATAGCAATTATTTTATTTCTATTATTCGTAATATTTCTAATATCTTCTTTTAATGTAGTATTTGGTATATATAAATTTGATTTTAAGTCTTTAACAAACCCCATACATGCATTCACATTTCCTATAATTTTTTTAGTTTGTAGATATAAATTACTATTATTAAAATCTCCTATCATAGTAGCCATTTTATCAAGCTTCATAAGTTGTGGCAACACTTGTAATTTTAAATCCATAGTGTCATTTCTACTCTTCAATTTATACTTATTAATTGTAATTGATCCTTTTTTTAATAAATCATAAAACTCATAACTATTTAATACTTTACTATTTTCATTTATAATCGTAACACCTGTTAAATGGCAATAACTTGATTTAGGAAAATACACTTCCTCTTTCATTAACTCTTTTTCTTTGTTTTCTATTATAAACATTATTTTTTTGTTTTTTAAATTTTGATCATAATCTTTCAAACACGTATATATTATTTTTAATATTTCTTTTTGTCTTATTTCTTGTTTCATTTAACCTCCTCTAAAACTTAAAAAGAGAGGTATTTTCGTACCGCAGTACCATAATCCCCTCTCTTTTACGTGCGATTTTTATGTTGCCTAACCAACCTGAAAGACTAAATCTTTCCTCGAAATTTAGGTTTTTTATGTTGCCTAACCAACCTGAAAAGCTTTACTTCCCCTCGACTTTTAGGTTATTGTGGCAGTCGCACCTGCTGTGCAAAATAACTTGCACCTATTTCTACTATATTCATTTTACAACAAATTTATACAAAAGTCAAGAAAAACTTTTTGACAAAATACGTCAGATTCAGACATTTCAATATTTAAAGGCTTTAGTTTTTTATAAATTATTTAACTTTCATAATAGTTAATAATATCTTTATTATTAAAAAAAGAAGATAAAATCTTGCCCAAAGCAAAACTTTATCTTCTTTAAAACTATTCTACAGCACGATTGGCTATTTCGATTGCCTTAGAAACTATATTACCACATGTTTTTGATGATACATTTTCCCATCCACCATCTTTTTTCACTTGATCATATACTCCTAATTCTTTTGCAATTTCCATTTTTAGATTTTCAGACATCTTTTTGCTATTTCTAGACATAATCAATATCCTCCTTCTATAATAAATAGGAATTTTGCTTTTTTTACTCCAGTGTTAAAACTTTCCTATTAGAAAACATTTAGTTATTGTTTTGTTTGAGCCTAATTTAAGTAACTTAGGCTTTTAACTTTAATTTTTATGTTTTCTTAAATCTTATTATTTGTAAAAATAAATTTTTTATTTCAATATTTTATTCAAAAAATGTGATATTCTGCTAAAATATATCATAATTTAAACTGGCATTTACAATTATGAAATACCTTTTTTCCTCCGTCCCCAAAAGGAACCTCACATAGTCAAAACCCCATTTGGCGTATTTGTAATAATTAAAATTTGTTCTTCTTCGCCATTTTCCGCGTTTATATATACCAAATATTCAGTATCTTCCACTTTTCCTTTAAATTCATAGCACAAAATTTCTGTTTTCCATTCTGTCGGAATTACTGCTAAAATCTCACTTTGAATATTTAATTTTTTATTTAATTTTTCTCTTGCTTGCTCCTTGGTAATTTTAACTTTTGAAATATCCCTCTCTGTATGATTGTTTAAATAACCTGTAGTTTCTATTCCTAAAATCTGTCCATCATCTAAAGAAATTTTTACTTTTATTAAATCTGGGTACATTAAAACTCCATCTTGTGAATATGCATAATTTATTGTCATTACTCCATCATTTTTTAAATAATATGTTTGCTTCATATTTTTAAAACCTTTTTGTTCTAAAAATTCTTTTGCTTTTTTATCTGCTTCCTCATACCCTATATTTTCTTGTTCAACTTTTTTATCTGAGTTCATAAAAACAATGTCTCCGCCTTTTTCCGAAATGGAAATTGTAATGTTCTCATCATTTTTATTTTTTATATTAAATGTATATGCTGGTACAGGTGCATTTTCGGAAAAACCATAACTTGAAATCTCTTGTATATTTTCATTTCCTACAAATTCTTTTGCTTTATTTTTTGCATCCTCTTCTGATATTTTTTCTCCTTTTAAACCTTTTTTCTCTTCAGATACAATGTGTTCTGAATATGCTCCATCATAAATAAGTCCACTATATTGATGCAAATTTTCTTCTAAAGAACTTGCCAAATTAAAATCAGAACTTACTTGTTGTGCAAAATCAACATCTTTATTTCCTGTTAAATCTTTCCATTTTAGATTGCCTGCATTTAAATCAAAAGAAATTTGATTTACTACATTATTTATCTCAATGCTATATTTATGAAGTTCTTGCAAGTTTTCTAAATCTTCATCACTTAATTTTTCACCTTCAAAGTTTTTTCTAGATAAGCTGTAACTATAGTCACTTACCTGATTCAAAAATTTTTCTGTATTTTCCAACTCATGTGCTTGGATTGGAAGCATAGATAAATATGTTTGTGCCAAGTTTGCCTCTCTCCAAACATTTGTAAGTGTTTCTGCACCACTTGTAGGACTTGTAGAAATCCTAGCTTTAGCTAAATAATTTTTCACATTATCCATATAATATACAAGTTCGTATAAAGATTGATTATATAAATTCTCATTTGCTAAAGTGCTTTCTCTATTTTTTTTGTATAGACTATATCCAAGCCATATTATTAAACCTATCATAATTAAAACAAAAATCCAAACTAATCTTTTCATTTTTCTTGTTCTCATTTTTTTCCTCCACTTTTTTATTTTATTGTGACTACTAGTTAATTCTTTTAGACTTTTAACTAAGATGTATTATCTAGTAACTATTGTTCACAAAAATTTATAAAATTATTCCAATTTTACAAAAAATATGATATACTAAAAATCAAAGGTACATTACTCTTGGAATTTCTTCCAAATAATTATTTTATAAAACACGTTCACCTTTACAAAAACAAAAGAAAGGACTGATTTGTCTTATGAAAAAAATTTTAATTTTTTATGCATCATTTGGAGGAGGACACCTATCTGCAGCAAAATCTATAGAAAGCTATTTATTAAAAAATTATAAAGAAATTGATGTAGAATTAATAGATTGTATGAAATATGTAAATAAAGCATTTGAAAAAATTTCAACTACTGCATATAAAGAAATGGCAAAAAAAATGCCTTGGGCATGGGGAAAAATGTATGAAAGTTCTCAAAAAGGGCCTTTAGCACATATTTCTTCAAAAGCAAATTCATTTATGGCTATAAAACTTTTAAAACTATTAAGAGAAAAACAGCCAGATATAGTAATTTCTACACACCCATTTGGCAGTCAAATGTGTAGTTATTTAAAACGCAAGAAAAAAGTGAATTTTAAAATTGCAACTATTATGACTGATTTTAAATCACACGACCAATGGCTAGTTGGTGCAGATTATACAGACTTTTTCTTTGTTTCAAATACAGATATGCAAAGAGAATTAATCACAAAAAATATTGATGAAAATAAAGTTATAGTTACTGGAATTCCTGTAAGAGAAGACTTTTTGAAGCCTCATAACCGTAAACAAATATTAAAAGATTTAAACTTTTCTGACAATAAAAAGACCATATTATTTTTCGGTGGTGGTGAATTTGGACTTGGAAAAGAAATGACTTTAAATGTTTTAGAATGTTTATTAAAAAAATGTCCCAATGTTCAAATTATAGCTATCTCAGGACGAAATGAAACTATGAATAAAAAATTCAAAACCCTTGCTTCGCAATATAATCGTACAGAAGATGTTCGTATTTTCGAATTTACAGATAAAGTAGCTGAATTTATGAGCATATCTAGCTTAGTTGTTACAAAACCAGGTGGACTTACAAGTTCTGAATCTATGGTTTCGCATCTTCCAATGGTTATAATTAACCCTATTCCTGGTCAAGAGGAAGAAAATGCTGAATTTTTAGAAAATAAAAAAGTTGCAAAATGGATAAAAAAAGATGATGATATTAATTTTATTTTAAATATTTTGGTTAATGATGACAATATTTTAAATACTATGAAAGAAAACACTTATTTAATTGCAAAGCCAAATGCAACAGAAAATATTTGTAAAATAATAATGAATTAATACTTCATATTTAATTTAATAAATTACTATTAAAAGAGTATTCGAAAGTCCGAATACTCCTTTATATTTTTTATCTTTCTTTATTTATAGGATTTTTTTTATTATCATCTGTTTTACTATAAACAATTCCTTTTTCCTCTGCTTGCTTAAAAATTTCTTGACCCATAGATTTTTTTAATGTATCATGAAGTTCTATTTTAAAAAGTCTTTTCATTTTTTCAATATCTTCTATAGGTTGATTTTCAAAATATTCTTCAAACATAGCCTGTTTCCAATTTCTACATATCTTTTTGTATGTAGGATCAAAACGTGATGGAATTTGTAAAGTATCAAAACCACGTTTTACGCTATCCAATATTGCCTTAAAATATTTTTCTCTTGCACAAATTACATTTTTGTTTTTTGAAGTTCTCATAGAATTATAACAATCTTTTAGTGCAGTATTAGTCCCTATTTGCATATGACATTTAAGCTTTTCTTTTTTTTGATTCTCTACATTAGCAAAATATTTTAAAATACATATTTTTATTTTTTCTGCATATTCTTTTGGAAAATCAGCTTCTTCACATATTCGAATAATTTCTGGAACAGAAGCTATCCATTCTTTTTCAGAATAACTATCTTTTAGTATTCGTTTATATATTTGCTTAGCAGTCATATAACGTGTGCTACCATTTAATTTATTTATTTTATATAAACCTAAAAAACTCATTATATTTCTCTTCTTCCTTCTAAAGCTTTAGTTAAAGTAATCTCATCTGTATATTCTAAATCTCCTCCTACAGGAATTCCATGTGCTATACGTGTTGCATTTATTCCCATAGGTTTAATTAATTTTGAAATATACATTGCTGTTGCTTCGCCTTCTACTCTAGGGTTTGTGGCAAGAATAACTTCTTTTACATTTCCTTCCATAAGTCTTGAAAGTAATTCTTTTATTTTGATATCATCTGGTCCAACTCCATTCATTGGGGAAATTGAACCATGCAAAACATGATATACCCCTTTATATTCGTGAGTTCTTTCCATCGCAGCTACATCTCTTACATCTTCGACTACACAAATTGTACTTTGATCTCTTCTAGGATTAGAGCATATTGGGCAAGGGTCATTATCTGTAATATTAAAACACTTGCTACAATATTTTAAATTCTTTTTAGCTGTTACAATTGAAGAAATAAATGCATTTGTTTCTTCTTCATTCCAATCCAACACATGAAATGCAAGCCTTGCAGCTGTTTTGTGTCCAATGCTTGGAAGTCTTTCAAAGCTTTCTATTAATTTTTCTATTGATGGTGCGTATTCTGACATTTCTAGTCTTTCCCTTCTTAAATCTCTACTCATAGTTGTTAAAGAATTGGTCTTTTGACTAGGCAAAATTTATTCAAAAGGCAAGGGCGCATACTTTGTGTATGTAACCGCGTTTTGAATGAATTTTAACGACGTCAAAAGTCAATTATTTAGCAACTAAAATCCAGGAATATTAAACTTACCCATCTGAGCAGCTTGTTCCTCATCAACTTTTCTTAAAGCCTCATTAACACATGTAATAATTAAATCTTGAAGCATTTCAACATCATCAGAATCAACTACATCTTTGTTAATTGTTAATTCTTTCAAAAATTTAGCACCTGAAACAACTGCTTTTACAGCTCCTCCACCTGCAGTAGCTTCAAAATCTTTTGCAGTAATTTCTGCTTGAGATTTTTCTAAATCTGCCTGCATTTTTTTAGCTTCTTTCATTAAATTATTAAAATTCATTCCTCCGAATCCTCCACCAGGAAATCCTCCTCTTTTACCCATTTTAAATCAATCCTTTCTTATCGTTATTTTTTTAATTGTTGAATATATAAATATTTTGAGAAATTAATTAGAATTTCTTATCGTTAAATTTAAGTTAGCTAAAATTATTTTAAAAATATTTATATTTTCAATTTTAAATTTTTCAAAATAAAATGCACATATATTTAAATTATATTAAACGGCACATCTGAATGGCTCGCAAAACTCTCAAACCCATTTGAAAACTCATCATCTTGTGGCTTGCAATCTATAAATTTAACCTGCATATCTTTTCCCGCAGCCATAGTAATTGTCTTTTGTAAATTCATCTTATTGTCTGGTCTTTCAAGAAATTCTTTTGCAACTTCTGTCATACCATTTGGAAATTCTATTGCTAAAGTCATGTCATTAATTTCTTTAGCAACAGTGCCTGCCAAATTAATGTACATAAACATTTTTCCTTCTTCTTTAAAATTCTCTACTAACTTTGGCCAGTAATCTTGCGTTTTTCCCTCATATTTTGGCTTTTGTATAGCCTTTGAGTTTTCTTCGGAATTATTATGTACCGAGAAATTAGGATTTTTAGACTTTTCTGAAAAACTATTTTTCCCACCTTTTCCTGCAAAATTACTAGCACGAATAAAATTTTCAATTTTTGTAACTCTTTGCTCTAAATTATTTAAGCTAAAATTATTATTACCGCTATTGTTATTTCCACTATCATTTTCCACATTTTTTTCGCTTTTGTGGATATCTTGTTTATTACATAGCTTAATTATTCCAGTTTGAAAAATAATAAGCTTTTGAGTTGACATTTTCATAGAATTTTCTAATTCTGATAAATTACAAATTAAATTAATTAAATCTTCTTTTGAAATTTTTTCTGATAAATTTTTTATATCTTCAACTTCTTCTTTTGAATATGTTTGATCACTTCCTGTAGATTTAAATAACAAAATATCTTTTACGTATTTTATAATCTCCCAAAGCAAATTATTTAAATCTTTTCCTTCTTTTATAATTTCTTCTATCGTCTTTAAACTTGAATCTATATCATAATTGATAATTGATTCTACAATTTGCTTAATATATGTGATTTTTGGAATTCCAACTAAATCTCTTATTTTGTTTTCATCAATTTTATCTTCTCCGTCTTGATTACATCTTTCCAAAATTGATAAAGCATCTCTCATTCCGCCTTCTGCAAGTGTTGCAATAAGATTTAGTGCTTCATCACTTATTTCAATCTTGCTTTCTTCACATACAATTTTAAGCCTTTTAATAATGTCCTCATTTGAAATCCTTTTAAAATCAAATCTTTGACATCTAGAAAGAATAGTTGCAGGTATTTTTTGAGGCTCTGTAGTAGCAAGTAAGAATTTAACATGTTTTGGTGGCTCTTCTAATGTTTTAAGTAAAGCATTAAAAGCCCCTGTAGATAGCATATGAACCTCATCTATTATATATACTCTATATTTTGCCTTTGTAGGTAAAAAATTAACCGCTTCTCTTATTTCCCTAACATCTTCAACACTGTTGTTTGAAGCAGCATCCATTTCTACAATATCTGTAAGTGAACCATCTAAAGCTGCTTTGCAAATTTCACATTCATTACAAGGCTCGCCATCTTGCAAATTTAAGCAATTTACTGCTCTTGCCAAAATCTTTGCAATACTAGTTTTTCCTGTTCCTCTTCCCCCATTAAACAAATATGCATGTCCTACTCTATCTGATAAAATTTGATTTTTTATTGTTTTTGTAATATGTTCTTGACCTACAAGTTCTGAAAACTTAGCTGGTCTGAATTTTCTATAAAGAGCTGTATACCCCATATTAACACCCCCAAATCATAGAAAAAATGGTGTGAATATAAATTCCTCTATGGAAAGCCTCCACATAAAAGTATCTACTTATTGCTGCTTCCTTCCGGACCTGACAAGGTTCATAGGCTTTTATTGGATGCCCTCCATACAAGAATCTATCTTCATACCATTTGTATTATATAACATATTTTATTATTTTACAAGTAGTTTGTTTAAATTTACTATTTATTTTGAACATAAGCCATTTAATTATCTACTCTTTTAAACACAAAGTCTTTTCCGTCAATTTCTTTGCTACTTTTTCCATCTTCTATAACACCCTCTACAGGTAAATCTAATTCAATTGTTGATTTAAACTGCTTATTTCCTGCAAGGACTATAGTAACATCAAAAGAAATATTTGTTTTTATTTCATCTTCTGCAACATTTATCTTTTTTAATAAATCTTTATAATCTATTTCTTCATCATTTGAAACATAGCTTCCTAAATTTTGATTAGCAAGCCTAAAAGCAACAATTCCACCTTGATTTGAAATTTTAAGTTCTTGGATTTTTGTTAATTGTTCCCCTGTAAAAGTAATTTCTTCAGATTTAAATTCATCTGTATTTTCAAACAATTCTTTTTCATTATTACATGGTTTATAAATCACAATTTGCCCTTTTTGTGGCTTTTTATCTATTTTAAAACTGTCTAAAATTATTTTTTCTATTGTTTCTGTTTTACTATAATCTTTATTTTTTTTTATGTAAATATATATGTCATTATCCTGCCCAACAGATTTGTTCCACAAATTTTTGTCATCTTCCACATCCAGTGCATTAATTGATGAAATAACTGATATTTTTGAAATATCAAAAGGCATATTTTCTTCACCTTTTTCATCATATCTTAAAATTAACATTATTGCTGTAAAAACTATTGCAACAATTATTAAAACTATAATTGATATATGTAAAGCTTTAGGCATTTTTACTTCCTCCAACTTTTTTTATAATTATTTTAAGTCGATTCTAATTATATTTTTATTCTTCATTTTTTGTCTTTTTTATTTTTCTCAAATCTTTAAAAAATCTTTTTAAAATATCTTCACATTCTTGTTGTAATATTCCTGTTTCAAATTCTGGCTTATGATTAAAAGTATAATCTTCAAACAAATTAAAAACAGACCCTACTGCACCTGTTTTTTCATCCATTGTTCCAATATATACTTTTTTTATTCTAGAATTAATTATAGCTCCTGCACACATTGAACAAGGCTCTAATGTAACATACATTTCACAATCTATAAGTCTCCACGAATTTAATTTTTTACTTGCTTTTTGAATTGCAAGTATTTCTGCATGTTTTGTTGTATCAAACTTTGTTTCTTTTTGATTATGTGCTCTTGCTATTATTTTTCCATCCTTTACAATTATTGCCCCTACTGGAATTTCTAGCTTATCATAAGCTTTTTGTGCTTCCTTTAAGGCTTGTTTCATATATTTTTCTTCCATTTTTACTGAAATTCCTTTCATTTAAGGCATAAAGTTTTATAAAAAATAAGTGTTTATCCACATTTTTTTACTTTTGTCCTAAAACAAAAATGGTGTTCCCAGGCGGACTCGAACCACCATCGGTCGCTTAGGAGGCGACTGCTCTATCCTGCTGAGCTATGAGAACATTGCATATTTATTATAGCAATTTTTTATTGTAAAGTCAATGAAAAATCAAAATTTGCATTTTATTTACAATTATATTATAATATCTATAAATATAAATTTAGGAGTGAATTATATGTTATTAAAAAATAAAAATACACTTGTTGGCATTATTAATTTAATTTTAGGGATATTCGGTTGTCTTTGGTTATTTATTTGCAATAGTTGTATAAATCGAATAGAACATTCATATGTAAGTACTACAGATATGCAAGATATTTTAGCAACAATATTTGCTGTTATAATGTTGATTCCTCTTGCTTTAACCTTAATAATAAACATTATATATGTTTTTAGAAATTGGCATAACAAAAAGAATATATTTATGAATATTATAGCAATTATTTCAATAGTATTTTCTACAATTTTAGTACTAGTATTTGAAAATATTAATTTTGCATATATAAATTCAATTGTTTCATTATGTGGAATTTTTTTATTAATTTTTAACCAAACAGAAGAAGATACTAAAAAACATAGATTATTGTTAGGAATAATGATTATCAATATTATTATTCCAGTTATTTCATCAATTGTCTTTTTATGTATAAAAAATGATTTTAAAATAACATATACAAATAATGAAAAAAATATGTTAAAAAGTATTATACAAGCTTCAAATAATACAAACAATAAACCAATTAAAGCTAGAATAAATGGAAAATATGGTTATATTGATTCATATGGAAATATTGTAATTGATTTTGTATATGATGATTGCTCAGATTTTGTAGAAATTAATGTTTTAAATACAAATAAAAAATACTATATTGCTGAAGCTTCATTTGGAAATGAAATTAGGTTTATTACTAATGACAATAAAACAATTTGTACACATAAAAATGCTAAATCAAAGAAAAAACTTTCTGTAAATTATATATCGTATTCATTTCTTTCTAAGTTAAAAGAAAATGCAAAAGAACTAAATACCAATATAAACATTGTAAAAGATACTTTTAGTTATAATTATAATTATGACTATGATGCAACTCATAATTATAACACTATAAAATCAAAATATACTTCAAACAATGCAATTGCTTTTGAAATACCTAACAAAGAAGGAAAAACTACAGAATTATTATATAACCCTATTACTAAAAATGTAATATATAATAATATTAATATCAAGATAAATGGAAAGTTAGGTATATACAAAAATGATAGTACTTCTTCATACATATATTCTTATAAAAATGGCTATATCCCTATTTATAATTTCGAAAAAAATATATTTGGATGGATAGATTTAAATGGTCAAGCTCACTATATTAATGGAAAGAAACAGATTTTGGATTTTAATAATAAATACATTGCATTAAAAGATTATACAATTACATCTAATAAAAAAGCATATTTAATAGATCACAATGGAAATAAAGTTTCTGATTTTTACCAAGAAATATCTTTTTTAGATAAAGGATATATTGTAAAAAAAGAAAATGGAAAAAATATTTATTTAGATGATAATTTAAAACAAATATCACAAGAATACGATATTATAAATGATAGTATTGTAAAAGATGGTATTTTAATAGTCTCAAATTATAATTCTAATTCATTATACGAAACAAATACTAACAATATGGATTTTAATTTGCTAAATATTAATAATGGCCAAATTATTGGACAAAACTTCGAATATATTAGTGGTTTAGATGATTATAAATATGCAAATTATAGAGGTTCAAATTATGATAATTATACTGATTATTATAATTCTTTAATTTTCGAAAATATAAACACACAATTTTATAATATGTTCTATAATTAATAGACAAAAAAGCTAGAAAATCTCTCTTCTAGCTTTTTTATTTATTCCACAATCTCACACATAGCATTTTTTAATTCTTCTAAATCTTTTTCAGCATTTTCTAAAGAACTGCTTTTTACTCCAAAATAAAGTTTAATTTTTGGCTCTGTACCTGAAGGTCTTACGCAACACCAAGCGTCATCTTCCAAATCAAAATATAAAACATTAGATTTTGGAAGACCCGTCTGTGAAATACTGTTAGTTTCCATATCTTTTACAATATTGTTAGATATATCTTTAAATACTAAAACTTTATATTTTCCAATCTGACTTGGCAAATTATTTCTTAAATTATCCATCATTTGTTTTATTTTTTCAGCTCCGCTACTACCTTCTAAAGTGATAGATACTTGACCTTCATTAAAATATCCATATTTTTCATAAATATTAATCATTTGATCCCATAAAGTCATTTCTTTAGATTTGTAAAATGCTGCGGCTTCACACAAACTCATTACTGCACTTATTCCATCTTTGTCTCTTGCATAATCAGAAATTAAACATCCATAACTTTCTTCAAATCCAAATAAATACTTTTTGCCATTTTGTTTTTGTTCTTCTATTTTTATTTGTTCCCCAATATATTTAAATCCTGTTAACACTTCTCTAAATTCTAAATCATATTCTTTTGCAATTGCTTTTGCTAAATTTGATGAAACAATTGTAGATACAAGCATTCCATTACTTGGAAGAATACCCTTTTCTTTCATTTGAGAAAGTCTATATTCTGCAATTAAAAGTCCTGACATATTTCCTGTAAATACTTTGTATTCTCCACTTGCAGTATCTTTTGCATAAATTCCAAGTCTATCTGCATCAGGGTCTGTAGCTAAAACTAAATCTGCGTCTTTTTCTCTAGCTAAATTAAGTGCCATCTTAAATGCTTCTTTTGCTTCAGGATTTGGATAATCAACTGTAGGAAATCTTCCATCTGGTTCCTCTTGTTCAGGAACTGTATATACATTTTCAAAACCTAATTCTTTTAAAATTCTTTGTGACATTTCTCTTCCTGCGCCATGAAGTGGAGTATATACTATTTTCAAATCTTTTCCATATTGTTTTATAATCTCAGGATTTAAAACACATTTTTTTAGTTCTTCTATATATCTTTCATCTATTTCTTTTCCAATTATATTAAATAAACCTTTTTCTTTTGCTTCTTCTTCTGAAATTTCTTTTATAGTTTTATAATCTGTAATCGATTTTACTTCATCCATTATACCTTTATCTACAGGACTAATAATTTGTGCTCCATCATCCCAATATACCTTATATCCATTATACTCAGGCTTATTGTGACTTGCTGTAATCATTATTCCCGCAGTACATCCAAGTTCTCTTACCGCAAAAGAAAGTTCTGGAACAGGCCTTAAGTGGTCAAACAAATATGTTTTTATTCCATTTGCATTTAAAACCAAAGCTGAATATTTACTAAATTCAGGTGACATTCTTCTTGAATCAAAACTAATTGCGACACCCTTATTTTGTGTGCCCTGTTTTAAAATATAGTTTGCTAAACCTTGTGTTGCCTTTCCAACAACATATTTATTCATTCTATTTGTTCCAGCCCCAATAATTCCTCTTAACCCTGCAGTTCCAAATTCTAGCTCTTTATAGAATCTGTCTTCAATTTCTTCAGGATTATTTTTAATTTCTAAAAGTTCCCTTTTTGTCTCTTCGTCAAATTCATCACTTTCGCACCATTTTTTGTATTCTTCTAAATAGTTCATTATACCACCCTTTCTATTTTTGAATAAATAAGTATTTTAAATAAAGGGAAGACCATCTTCAAGTCTTCCCTTTGCATACTAACTCTTATTTTATTATAGTTCAGTAAGGTCTTTTTTTACTCAACTATACTACTATTTTATTTCATGAAATTTGTGTAAATTATTGTATAAAGTTCTTGCAGTTTCTGGGCTATCTACTCCTTCAGCATTTTTTACAGGAGCAAATTCCTCTTCTCTTTTAACTCTTAAAATAACCATATCATCTAGGTCTCCAAAAGCATCAAATAAAAATGCTTCAAACTTATATGCATTAGGTGAATCTGGAACTATTTTATTTCCATCTTTATCTATATATGTTGCTTTTTTAAATGCACTATGATATGGAAGTGGATTGCTTCCCATTCTTTCTATTGCATCTATTCTAAATAAATTGCAAAGAATATGAGATTCTCCATATAAAAGTTCTCCTGTTGCATCTTTTGCTTCTGCCATTTCATCTGTTATTTCTGAATATTCTATAACATTTGGTCTACCATTCTTTTTACAAAATGCACCAACTTTTTCATGTGGATTAGCTTTAACAACAGATTTTCCTGCACCAGTAACATTTTTATAAATTGCAAGTCCCATAAGAACAGGATCAACCATTTTTACTAAACAATTGTCAACTCCACCAATAAATACCCATTCAACTCCAAGTTCTTTCATTTTATCTAACATTTTACTTTTAACTAATGATTCATAAACTCCACCATGACCATCAGCAGCTTCTTTTATTAATCCATTATCTCCAATTAAGATTCTTCCTTCTGTATCAACCATTGGCAGTTGTCCCTGTACAAAAAAGTATACATTTTTCTCATAGCCAAAGAATTTATTTTTTCTAAAAAATTCTTTAGTCTCTCCATTATTTTCCTCACTTGTCATTATAAACCAAGGAATTTCAACTCCATATTTCTTTCCTGATTCTTTAAGACTATCACATAAAAGTTCAAATAATGATTTATGAGAATCCAAGCCAATGTCATAAGTACCTTTTGGTCCTTTATGGCCAAGTCTTGTGCCTTGTCCACCAGCCATTGTGACTGCAGCAAGTTTCCCTGCTTTTATGGCTTCAACTCCAATTTCCTCATAAAAATCATATTTTCCACCAAGTCTTTCTTTATCCCAATAATCAATTGGCTCTATATCTACATTTTCCTCTTTTGTTGGTAAAGTTGTTTTCTTATATAGACTATCTATTAGTTCAAAGTCTATATTTTCTAATTGATTTTCAAATTTCATTTTTAAATTTTCGTCTTGAATATTGTTATAATAATCTAACAAATGTCCTTGATTATATCTTTTAATTTTTCTTTCTATATCTTCAAAATTTTCCCCATCCATACGCTTCTTCCTTTCTGCATTATTTTTTTGAATTTGGAGTTTGTTATATACCACTATATAACATTTTATTTTTTTTTGCAATAGTTTTTTTAATTTTTTTGAAATATGTTACTATTTATTATTTCCAATTTCATAAACTATTCTAATTTTTTAAAATTATCTATACCTCCGAATCACAATACTTACATCTATATTGTGCCTTTTTCTTATCTTTAAGAATACAAATATGTTTTAATCCTCTTTCAACAGATGTTATACATCTAGGATTTTTGCATTTTACAATATCTATTAATTCTTCTTTTAATTCAGGATGAAATTTTTTTACTTTTTTATCATTTTCTATAACATTTATAGTTATATTTGGATCTATATAACCAAGTACATCAAAATCAATTTTAACCTTTTGGTCAATTTTTATAATATCTTTTTTCCCCATCTTTGTACTTCTTGCATTCATAATCATAGCAACAGAGCAATCTAATTTTTCCAATTGTAAATACTCATATATTTTCATACCATGTCCTGCACTAATATGATCTATTACATATCCATTTTTTATACTATCAATATTCATTTTTTTCACTTTCCTTTATTATTTATTTTCTATTTATTAAAAGATTTTTTAATTAACAAACCATTATTCTATTTTACATTTAATAATTTTAGAATAATTGCCATTCTCATATATTTACCATATTCCGCTTGTCTAAAATAAGCAGCTCTTGGGTCATTATCAATTTCTGTTGATATTTCATTTACCCTTGGAAGTGGATGCATAATACACAAATCTTTTTTAGCCTTTTCCAATTTTTGTTTATCTAAAATATACACGTCTTTAAGTCTTACATATTCTTCTTCATTCAAAAATCTTTCTTTTTGGACCCTTGTCATATATAAAATATCGAGTTTATCTATATTTTCTTCTAAACTTTCTGTTTCTATATAATCAATGTTTTTCTTATCTAAAACATCTTGTTTTAAATAATCTGGAATTTTAAGCTCATTTGGTGAAATCAAAACAAATTTGATATTTTCATACCTAGAAAGAGCAATAATTAGAGAATGTACAGTCCTTCCAAATTTTAAATCACCACATAAACCAACTGTAAAATTATTTAGTCTTCCTTTTTCTTGGCTTATAGTTAATAAATCTAAAAGAGTTTGTGTTGGATGATTATGACCTCCATCTCCTGCATTAATAATTGGTACATTTGAATTATTTGCTGCAACAATTGGTGCTCCTTCTTTTGGATGCCTCATTGCAATTATATCTGAATATCCACTTACTACTTTTATTGTATCTGCTAAAGTCTCACCTTTTTGTGTTGAAGAACTATCTGCTGACGAAAATCCTAAAACTCCTCCTCCAAGGCTTAGCATCGCAGATTCAAAACTCAATCTAGTTCTCGTACTTGGCTCAAAAAATAATGTAGCAAGTATTTTTCCTTTACACTTTTCTAAATATTTTTCTTTATTAGAAATAATATTTTTTGATACTTCAATTAATTCATCAATTTCTTCTGTTGAAAAATCTTCAATTCCAATTAAATTTCTCATTTTTTACTCATTTCCTTTCCTACATTTTCTAAAAAATTTCACAATTTTTGCAGTTAAATAGTAATAGTTGTGTAACCACTTTAGAAGATTTATAGTATTCCTATTAGATAAAATAAAAACTAGGTAATAAATGTATATAAACACTTAAAAAACCTAGTTCTCTCGTTTTTTATTAAATTAATTTTATTGATATTTGCTGTTTTCATCACAAACCCTCCTTAATAATTTTTTTAATTATATTATTAAAAAGGTGGTTTGTCAACAACTAATTTTCCAACTTTTCATCGCAAAATTTGACATTATTCGACAAACATATGGTGCAATTATTTTAATGTTGTGACCCTTTACATAATCTTTTTATAGTAAACTTTCCATTCTTCAAGTTAGTTACTTAAAGAAAAAACAAAAATAGGGGAAACGTACTATTCATAATTATTAGGGACATTTTTTGAATCTTTAAAATATGCAATTTTATATAAAAATATTAAAAAAATTTTTGAAATTTTTTTACTTAAAAGTATTGATAAATTTATACTTTATTGCTATACTATTTATATAAAATACGTCTTTAAGTAACTAACTTAAAGAAATCGAGGAAGAAGGTGAAAATACCGATGAAAAAAGGAAAAACAAGCAATTCTTCAGGAATAACATTAATTGCTTTAGTAATTACACTGATTGTTCTTTTAATCCTCGCTGGAATTAGTATTTCAATGCTTTCAGGTAATAATAGCATTTTACAAAAAGCAACAGATGTAAAAACTCTAACAGGAGTTGGACAGGAAAAAGAAACTATAGCTCTTGCATATAATTCAGCACTAGCAAAAAAAGTAAGCAATGGCAACTCAAGTGCGATTACAGATAGTGAATTAAATGATGAACTAGATAGTAATGAAGCTACTGCCTCTGGCAGTCCTATAATTGTTGTAACATTTACTAAAAGCGGAAATTCTTATGAAATAGATTCTAATGGAATTATAAAACCAAGTACTCCAAAAGATCCAAATAAAACACTAAAAGTAGCAGAACATAAAAATGAAAAATTTAGTACAAATACAGAATTAGAAGATAACTATAAAAATAAAATAACAGTGCCAGCAGGATTTAAAATAGTAGAAGGAACAAATGTAACAGAAGGAATAGTAATAGAAGATGTAGATGCAAATGGAGCAAATAGTAGTACAACAGGAAGTAAGTTTGTGTGGATACCAGTAGGAGATATTTATACAGACTCAAATGGTTCTAAAACTAATATAGAATTATGTAGATGTGGATTTAATGCAAGTGGAGAAAAAGTAACAGTAGAAGAAGGATGGGAGTATCAATTAACAGTAATGCAAAATGCAGGATATCCTGCCGAAATTATTGATGAATTTAAAAATTATACATTTACAGAAGATTCAGATTTTAGAACTGGTAGTGTATCTGAAAATGCAACAGCGAAAAATTTAAATGATTTTAAAACAAAAGCAAGTAAAGGATATTATATAGGAAGATATGAAGCAAGAAAAGATAGTAATGGAAATGTAACAGAAAAAGAGGGAGATAGTGTATATGATGGTGCAACTCAGTTAGAAGCATCAAGTATAGCAAGAGATATGTATTCAAGTACTGAATTTACAAGTGATTTAATGAATAGTTATGCATGGGATACAGCAATATTATTTTTACAAGCATTTGATGATAGAGCAGACAAAAGTACAAAATATTCATTACAAACAAGTTTAAATAATGAATTATCAGCAATTGGAACAACAACAGACAAAATATGTAACATATATGATATGGCAGGTAACTATGCTGAATGGACGACAGAAACTTTTAGCTATTCTGACTGTCCGTACGTAGCTCGCGGAGGCTCTTTCAACAGCAGCTTTTACACTAGTAGTCGTAGCTTCGGCTACACTGACGACGACAGTTTTTTTCGCCCTATACTTTATGTAAAATGAATTCTTAGAGAGATACATACTATCTATCTAAATTCAACTTTTTCCTCCATCTTCTCGAGTTTATCAAGATCTTGTCAAAAATAATCTCTAATTCACATACTTTTTCTTATATTATTTCTCATTATAAATCTTCTGCAAAAGCGCTTCTTCCAAAGTTTTCGAGAAATTTATTCTTAGATTTTCTGCTTTTGAATTTATCCACTTTGGAATATTTACAGTCTTCTTCACTAATTCCTTTCCCCATTTTTCAGCATATATACTAATATCTACTACAATGTAAGTTTTAAATTTAGATTTATAATCCCAATTTTCTATATCTAAGCTTTTTTCATAATCTTCAAGAGATACATCTTCAATTTTACTAGCTGTAGGTATTTTATTTTTTTCTTCCATTTCATCTAATACCAAACCTGCAATTAATTCTTCAGCCATATTCATTGCTTCCTCTAAATTACTTCCACAAGTCGCAGCACTAACGTTTAATTCTTTTTCCAAATCTGGTACAAAAACTGAATAACTTCCATTACTTTCTTCATAAAATAAAACTGGATATATAACTTTCATACTAACCTCCTATTTTATACCTGCCTTTTTTAAAATACTATTAAGCGTTCCTTTCGGAATGTCTCCTTTATGGTTTGGTACTGGTATACTACCTTTTTTCTCACTATGCCTATAGATATAATGAGAGCCATTTGTATGATGATGATACCAACCATTATTAGTTAAAATTTTTTCTACTTCTCTAAATGTCACAATCTCTCCTCCTATTATACTACGTATGCTACGTATTGTCAACTCAGATTTTCTTCGTATTCAAAACATTCTCATATTTTTGAGACAATTCAGAAATATCAACAGCAGAATCTCCAATATGAAAACATTCTACTATTTCTACATTTTTTCTGATAGCTCTATTTATTTTACTTTTAACATTTTTAATGTAATCAAAACTTCCATTCACTATAACAATCGTATTTTTTTCTTCAATCTCCAAATTCGTTTCTTCTTTTTTATCTTCTAATTCTTCTAAATCTGTATCACCTTTTTCCCCTTTTAATACTTCAATTTCAGCATTTTTCAAAAATTCGTTTAACCCCTCAAATTTTGTTTCCTCTGTCTTTTTCCAATTTAAACTTCTTATTTTTTCCTTATCATTTTCACTCAAATTTACTTTATTTAATAGAACATTTATGCTTTCTTCTAAACTATTTTCTGTAAAAACTATTATTTTATTTTTATCTATTCTTTCTTTTATGTAAGGTAATAAAATCATTTCTAAGTGATAATTGCTTGCGCAAAATAGACAGGTTTTTTCTGTATATTGTTCTTCCGTAATCATTTGAACATCATTCCTTTCTCATTTGCTTACTGGTAAATTTTACCATTTTATTTTAAATATGTCAATAATATTTCAAACAAAATTTGTAATTTTTTTTCGACAATTTCCTAAATTAGTTATTTACGTAAGCTTTGTATAATTATTTTATTTTTGGAAATAATTTATATAAAAGTTTAAAATTGAAAAATAAATTGGAGGAAAATTTATCTATGAAAAAATTAAAAATTATTATTACCCTTACTTTTCTTTTTGCAATATTTGTATTTACATGTGCATACTCATATGTTTCAGCAATTTCAGATAATTTATATAATAGTATCTTTAGACTACATGTAATTGCAAACAGTGACTCAGAAGAAGATCAAAATTTGAAATATATAGTAAGAGATAATTTAATAAATTATATGAATGATAACTGCAAAAATTTATCATCAAAAAATGAAATTATTCAATATGCACAAAGCCACATTGAACAAATTAAGCAGATTGCAGAAAATACAATAAAAGAAAATGGCTTTAGTTACCCTGTTCAAATTGAAATTGGAAGTTTTGATTTTCCAACAAAGCAGTATGGTGATATTTCATTCCCTGCAGGTTTTTATGATGCTTTAAGAGTAAAAATTGGTGAAAGTTCTGGTAAAAATTGGTGGTGTGTAATGTTTCCTCCTTTATGTTTTGTAGATACAACTACAGGAATTGTGCCTGATTCTTCAAAAGAAGAATTAAAAGAAAATCTTTCAGATGAAAATTATATGATAGTTTCCGAATCAGATAATTCTAGCGTTGCATTTAAATTTAAAATTGTAGAATTATTTGAAAAAGCAGGAATTGTTACAGCTAAAAATTTACATTGATTTTATCCATATCCACATTACATTACAAATAATTTATATATTATCTTTTTTCAAAAAGTTCTTGTAAATATGTAAATTTTGTGATATAGTTGAAATATTAGAATGCAAAATTATAAATGGGGGTAATGTATTTGGAAAAATTAGTCATAACAGGAGGAACTCCTTTAAAAGGAGAAGTAACAATAAGTGGTGCAAAAAACGCAGCTGTAGCAATTTTACCTGCTACACTTTTAATAAATGGAATTTGTAAAATTAATAACTTACCTAATATAAGTGATGTACAAATATATTGTGAAATATTAGAATCATTAGGTGCAAAAATAACGTGGAATTCTATAAATGAAATAACAATAGATACCAGAAATATAACAACTACAGAAGCTCCTTTAGATTTAACAAGTAAATTTAGAGCATCTTACTATATAATAGGTGCTATGCTTGGAAGAAAAGGTTCTGTAACTGTTGGTATGCCTGGAGGTTGCAAACTTGGTGCAAGACCTATAGATCAACATATAAAAGGTTTTGAGGCACTAGGTGCTGAAATAGAAACTACTCAAGGCAAAATAGTTGCAAATGCAAAAAAACTTGTAGGTAACTCAATTTATATGGATATCACATCTGTAGGTGCAACAATAAATATAATGCTTGCAGCTGTTCTAGCAAAAGGAACAACTATAATAGATAATGCTGCAAAAGAACCTCATATAGTTGATGTAGCAAACTTTTTGAACACAATGGGCGCAGATATTAGAGGTGCGGGAACAGATACAATAAAAATAATTGGTAAAAAAGCACTTACAGGTAATGCTACATATTCTGTTGTACCAGATCAAATAGAAGCTGGTACATTTATGGTTGCAGCAGTTGCCTCTAAAGGTGATATTATTTTAAAAAATTGTATAACAAAACATCTAGAGTGTATTACAGCAAAAATTCTCGAAGTTGGTGGTCAAATTGAAGATTATGGAGATAGTATTAGGGTTTATTGTACGAAAAGACCTACAAAAGCTAATATTAAAACTCTTCCATACCCAGGATTTCCAACAGATATGCAATCACAAATGGGAGTTTTGCTATCAATTGCTGAAGGAACAAGTGTCATAACAGAAAGTATTTGGGAATCAAGATTCCAATATACAGATGAACTTAAAAAAATGGGAGCAAATATTATTGCAAATGGAAAAACTGCAGTATTTGAAGGTGTCGAAGAACTTGTAGGTTCTCCAGTTTATGCTCCAGATTTACGTGCAGCAGCAGCATTAGTTGTAGCAGGTATAATTGCAAATGGAAAAACAGAAATATACAATTTAGAATATTTAGACAGAGGATACGAAAACTTAGAAGAAAAATTCCGTAACCTTGGAGCTAAAATAGAAAGGGTAACAGAATAAGGATAAAAATATGTTAAATTTTTGTAGTCTATATAGTGGTAGTAGTGGTAATTGTTTATATGTAGAATCTGAAAATGCAAAAGTACTAATAGACGCAGGTGTTAGCTTAAAAAAAATTGAAAATGGACTTGAGACTTTAAATGTAGATCCAGCTTCACTAGATGGTATCTTGGTCACTCATGAGCATTCTGATCATATTCAAAGTTTAGGAAATCTTTCAAAAAAATTTAATTTACCTGTATTTGCAAATTCAGAAACTTTTGACGCAATGCCTAAACAAACTGACAAAATATCAGATAATAATATTAATAAATTTAATTTAAAAGAAAAATTTTCTATAAAAGATATAGAAATCACACCATTTTCCATTCCTCATGATGCAGCAAATCCTTGTGGTTTCAATATTTCAAGTAGTTCAGATAAAATTAGTATTGCAACTGATATAGGACATATGACAAATGAAATTTTAAAACAACTTGAAGATAGTAAATTTATACTTTTAGAATCAAATTATGATACAGAGGTTCTAAAATGTTCTAAATATCCATACATATTAAAACAGCGTATAGCAGGTCCTAATGGCCATCTTTCAAACGAAGTAGCAAGCAAAGTAATAAATTATTTATTACAAGGAAAATTAAAAACTGCTATGCTAGGGCATTTAAGCAAAGAAAGTAATTTTCCTGAACTTGCCTATCAAACTGTTGTTGATGAACTTTTAAAATCTGGCACAGATGTTTCAAAACTAACTCTTTCTGTTGCAAGTAGAGATAAAGTTGGCAAACTAATACATATTTAATTAATTTGCCAACCTTTAAATCTTGGCACTAACAAAGTGTCATTGCAATAGTTATAAAATTTATCTTTTGTATGGAAGTAATATGACATTTGTAGAGAAAATAATTATTAGATACAGTGGCGTAAAGAAACAATAAGGGAAGATGCCACATATTAAAAACACATATTATAAAATTAATTATAGGGGCAATTATTTTTATAATTAAATTTTTGGGGTAATTATCTTAGAACTAGTTATTTTCTCTACAAGATTAAAAACAATTATTTACCTATTTTTTTAATCATTGTTTATTTTTTTAATTAAAACTCTAGCTAAAATTTTTGTTACTAAAAATCTAATTATTGTAAAAATAAATACAAATAATAAAATTCTTGATAAAATAAATACCATTATTTTAATTCCTTTGAAAAAAATTAAATTGTTTTTCAATTCGTTTTCATTATACAATATTTTCCATAATTTGTCAAGAAAAACTTTTCGACAAAATTCGACAAAAAGTTTTGTATCAGTGTATTAGCAAGACTTAAGTGTAATAGGATTTCAAAAAGTTTCCTAAAAATTTTTTAAAAAAGTCTTACATATTGCAACAGATATAATCATTCCTGTTAAGTCAGCAGTTAGTGCAGCAAACAAAACAAATCTAATTTTCTTTATATTTACAGAGCTTGTATAAACTGCAATTGTATATAAAGTTGTTTCTGTTGAACCCATTATTGTTCCAACCATCAACCCAATTAAAGAATCCACTCCAAATTTTTTCATCAAATCTGTTGCAACAGCAATAGAACCACTTCCAGAAATTGGCCTTAAAATCGCAAGTGGCATTATCTCTGATGGAATCTTAGCTATATTTAAAATAGGTTTTATTATATTAATTATAAAATCTAAAATACCTGAACTACTTAAAGCTCCAATAGCTAAAAAAAGTCCCACTAAAGTTGGAAATATTTTTATAACCATTTTTACTCCATCATTTGCCCCTTTTAAAAAAATATCAAATACATTTTTCTTTTCAAAAATGCCATATAATAAAATAATTAAAATAGTTGCTGGAACTGCAATTATAGAGATATAATTTATAAGTTTCATATTATTTTTCTATTACAATTACTAGCCAAATTTCTTAATATTTCTCTCTAATAAGAAATATTTTTTAATAACCGTAAATTGTAATTTCCTTTCATAATTTTAGTTTAATACAAATTTTTGTAACAGCTAAACCCACAATTGCTGCACAAATTGTGGAAAACCACACTGCAAAAATGATTTTTGTAGGCTGAAGAGAACCTAAAGACATTCTTATACTTATAACTGTTGTCGGAATTATCTGAATTGAGCCAGTATTTAGAATAATAAAAGTTGCCATATCATCTGTTAATCTTTCTTTATTTTTATTATTTTCTTGCATACTTTTCATAGCTTTAAGGCCTAAAGGAGTAGCTGCATTTCCAAGTCCTAACATATTTGCGACAATATTCATAGAAATTTCATTATGTATTTTTTTATTATTTTTGTTTTCAGGAAACAAAAAATTTACAAGTGGACTTAAAATTTTTGTTATTCTATTAATTAATTTCGTATTAGAAGCAATCTCCATAAGCCCATTCCACAAACACATTGTCCCAAGTAAAGTTATAGTAAGTTCTACTGCAGTTTTTGTGTACTCAAAAATCGCATTATTTACATTTTCTAGCCTGCCACTGAAAATTGCATAAATATATGAAATTATTATAAAAATTGGCCAAATAATATTTAACATTTATTTTTACCTCGTGTTATAATATTATTTTGAAATAATTATTTTAGTACAATCATTTAGATAATTTTTATTTCATTTATTGTTACCTCATAATAGTTGTATCTACTCATACTGTATATAAAATATTATTACAATATTGATACTTTTTTTCATTTTTCGATTATATTTTACAAATTTATTGACCAATTATATTTTTTGTGATATAGTAAGGGTAGATAAACACATAAGGAGGAAGTGCTATGAAATCAACAGGGGTAATTAGAAAAATTGATGAGCTTGGAAGAATTGTTATACCAAAAGAAGTTAGAAAAAAACTTGGAATAAATATTAAAGATCCAATGGAAATTTATGCTGACTCTAATTCTATCACTTTGAGAAAAGTGGAAGATAAATGTACATTTTGTGGAAGCACAAAAGACCTTATTGAATTTAAAGGTAAATTAATTTGCAAAAAGTGTTTTGACGAATTATATAAAAATAACTAAAAAACCAAAATAAAAGCTGTTTTTTAATATAAACAGCTTTTATTTATCCACAAACTCCATATAAATTTCGTTTTTGCTAACTCCCCTATCTTTAGCAATTTTTTTAATTATTTCTTTTTTATCCAAACCTTGATTTTTATAAAAATCAAAATGTTCATCTAAAGATAATTCATTAAGTTCCATTTCCTTTTCTTTATATTCCGCACCTTCTATCAAAATAATCATTTCACCTTTTAAATCTTCTGCTTTAGAAATTATTTCTTCAATATTTCCTCTAATAAATTCCTCGTGGATTTTTGTAATTTCTCTTGCCAAAACAACTTTTCTATTTTGCAATATGTTTTTCAAATCTTCAAGAGTATTTTTTAATTTATGTGGTGCTTCATAAATAATTATAGTTTTTGTTTCATTTTCTATCTCTTTTAACTTATCTCTTCTTAATTTTTTATTTAGTGGTAAAAAACCAACAAATGTAAATTCTTTTGTATCAAGCCCTGAAGCAATTAATGCATTTATTGCAGCACATGCACCTGGAATTGGAACAACCTCTATATTATTTTTTATTGCTTCTTTAACAATAACTTCTCCTGGATCAGAAATTCCTGGTGTTCCAGCATCAGATACAATAGCAATACTTTCTCCATTTTTTATTTTTTCTATTAAATTATCTACTTTTATTTCTTCATTATGTCTATGATAGCTAATTAAAGGCTTTTTTATTTCAAAATGATTTAACAATTTTAATGTATTTCTCGTATCCTCGGCTGCAATTAAATCAACTTCTTTCAAAATTCTAATTGCCCTTAAAGTTATATCTTCTAAATTACCAATAGGTGTTGCAACTAAATATAATTTTCCTCTCATTTTAATATTACAACTTATAAGTTCTTAATAAAACTATAAATTGCGCCTCCTTTCATTTATTATAAATTTTCAAAATTTCATCTGTATAAGTTCCATCTTCATTATAAACAAATAAATTATTTTCGAATTCTAAAAATGGTTTCCCATTTTTCACACCCTTAATCAAAACCAAGTTTGCTTTTTTATTTTTATTTGGATAAACGAATTTAATTAATTTTGGCTCAATTTTTTCTTTTCTCATAGCACAAAAAATGTCAACCAATCTATCAGGTCTATGCACCATATAAAATTCTCCAAAATCTTTTAATAAATATGCAGAGATATGAATAAAATCTTCCAAACTTGCAGTAATTTCATGTCTTGAAATTTGCTTTTTATCTTTTTCATTTATAATTCCAGTATTAACTTTTTTGTATGGCGGATTTGTAACAACTACATCAAAACTTTTTGTCTCAAAAATATTTTTTAAATTTAAAATATTTTCATTTATTATTTTTATTTTATCTTCTAACTTGTTTAATTTTACACTTCTTTTAGCCATTTCTGCAACTTCTTCTTGAATTTCTACGCCAATAAATTCATTTGCTTTAGTTTTTCCTGAAAGCAAAATATTTATTATTCCTGTTCCAGTGCCTAAATCAATTACTCTTGAATTATATCTCATATCTTTTGCAAAATCTGAAAGTAACACACTATCTATTCCAAAACAAAATCCATCTTTATTTTGAATTATTTTTAACTTTTTAAATTCTAAGTCATCTATTCTTTCATTTTCTTTTAATTCCATTTTCATTCCTTTTAACAAAAAATTTTTTCTTTACATATTATACTACAAAAAAGGAGATTTTTCAATGAAAAAGCCAAATTCTAATAAAAAAATGGATTTTAAAAAAATAAAGAACAACACATTTAACTCCTTAAATGAAGTTGAATTTTTTTTGAGAGATTTTAAAAGATTTTCTAATTATATAAAATTATATAAAATGTTTAGACCTAAACGGAATGCGCTAAAAAATCTGAAACTTTAAGATTTTCAATCTATATTAATAATTTAGTTCTAAAAAGGACAACACAAAAATAATAATTACTAAAAGTGTAAAATTCACCTAGGGAATTTTTACACATCGTATTTAATATAATCGAAAAAACTATGACATTTTTTGATAGCTACGCAACACGAAGTGAATCTAAAAATTTTATTTTCACTTTGTATTGTGAAGTTTCACAGTGTTTCCCATTATATTAAACGTGCCAAAAGCACAGAAAGGAAAAAATTATGAAAAAGAAACTTTTAATAATAGTAGTTATTCTAATTTTAATTGGTGTATTAGCATATTTTTTGATGAACAATATTTCTATTACAAAAAACGACGAATATATGAATTACACCCCAGAAGAAGAAATTAGTGAAATACAAACCAAGCAAACTTCAATTAATTTATATTTTTTTAATCCTGAAACAAACACACTAAAATCAGAAGGAAGATTAGTAAATGCAAATGATTTATTAAAAAATCCTTATGGATTAATTGTAGAAAAATTAATTGAAGGACCTGAAAATAGTAGTCTAAAAAAAGTCTTTCCAGAAAATACTCGTTTAATTGATGCTAATATACAAAATAATTGCGTAACTCTCAATTTTTCTGAAGAATTTATGAATTTTAAAGATGATATTCAAAAATATAATATTATAAATAGTATTTTAGATTCTTTAACACAATTAAATGAAGTAGAATCTATAAAAATATTGATAGATAATGAAACAAAAGAAGGACTTAGCCAAGAATATACAACAATTTCTGAAAATCCCTAAAAAATCCATTGACAAACTCGCTAAAATATTGTAAATTATTAGTGTAGACAAAATACAACAAAATTTGATAAAAGTTTCTATTCAAAATTCTTTGTGCAACATAATAAATTGCATACAAAAAATCCGAATAGTCCCAATCTTATAATATTTAAGTAGGAGTGAAACAATGATTATACAAGAAGAAAAAGTAGAAATAGTAGAAGATGAAAAACCAAAAGCATTACAAAAAATGAATGAGCCAAACTCAAAAAATAAAAAGCCTAAACATACTTTATTTTATGTTTTAATATTTTTTATATCTTTACTACTAATATTACTAATTATTTTTGGCAGTTTTGCAATTTATAACATTAGTAATAATGATAAAATTGCAAAAGGTATAAAAATATATGGAATAGATGTGTCTGGCAAAACAAAAGCAGAAGCTTTAATTGCAGTTTCGGAAAAATTCGACTCAATTAAAAATACAGATATTAAATTAGTTTCAAAAGACTATGAAACAGCCATTAATCCAACAGAAATTAATTTAAGTTTTGATATAAAATCTGCAATTAATTATGCATTTTCTATAGGTAAATCTGGCAAATTGTTTAAAGATAATTACAAAATTTTTAATACAATGATAAATGAAGTAAATATTACTCCTTCATATTCTTTAGATGAAAAACTTTTGATTTCTACATTAGATAAAATGTCTAAAGATTTACCAAATACTGTAGTTGAAAGCAGTTACTATATAGAAAAATCAAATTTAATTATAACAAAAGGAACAGATGGATACATTGTAGATTCTGCAAAAACATCTACAGATATAAAAAATAAAATTAAAGATTTTAGCTATTTATCAAGTCCTATACAAATTAGTTTAATTAATAAAAAACCAAAAGAAATAGATATTGACAAAATATATAATGAAGTACATAAAGAAGCAAAAGATGCTTATTACACAACCAACCCTTATGCTGTTTATCCATCTGAAAATGGTGTAGACTTTAAAATTAGTTTAGCAGAAGCAAAACAAAAAGTTGCTTCATCAGATAAAGAATGCAAAATTCCACTAAAAACTGTTTACCCTAAAGTTACAACAAACAAAATAGGAAAAAAAGCTTTTCCAGATTTGCTTGGTTCATTTTCTACAAACTATGTAAATAATCCAAGTAGAACTACAAACTTAAAACTTGCAGCAAATAAAATAAATGGCACAGTTTTACTTCCTGGTGAAACGTTTTCATATAATAAAGTAGTTGGAGAAAGAACTATAGCCGCAGGTTATAAAAATGCCGCAATTTATCAAAACGGAGAAGTTGTAGATGGTTTAGGTGGTGGAATTTGTCAAATTTCTACAACACTATTTAATGCAGCACTATTTGCAAATTTAGATATAGTAGAACTTCATAACCACCAATTTGTTCCTTCTTACGTAGGTGCTGGAAGAGATGCAACTGTTGCTTATGGTTCAAAAGATTTTAAATTTAAGAATTCAAGAAAATATGCTATAAAACTAGAATGCTCTGTTTCAGGTGGAGTTGCAAAATTTAAAATTTATGGTGTAAAAGAAGATCCAGAATATGATATTAAAGTTAATGCTTCTATTATTAGTCAATCTTCTACATATACAAAATCTGTAACTTACAGAACTTTAAGCCTCAATGGAAAAACTGTTTCAAAAGAAAAAATATATACTTGTACTTATAAGAGACATTAAAAAATTTGTCTGTGTATCACGAATACACAGACTTTTTATTTTTTGTATTTTTTAAATTACTTTTAAAATTTGACTTTTCGGTAATTTTCGTATACAATAAGGATATAAAAATTATTTACACAATATAAGCAAAAAATGATTTTAATATAGCTTAAAAGGAGACTAAATTTATGAATCACAACATACTTCATGTAGGCCTTGATGTAGGCTCTACTACAGTAAAAATTATAGTAATGAATGAAAAACAAGAAACAATATATAAAGATTATCAAAGACATTATTCAGACACAAAAAATACAGTCTGTAATGTGCTAAAAAAGCTAAACGAAGATTTTCCAAATTCCGAGTTTACATTGGCATTAACAGGTTCAGGAGCTCTTTCTGTTGCAAAATTTCTAGGGGTTAGCTTTATTCAAGAAGTTGTAAGTTGCAAAAGAGCCGTAGAAAAATACATACCTCAAACTGATGTTGTAATTGAGCTTGGTGGAGAAGATGCAAAAATAATTTATTTTGATCAATCTATTGAGCAACGTATGAATGGTACTTGTGCTGGAGGTACAGGTGCATTTATTGACCAAATGGCGACATTGCTTCATACAGACCCAAGCGGACTAAATGAATATGCGAAAAAATATACAACAATTTACCCTATAGCTTCAAGATGTGGTGTTTTTGCAAAAACTGATATTCAACCACTTATTAATGAAGGAGCAGCAAAAGAAGATATTGCAGCTTCAATCTTTCAAGCTGTAGTAAATCAGACTATCTCAGGCCTTGCATGTGGTAGACCAATTAGAGGAAAAATTGCCTTTTTAGGCGGTCCTTTAACATATTTATCAGAACTTAGAAACAGATTTATAGAGACTCTAAAACTTAAAGATGACGAAATAATTGTGCCTGAAGAAGCTCATCTTTTAGTTGCAAAAGGTGCAGCACTTGATTCCCTAAATAATGAAACTTTTTCTAATGAAGATTTAACACAAAAAATAGAAAATTTAAAAAATTCACATGATACAACAACTAAGCCACTAGACCCATTATTTGAAAGTGATAGTGAGTATAGAGAATTTGTACAAAGACATGAAAAAGCAAAAGTTAAAAAACGTGAATTAAAAGATTTTGAAGGAGATTGTTTTATTGGAATAGATGCTGGTTCAACAACCACAAAACTTGCTTTAATAGATATAGATGGAAATCTACTATTTTCACTATATGGAAGTAATGAAGGAAATCCTTTGCAAAGTACAATTGCTATGCTAAAAAAACTTTATTCTGTTTTGCCAAAAGAAGCAAAAATACGTTATAGTGGTGTTACAGGATATGGTGAAAAATTAATACAAACTGCTCTAAATCTTGACTTAGGCGAAATAGAAACAATTGCACATTATACTGCTGCAAAAGAATTTGAACCAGATGTTACAAGTATTGTAGATATTGGTGGACAAGATATGAAATACATACGTCTAAAAAATGGCGCAATAGACAACATTATGCTTAATGAAGCATGTTCTTCAGGTTGTGGTTCTTTTATAGAAACATTTGCAAAAAGTTTGGGCTTAAGTATTAAAGACTTTGTTCAAGAAGCTCTAAAATCTACAAAGCCTGTAGACTTAGGCTCAAGATGTACTGTATTTATGAATTCAAAAATAAAACAAGCTCAAAAAGAAGGTTATTCTGTAGGAGATATTTCTAGCGGGCTTTCATATTCTGTAATAAAAAATGCAATTCAAAAAGTTATGAAAGTAAGAGATACAAGTACTTTAGGTGACCATATAGTTGTGCAAGGTGGAACTTTTTATAATGATGCTGTTTTAAGAGCATTTGAAAAAATAGTAGGCAAACAAGTTGTAAGACCAGATATAGCTGGTCTTATGGGAGCTTATGGAATCGCCCTTATATGTAAACAGCAATATGAAACAAATATGGACATGGAATATTATTCTACTATAACAAAATTAGAAGACCTAGATAAATTAGACATAAAAATAACACATGCTAGATGTAATAAATGTGAAAACCATTGCAAATTAACAATAAACACATTTGGAAATGGAAAAAAATATATATCAGGAAATAGATGTGAAAAAGGTGCTGGAATTGTAAGTAAAAACGCAGATTTACCAAATTTAGTTAAATACAAAAATGAAAGAATTTTTGGTTACACTCCACTAGAAGAAGCTGAGGCAAAACGTGGAACAATAGGAATACCAAGAGTTTTGAATATGTATGAAGACTATCCATTTTGGTTTACATTTTTTACTGAACTTGGATTTAGAGTTATTTTATCAGAAAAAAGTACACGTAAAACCTACGAAAAAGGTATGGAATCTATGCCATCAGAATCTGTATGTTATCCTGCAAAACTTGCACATGGTCATATAGAGTCTTTAATAGAAAATGGAATAAATACTATTTTTTACCCATGTATTCCATATTCTAGAAAAGAGTACGAAAAAGCAGATAATCACTACAATTGTCCAATTGTAATTTCATACTCTGAAGTACTAAAAAATAATGTAGAAGACCTAAAAAAAGTGAAATTTATTAATCCATTTTTACCATTTGAAAAAGATAATTTAGTTAAAAAAATAATGGAATTAGAAGAATTTAAAGAGTATGGATTTAATAAAAAAGAATTACAAAATGCTGCAGAAAAAGCAGAACAAGAATATCAGAATTGTAAAAAAGATATTAGAAAAAAAGGCGAAGAAACTGTGAAATATATTGAAGAAAATAACTTAAAAGGAATTGTTCTAGCAGGAAGACCATATCACATTGACCCTGAAATAAACCACGGAATAGACACACTTATAACTTCACTTGGTTTATGTGTTTTAACAGAAGATAGTGTCTCAGACAAAGCTGAAGCAAAACGTCCTTTAAGAGTTGTTGACCAATGGGTATTTCACGCAAGACTTTATGCTGCTGCAGACTTTGTTGGAAAACACGACAATTTAGAATTAGTGCAACTAAACTCATTTGGTTGTGGAGTAGATGCAGTAACTACTGACCAAGTAGAAGAAATTTTAACAAGTTTTAACAAAATGTACACACTAATAAAAATAGATGAAGTAAATAACTTAGGAGCTGTAAAAATACGTATACGCTCACTTTTAGCTAGTATGAATAAAAGATTAAAAGAAAAAGAACTTGCCAAAGGTGATTATGGAATTAATAAAAAACCATTTACAAAAGAAATGAAAAGTGATTACACAATATTAATTCCACAAATGATACCTGTTCATTTTGAACTATTTGAAACAGCCCTAAAATCTTGCGGATACAATGCAGTTCTTTTAAGAGAATGTACTCAGCATACAGTTGAAACAGGCCTAAAATACGTAAATAATGATGCATGTTATCCATCAATTTTAACAACAGGTCAATTTATAGAAGCACTTGAATCTGGCAAATATGATGTAAATAAAACAGCGATTATAATGTCACAAACAGGTGGTGGCTGTAGAGCTACAAACTATATTGGATTTATTCGAAAAGCCTTAAAGGATGCAGGCTTTGAGCAAGTACCAGTAATTTCGTTTAACCTAGTTGGAATGGAAAAAAATGCAGGATTTAAATTAACTCCAAAACTTATAGAAAAATTACTACGTTCAATAATGCTTGGAGACTTACTACAAAAAATGTTACACAAAAATAGAGCTTATGAAATAAATAAAGGCGAATCTGATAGATTATATAACAAATGGATAGAAAAAAGTAAAGAGATTATTGCAAAAGGCACATGGAAGCAGTTTAGACAAACCATATATGATATAGTAGAAGATTTTGAAAAAATAGAATTAGATATGTCTGAAGAAAAACCTCGTGTTGGAATAGTTGGAGAAGTATTAATTAAATATCATCCCTTTGGAAATAATTTTGTTGCAGAAATGCTGGAAAAAGAAGGCGCAGAAGTCGTACTTCCAGATTTTATGGGATTTATCAAATTTATGGCAACACACAAAATTACATTTAATACTTTACTTGGAACAAATAAAACTTCTTCAAAAATAAGTAAAATTGTAATAAGCTTAATAGATATTTTAGAAAAAGATTTGAAAAAAGCCTTATTTAAATCAGATAAAGAATATCTAATGCCATGCAACATCTGGCACCTGGAAGATCAAGTAAAAGATATTTTATCTATAGGAAATCAAACAGGTGAAGGATGGTTTTTAACAGCAGAAATGATAGAATACATAGAAAACGATATTCCCAATATTGTTTGTGTACAACCATTTGCTTGTCTTCCAAATCATGTTGTTGGAAAAGGTGTAATAAAAACAATTAGAAGCAAATACCCATTCGCAAATATAACTCCTGTAGATTACGACCCAGGTGCAAGTGAAACAAATCAAACAAATAGATTAAAACTTCTTATGACTGTAGCAAAAGATAATTTAAAATTAAATATAAATGAACAAAAGACAATTGAAATTGAAAATATGGAGAAAGAAAAAATTAAGGTTTCTGTTTAGAAATCTTAATTTTTTATTATATATATTTTCAAAACAAAAAAAATAGTGTATAATACTTATATAATAATCAAAGGAGAAATTAGATGAAAAATTATTACAAAATATTACAAGTAGATAAAGATGCCTCACCTGAAATAATAAAAGTTGCATATAAATTATTGGTTAAAAAAAATCATCCAGACTTAAAAGAAGGTGAAGAAAAGCAAATTGCTGAAGAAAGGATAAAAGAAATAAATGAAGCTTATGATGTTTTATCTGATCCTTCAAGAAAATCTGAATATGATTTAAATTTAATTAAAGATTTTATTTCGCAAGAACAATATAATGAAATACTAAATGAAAATATAAATTTAAAAAAAGAATTAGATTATTTTAATCATTTATATAATAAAAATAATTATGCAAAAAGACCGTATTCAAATATGTATAACAATACTTGGGCAAAAAAGTATACTCAAGCAAATAACACTTATTCTAAGCAAAATAATTACAATACAAATAATAATAATGCTCAAAATAGCTATAATAATCAACATACAAATAACAATAAAATAAACAATTTTAAAACAAACTTAAACGAAAAACTAAAAACATTTATTGCACTAATACTCACATTTTTAATTATATTTGCTATTTTAAATATTCCATTTATAAAGGAATACTGGTTTAATTATTTAGATAGTGGTTATTTAGTATTTTTTGTTGCTATAATTGTATTTTATATTTATTTTTTCAAAAACAAACAATAAGTGAACTTAAATGATCACTTATTGTTTTCATAATTTTACACTTTGTTAGAAAATTAAACTTTGCTGTATTACTCACCAATAATCCCCAAAAATATCTGTTCAAGCGAATTCTCTTCCCCATATATTTTTCGTAATTCATCTAAAGTTCCTACAAAAACAATTTTACCTTTATTTATAATTGCAATTCTATCACACAATTTTTCTGCTATCTCTAAAATATGTGTAGAAAAGAAAACTGTTTTGCCTTGAGACGCATGTTCTTTCATTAAAGTTTTTAAATCATACGAACTTTTGGGGTCTAAGCCTGTTATAGGTTCATCTAAAATCCAATTTTGTGGATTGTGTAAGAGTACTCCTATTATTACAATTTTTTGCCTCATACCATGAGAATAACTTTCTATTTTATTATCTAGCTCATCATAAATTTCAAATTCTTTTGCTAATTTTTCTATTTTTTGAGTTCTCTCTTCTTTACTCACATTATAGCAATCTGCAATAAAATTTAAATATTCTATTCCTTTAAATTTTAAAAATATATCAGGACTATCTGGAACTAAACCTATATTCTTTTTAGCTTCAATTGGCTCATTTGTAATACTTTTACCATCAATAAAAATATCTCCTTCATCTATTTCCAAAATTCCTGTCATCATTTTAATTGTTGTTGTCTTCCCTGCCCCATTTTGCCCAATAAAACCAAATATTTCTCCATTTTTTATTTCTAGGTCAATATTTTCAATTACTTTAGTTCCTTTTTTATATGATTTAGAAACATTCTGTATTTTTATCATCTTTAAAAACTTCCCTTCTTAATTATTCTACATTTTAACACAAATCGAATTCTATATAGTAGTTATTTTTTTATATAATTTATTTTTAAACTTATAAAATAATAAATTTAAAATAAAAATTATACAAATTAAAATACCTGCAAAAAATCCTAAAGAAATATTTAAATTATGTTTTTCAAATAAGTCTTTCATAAATATTAAAAATAAAATATTAAAAATAATAAGTACATATTGTAATAGTTTATTTTTGCTATTTTTTAAAATCTCATATTCTGCTTCCCATTTTAATTTTGGCATAATCAAGTCAATTAAGCATAAAATAAAACTATTAATAACTGTAAGTAAAATTGATAATCCAAAAATAACTAAAATATAATTTAAACCTATTGCAGGAATTTGAAAATTAATTACTGCCAAAATAGCTCCTGCAGAAATTATATTTAAAGCAATCTGCGGAATATTTTTATATATAAATTGTTTATATAAACTAATAGGCAAAATTTTCATAACATAAGCATTTTTTCCCTCTCGTGAAAAAGATGTTATTGAAGTATAATTAAATAATCCTGTAATTTGCAATATTCCTAGAATAATACACACAGCCTCTATATTAAATTTTAATCCTTCTCTTATGTCTTTATATTCATCTCTTTGAATAAGCCCATTATATGCAGGAACAATAGCAATTGTTAATACACAAATTAAAACTGTAAGCATAATTACAGGATAAATACTTTGTATTAAAAAAATAGGATTTTTGCTTAATAATTTAAATTCCTTTTTTATATATGAAATTCCTTTTTGACTTTTTTTAATTCTTATTTTTTTATTATTTTTTATTCTCTTCGTGTAAAAATTTGCTCTTAATAATTGTTTTAAATATAATTTATTTCCTATAAAAATAAATAAAATAAATCCAACAAAATTAATTAGTATTAATTTCAAGTAATTAATTATAATTTTATTATTTTGCAAAACTTGAGCTGATGGGTTAATATTTAAAAAATAATTATTTATTTTAATAATTTTCTCATTAATTTTATTTAAAACAAACTCCTGATTTTGCTCAATATATTCAGCATTATTAAAAATATATCCTATAGCTTTTTCTAGTGAAAATATTAATGCAAAAATTAAAATAAATGAAATAATAAATTGCATTAAGTCCTTATTTTTAAATATCTTTATCGTTTTCATTAAAAATATCATAATTGTACCTACAATCATTGTTGCGAATAAAGGAAAAACAACTAAAACTATAATACAGTGTAAAAAATATGAAATCATTGAAAATGTATATGATCCATAGATAAATAATGGTACCAATGCAAATATTAATTCAAATTCATAATTCATAAACAAAATTGTGCAAAATTTTGAAATTAATATTTCTATTGGCTTTATAGGTAAATGCAAAATATTTTCTATGTCTTTAGAAAAATAAAATACATTCATACTTACCATTATTGTTCTAATAATTATTAATACCTCTAAAACTAATATAAATCCATTTAAAAAAATTTCTGGCTTTCCTATTTTTACAGCATAACTAATTATCTCTGAACTTAAATAAGTAATTCCAAAAAATAAAATTACATATACCCAAAATAAATATGATTTTTTATTTATTTTCTTGGTTTCTGTATTTATTATGTTTAAACTTGCATCATTTTCTTTTATATATAATTTGCTTAAATTAAATATATTTTTTAATTTACTTTCCATAAAAAATCAGTTCCTTTCGAATGTATAAACTTATATTTAGGTAAACTTTCCAAAACATTATGTAAATAACTATATATATATTTATTTTTAGATTTATTAATAAAATCTTATTAACATTATATCATATTTTTAAAATATATAAAAGTAGCTAATAACAAAATTTGTTATTAGCTACTTTATTACTTATTTATATAATAAATATATTTGTAAATCATTCTGTATCAATATATAATTCTCTCGCTTCATCAACAAGTCTCTCTGCAGAATTCTCATTTATATGTAAATCCGAAGCAACTTGTTTAGTTAACTTGTCTCTATCATCTGGACCTTTCATATTTGCTATACCATATTTTGGTATCATTTTGTAAAATTCAGTAACTTCTTGTATTGACATAGGTACTGGTTTTGTTTCGCCAGGCTTCTTAACTGTCTTACGTTTTCTATGTTTATCTAATTTCATACATTTACTAGCATTAAGACTTTTATCATATTTTAAGTACTCAGCTAATTCCTTTGCTCTTTTTATAGCTTCAACCTTAGGTAATCCTTCTGTTTCCATTATTTCATCAATCCATTCTTTAGAAGTAGCTATTTTTTCTCTATTTTGTTTTGCAATTAATTCCTCACCATAATATGATTTATCAAATACTTCATGTAATCCATCAACACTTAATGTACTAGAAACTGAATTTACAGTTCCTGAGCCCACCTTTGCTCCACCTGCAACACCTGCTATTCCATTTGTCATAACATTTTTTAAATCACCAGATGCAACTCCCATTGCAATACCTGCAGTTCCAAATGCTGTTGCTCCTATTGCAGCTCCCATCGCTCTTCCTAATGTTCGTCCTGGATGAGCATTTTGTAAACTATCTCTAATCTTATCTTTTATCCCTTCTCCATATACAGAAGCCGTTGCACCTAATGCTCTTCTAAAACTTGGTCTTTCTAATTCTTGACCTTTATTCAATGATTCATTTATTTTCTCAGATATACTAGTATTATCTTCATTTCCATTTTCAGCTATATCACTATTATTTTCATTTCCATTTTCAACTATACTAATATTATCTTCATTTTGTACACTTTGTTCTATATTATCTGAATTACTTGGATTAGTTCCCATAATATGTGCAATTTCATCATTACTATATCCACTATCTTGTAAAATTTGCTGATATTCTTTATCTGAATAAGTCATTCCATTATCACTGCTTTCAGATCTCGCATCATTATCCCACATTTGAAGTTGCTCATTATTTGGTAAATATTTAGATTCATCCAATTCAGCATCTCTCATTCTTCCTAGTGGGCTTTGCATTATATTTGCAATTTGTTCATCACTATATCCACTCTCTCGTAAAATTTGTTGATATTCACTATCTGAATAAGGCATTCCATTGTCACTATTATCAGATCTTGCATCATTATCCCACATTTGAAGCTGTTCATTATCAGGTATATATGTAGATTCATCCAATTCAGCATCTCTCATCCTTTCTAGTAAAGACAATGAACTAGTTTGGTTATTATTATCTGTTGTTGGTTTATTTGTTATATTTCCTGTAGATTTTGCCAACTTTTCTTTACTTGAATTGGTTGATTCATTACCTAACCAATCTCGTATAACTTTATCCTTATCATATTTGTCATTTTTTGTTTTTAAAAACCCATTATTTCCATTATTTGAACTTGTAGAAACATTAGAAGATTTTGCTCCTCCACTTTTAATTGACCCTTGAGGTCCATGTCCCATAAGCCATTTCATTCCAGACATTGTTAAAGCTGCTCCTGCAGGTCCTGCAAATATACCTGGTGTATTTGCTTTAGAAAAATTAAACATTTGTCTTAATATTTTTTCAGCTTGTGTAATAAATCCTAATACAACTAAAGCATATATCATATTTTTTGTTGCAAATCTTATTGCTGTAGATATAAATACTGTATATATTAATAGATGAACTGGTTGCAGTAACAAATTAAAAATATATTCTTTAAACCAATAATTAAATCCTTGAGCAGTACCATCATTTACTTTATCTATTGGATATGTTAATGCTACAAGAGGAGAAATAATTGTTAAAAATGCCATTAATATTACTCTTTTAATATATGTAAGAATAAATGTACCTGTATATATTACAAGTACTATATACATAATTGTATATCCAATATATTCTTCAGAATTGTCTTTATTATGTTGCAAAGCTATTCTAAATTGTCCCATTAAGTCCGTTCTCCAGATAATGACATTGTCTCTTTTTGCAACAATAAGACCATTGCCTTCCTGTTCTTCCTCCTTAACTTCTATATTCCATTGTGAAAGTTCTTTTTCTATTGCACCATTTTCATCTGGTATAAGTGCAACTTCACCTAATGGATTTATACTTCCCATTAAATCTGTCAAATGATCTACTGCAATATTTGCAAAAACCATAATATATTGCATTGTAAAAAGTAAAACCATTCCAATAATCCAATCTTGTAATAATTCTTTATACTTTGCTTTTTGCTCCGACGTTGATGAAAGAAGAATTCTTATGCCTATATAAACTAGAACTGACATCATACTAACAATTGCAAGAATTTTAAGTATTCTATACCAAAATTTAATTGTGTTTTGGAGCTCTTTTGTAATAGCAAATTTATCCATTGATTCTTCTGCACCATTTGCATCTGAACTACCATTACTTGATGAACCTTGATTATCATTATTTGCCCCATCATTTAACATTCTTTTCTCTGTTCGAATACTTGAACCACCATCTCCATATGTTTGACGTATATTATATTGAACATATTTTTCTCCATTAACCTCTATTTGTTTTGCATCAATTAGTTCTTCATTAATTTGTCCATCATTACTTTGCCAAGTTGAGAAATCTTTTTTAAATTCTTCTGTTATATCTACCGCATTAGAAAAATCTAATTTTTCTTCTTTCTCCTTATCTATTTTAACATATTTACCTTTTGCTGAATATCTTTCTTCAGCTTCCTCACTTAATGAATTTTTATGTGCCCACTCATATTTAATTGCTGTTGAATTTGGATTAAAAAAATTTACATCAAAAATTGGATATGTGTTTGAAAAAATTTTCTCAGGTGAAAGAGAATACATTGGTAAAACTATTTCATCTTCAAAAAGATCACTATCATAGGCCATTACTCCTACCCATAGTGATCCAACTGCAATAGGGACAATTGAACCAAATGCAACAGATGTAGCAAGAGCTGTTAAGCCAATAGCCTCTCCTATTGTAGCAGCGATCGGCACTAGTACACCACCCACAAAAGCTACAGCTACAAATGCTACAAATAATACAGTTATAATAGCAAATATTTTTCTAAAGCGGTCTGCTATTTCTCCTTTTTTATTTACTCTAATTAAAGTATTGTCTTGTCCTAATAAAACACTTTGTGATATATTCATAAATCCATCTGCCAATCCTACCAAAAGATCGCATACTGGTTCCATAAGTGTTCCACCAATTCCAGCTTTAACTGGAGTTGGCTCAACAAAAGACATTGAAAATATTAGAGAAAAAATTATAACTATTTTTTTCCAAATACTTCTATTCGCAAAAATTTTCATCTTTTTATTCATTCCTTTCTTGCTTTGTACAAAAGTGCATTTAGTTATATATATAATTAATTTTAACTAAATACACCTTATCTTATTTCTGTTGTTCTTTTGCGATTTTATTTAAGTTTGTTTCAACAAATTCAAACTCTTTTTTCGTTGGCATAATTTTTAAAATACAAGTTTCTGCACCAACTTTTAAAAGTCCTTCACCTCTTTGGCATGTTACCAAAAATCCTGCTTCACCTTCAGAAAGTTTAAATACTTCTTTAAGGTATTGTATTTCTGATTTATCTTGTGCTAAAAATAGTTTCGTATCTGAAGATGTAAGAACAGCTTGAGCTTCTGGTTTTTCATAAAAGTCTTGGAATCTTTGAGATATAATTGCTAAAGATACATTTCTTTTTCTAGCACGTCTTGCCATTTTGTTTAAGAAATCTACAGCTTCTGGGTATGGAAGTAACATCCATGCCTCATCAACCAAAACTCTTTTTCTTTTTGCCTTTTTTCTATCTTCACTATTTTTCTTAACATATTTTTCCCAAATCCAAGAAAGTAATATTTGTTGTGCAAGTGGTCTTGCAAATCTTTCTTCTAGTTGAGAAATATCTATATTAATAAATGGTGCATCATCTAATAAATCAAATGTAGATTGTCCATCAAAATACGCCATTTGTCCATCATAAGCTCTAACATATTGTTTCATAACTTTAAGTAAATAACTATAATGATATTCATAATTCTTGTTTGTATTTTCTTCTGCTTTTTTTACCAATCTTTTATACCAGCTACCTATTGTAGGCATTGGCTTTCTCTTTTTGTATAGTTCGTTTCCTGTCATATAATTATTACTATCTTGAATATACAAACTACTTGGATTGCTGTTAATTCCTAGAGCTGCATATTCTTCATAAATAATTTCTGCAATTATTTGTTTTGTAAGCTCATTTACTTCTTCACTCTTTGTACTTCCTTTTGCCATTGTAACTAGTGCTTGAGTTACGTCCTCTACTTTATTTTCAATGTTTACAACCATTCTCTCTTTTCCTGTAATTTCATCTTTTATAGTTTCTGTTTCTACATCAAATAAATTAATTACAGTTTTTGAAGTTGGACTTATTACAACATTTATTCCTCCCAAAGCTTCGGCAACAATTGTGTATTCCCCTTCAGCATCTAATGCTAAACTTTCTATTCCCATCAAAACTGATGACCTAGAAATTAAAGTTTTCATTGTAACTGATTTTCCTGCACCAGATTTAGCAAATATAACCATATTGTAATTTGTTAGAGAGCTATGGAAGTTATCAAATAATACTGGTGTTCCAGTTTGTTTATTAAAACCTATAGGAACTCCTGTAGGATGTCCTACTTCTGAAGTTGTAAAAGGAAATACTGTTCCCATTGAGTTTCTATCAAATGTGTGTATTTTTTTTACTTTATCATTTGCTAAAGGTAAATTACTTTGAAAAGCTTCTTCTTGCATTCCCCATGCAGTTTTTATACCAACAAGACTTTTAGACATTTCTGAAGAAAGCATTTTTGTATATCTATCTAAGTCTTCCAAATTATATGTAAATAAAGTTGAAATAACAGAAGCTTCAAATAATTTATTAAAACCTGCTGCAATTTGATCTCTTAGTTCTTCTGCTTCAAATCTTTTTTGTGTTAAAGTACTTTCTCTGTTTATATTTCCTCTATCTGCAGCAACAATTCTTTCTGTTTCAAGTTCATTTATTGCTCTATTTAATTCATTTTGTGATTTATCTTCTTTTACAGGATTTATAAATATAGATGTATTTATATCTCCAAACATATACAAATCACGAAATATTTCAGGGAATGTTGTCATACGAGGTAAAGAAGATACAAAGAAACTTCTAGCATATCTTTTTGCACTTGAAATTATTTCTAAATGATCTATATTTGAAGCATCTATTCCTGAAGGAGCAATAATCTCTTTTAAAGTTTTTCTCTTTAAAAATCTGTTAACTTCATTATGCTGACTTTCTAGGTCTTCCTGCTCTCTTAATTTTTTCTTGGCCATTTTCTTCTACCTCCTTAGTTTTGCTTTTCCTTTTTGTATTTTTCTTTTCTTCAACTTTTTGTTTCGATTCTTCTACAACTTCTTCTCCTAAAATATCTTGATTATCTTCTATAATAAGATTTGCCATTGCTCTTACTATATCATCATATTCTTTTTGTTTTTCCCTTAATTGTCTTTCTACTTCTCTTTCTTGTCTAACTTCTGCTACAGCTTCATTTGCCATATTTATTGCATCTCTTTCAATTTGCTTATCTAGTTCTTCCATTTTCTTTTCTAAAACATCTTGAGATGTAGTATATAAACTATCATATCCTGAACTTATTGCTTTATTTAAATCATATACTTCAGCTTCATCTCTGTTATATGCTGTATATAATAGTTCTGCAAGTTCATTTGAATCTAAGATCTTTCCATTAATTCCACATACAGAAAGCAAACTTATTGTAGATTGAGCTCTTGTATATAATTCTGAAAAAGCAATTCCACTAATTTCTTCTTTTGAATATATACTATTATTCGCTTCCTCTGGAAAATATGATAAAACTATATAATACTGCTTTGTTAATATATTTCTATTTAAGCTCATTCTTTGCGTATTATTTACTATATCTACTCCATATTCGTACAAATTACGAGCTTTAATTACTTCAAATCTTTGTGCATCTAATTGTCTATTATCAAATTTACCACTACGTACTTTTTGATTATATTCAAATTCTTTTTGGTTTAAATTATTTTTTAAACTATTTACCTTCTCCTTATATGTATTTATACTATTTGTTAAATTTACTGTTCTTGTTTGTATATAAATTTGGATTGGACCTCTTAATGTATTTAGGTATTGTAAAAAGCCTTGTTCAACACTATTTTTTTCGACTGCAGACATTAAATCAAAATTAATTCCTTGGCAATTGACAACCATTAGATATCTTTTTCCATCTTTTTGAACTATCATATTATCTTCAATTTTGTCAAATTCCATAAAATTAAAAATGGATTGAACATTGTATAATTGTTGAACTTTTGATTTTTTACCAGCATTTTTGTCTATAGTCTCTTTTTTTTCTCTATTATTTGCTGTAAGTTTTATTATAACATATATTCCAATTAATACTATTAGAACTATTACCATAACTCCCAACACAACTATTAAAAGATTTGCTATTTCATTATTTGTCATCTTTTGTTTCCTCCTCTTTATATACATATATTTTATTGTTTTTTCTTTTAAACTTTACCCATCTTAAAAAAACTGCATCTATTGCCTCTCCTCCAACTTTTCGACTAAAGTTTAAATTCGCATTATCTGGTATTTTGAAAGTGCCAATTGCGAAACCTAAAAGTCCAAATAAAACAATAAAAACTAATCCTATTGTTTTTAATTTTAACATACTAAATATTAGATAAAACAAAATTCCTATTCCTGCACCACCTATTGTAAATAAAAATGACTTTGTAGAAAATATAAATAATATTTTGCTTTCACCTTTATAATTTCTTGGTATATTATATGGTCCTCCCATTATTTCCTCCTTATGTTTTTGGATACGATTCTCCTATTTTCACTACATATATTATAACAGAAAATATCAATAAATGGAATAGTTTATCGAAAAAAAATATTTTTGTAATAGTTTTGTAAAAGAAATGTAATATTTAGCATATTTCTGTACAATAAAAAGAGACCCCAAAAAGGTCTCTCATACTTATTTTTCGTTTTATGTAGACTATGCTATATTTCCAGAGAAAGTAATTATTGCTTGAGCAATTCCTGCTGCACTGAATAATAGTACTGCACCTACTAAATAAGGTATAAATACTTTTTTGTATTCAGCTTTTTCTTCAGCACTTCCAATCATATATTTAATACCTAAATACATAAGAATTATAACAGCTGCAACTACTCCAACGTTTCTAATTACTTTAGCTATTCCGTTACCAATATCTCTTACCTTATCTACATTAACAGTTGAGCCTTGTCCTGTTATTTGATTTGCTTGTATATCAGCATTAGCGCTTTTATCATCCTTTTTTGTATCTTTATTATTTGCAGCAAAGCTAGCTGTTGTAAAACAAAATACACACATAATAGCTAATAATAATATACTAATTAATTTCATTGTTTTTCTGTTCATAGTATTTCCTCCTTTTCTTGATAAATTTTATATATAAAATCTAATAAAAATATTAGAAAGTTATAATCTTATTAATTAAATTTGTCCTAAGACAGTTACTACAAGATACCATATTGTAAATGCTCCATATATAACGATATTTCCAATAACATATGGTATCATTTTTTCTTTAATTTTAGCCTTTTCTTCAGCACTTGCAATTACATACTGTATTCCTAAAATAATTCCAACTATGACTGTTAAAACAGTTCCAATAGCTAATAATATTTTAAAAATACTATTTGCTTCTTTTTTTATGTTTTGTTCTATTTCATCAATTTTTGGAAGGCTTTGTTTTAATGCTTCGTTATCTTCTTTATCTATATTTTTATCATCGATTTTCCATTCAATATTCCCATCTGTAAACTCATCTGCATATTTAAAAGCATCTTTCCAATCCATACTGTCTTTATTTTCTGGTGTTTTTTTTGCTTGTGTACCATATACTGTATTACTACTTAAAATATATAGTAATAATGTTACCACACTAAATAATTTAATTATTTTTTTCATTTTTATCACCACAATTCTTTTATTAAATCTTGTTTTACATTAAAATGTTTTTACGATTTCATATATTAATGATGGTAATAATGTTACTGCTACTATCATTACAACTCCAATTATGTATCCTGGCAATGATTCTTTTATAATTGACTTTTCTTCTGTACTTGCAATCATATTTCTAAAACCTATAAACATTAATGCAAGAACAGCAACTACTATTCCAATATTTCTTAATGCTTTTACAACAATATTCGCTTTATTTTTTATTTCAGATTGACCAACATTTTCATTTGTTGGTTTATACCAATCTGGAGATTGAGAAGTCCATTTAGTAGATTTACCTTTTCCTCCTCCTCCTTCATCATTTCTAGCATATGTAGTATTGTATTGTATTGATATTGTCATAAGCATAATCAATATTATAAAAATTCTAATTATTTTTTTCATATTCATCACCACAATTCTAATTTAATTATACACTATTTTTTAAATTGTTGCAAGTTTTTGTGAAATTTTTGTGAAATTTTGTAAAAATTTATATTTTTATGTTTTAGGTATTATTGTTTCAATTGGGCAGTAATTATCTGTTAAGACCTTTGCTTTACTGTAATCAATATTAATATTGTCTTCAAAGTTAATAGCATCATTTGTGGCAACAACCATATTGTTTTGAACTATATTTTTATCATTTTTATATTTGCAGGGTATAACATACACATTTCTAAAATATTCCTTTAAAGTCTTTACTTCTGCTTTTATAAATTTTGATTCTTCTCCATCTAATGCAGAAATAATATTCGTTAAATATATTCCATTTTCATTTAAAGAGTTATATATTTTTTCTACTGCTTCAAGTGTAGTTAAATTTTTTGCAGGTGTATTTCCTGAAAAAGAATCATTTAAAATAGCATCATATTTTTTAGTATTAGAATTCAAATAAATTCTCCCATCTTGTGTAATAAAATTAAGTCTTTTATTGTTATTTAAATCATAATCTTTTTTTAATTTGTCTAAATAAAAATACTCATTTGCAAGATTTGTTATTTTTTCGTCAATTTCAACCACATCCATATTTTTATTTTCAAAATGGCTTATATAATACTTTGGATAAGAATATCCTGCCCCTCCTATCATTAAAACATCATTAATTGAATTTGATGATTTAAACATTAAATCATAATATTTAGTATATTCAAAAACTAGTTCATATATTTTATCATTTTCTGTATATGTAGCTGACTCGTGACCATTATCTATATTTAGATGCCTTACTTTCCCTATTTTATTATTTGTATTATATATTGTAACTTTACCATATTGTGTATCATAATTTACATACATTCCTAGGTTTCCATTTTTTACTTTATCACCATTATTCACATTATTCTGATAAAATTTCAAAAAACATACTATATTTATTACTATTGCAATTGTTAGTACTAAAGTTAATTGTAATTTTTGCTTTCTTCCAAAATTTTCAAGTAACAAAAAATTCAATAAAAATAAAACTGAAGATAGAACAAATAAAATCTCATTACTACCAAAATTCGGAACAAGAACAAATCCTCCTAGAAAAGTTCCTATTATACTTCCTAATGTTGCTAAAGCATAAATTTTTCCTGATATTTTTCCAACATTCTCTAATTTATTCATTTTTAATTTTATTATTATTGGTGACAACATTCCTATATACATAGATGGTAAAAAGAATAATAATAAAGTTGCAATTATAGCTCCAATTTTTATATCATTTATAAAATCAGTTATTAATGATATAAAATATCTTTGTAATAAAGGAATTATTAATACTAATAATCCTGAAGCAATTATATTCATAATTATATTTTTCTCTAATTTAAAGTCGTCTTCTTTGCATTTGTCTGCAATAATTCCTCCAATATAATTTCCAACACTAGTACTTAATAGTATTACTCCTATCACACTTGTCCATACTAAATTTGTACTTCCAAAATATGGAGATAAAATTCTTTGAGCAATTAACTCTAGTATCATATATATTGCATTTACAATAAATAATATTATTTCTAATTTATATTTTTTCAAGTTGTTCATCTTTTCCTCTCATATTTTTTCTTCTATTATAATTTATATTTTTAAGCAAAAAAAGATATAACTTGTCAATGACAACTTTATATCTTTTTTATTTTGGCGGAGGAAGAGGGGATCGAACCCTCGCGCCGCTTACACGACCTAACAGTTTAGCAAACTGTCCCCTTCACCGCTTGGGTATTCCTCCATAATATTTTTTTAAAAAATGAGTATTGCAAAACAATACTCTTAAATATGTTGGCGGAGAGGGTGGGATTCGAACCCACGGTACGCTACAAACGCACGCCAATTTTCAAGACTGGTGCCATAAACCAACTCGACCACCTCTCCGTGTGGCATTGACATATTTAATAATACCACAAGTTATATCAATTTGTCAATACCTATTTTTCACTTTTTTTAAATTTATTTTTTCATTAAATATATTTTTTCTATTTTTATTGATTAATATATAATTTTAAAATTTATGCGCCGGAGCGACAGCGACTTAAGACAAAAATTTTAAAATTATATATTAATCATATTTATGCGAAATATATTTAACTCATTGCCTTCTCCAAAGCCTCGTTTTCTTCTTTTGTTAAATTATATTTGCATTTTCCTTCTTCGATAGGCTTAGCATAAATATTAGACATTTCTCTTGAATAAATTCCATTAAATACTATTCCATTATTTTTTTCATTTAATAAAGCAACAGCAAAACTCAAATCATTACCTGCATCATTATATGCATTATATCTGACCAATCCAACTTTTTGCATGCAATTTTTCATATTATTTTCTAATTGTTTACAATATGAATGGGTCTCACTAAGTGCTTCTTCTAAGGCAATAATTCTGTCTATATAGCTATTTAAGTCTTCTATTATATCTTTTCCTGTTCCTATTTTTTGCATAAATTCTCTATTGTTTTTATTCATTTTGCCAATTCTTGCATTACTTATAATAACTGTTATAAATAAAACAAAATTTATAATTAAAATAATAATTGTGCTAATATCACTTCTAAAAAAGTCTAACATTCTTCCTCCCAAAAATTATAGTGTTTATTTTATTAATCCTAAAATTCTCTCTAAGTCATCATTTGTTTTATATTCTATAACAATTTTTCCACTTCTTTTTCCTGCATCAACTTTAACCTTCGTACCAAAAAATCCTGTAAATCTATCTTCTATATCTCTATATATAACTTCATATTTAGGATCAAAATCTATTTTGTTCTTTTTTCTTTGTAATCTTGCTTCTATTTGTCTACAAGTCTGATTATTATTAATAATTCTTATAGCCATAGAATACTGTTTTGCAGGATCTGGTTCCATTAAAAGTTGTCTACAATGTCCTTCTGTAAGTTTACCCTCTTTTGCTAATTCTAATACCTCTGGAGACAAATTTAATATTCTAACTGTATTTGCAATACCACTTCTTGATTTGCCTAAAATTTTTGCAATTTCTTCTTGCGTTAGATGATATTCCTCCATTAAAGACTTCATCCCAAGAGCCTTATCTACAGGATTTAAGTCCTCTCTTTGAATATTTTCTATTAAAGAAATTTCTTTATTTTTCTTATCATCATTATCTCTAATAATTGCAGGTATTTCTGTTAAACCAGCAATTTTGGCAGCTCTCCATCTTCTTTCTCCTGCTACAATTGAAAAATATCCTTGCTTTTCTGTAACAACAATTGGTTGAATTACTCCATACATTTTTATAGATTCTGCAAGTTCATCTAAAGATTCTTGATCAAATGTTTTTCTTGCTTGATCTCTATTTGGCTCTATATCTATTATTTTTAAATTTCTTAAACCTTCTCCAGATTGCCTTTGTTCTTCTTCAGCAACAGGCATTGAAAACAATGCATCTAACCCTTTTCCTAATCCTGTTTTTTTCACCATTCTTTTTCCTCCTCTAAATCCTTTGATTATTAATTTGAATTCTTATTTATAATAAATGTTTATTTTGTTTTTATAATTTTGAAAATAAAACATAGCTAAAACTATATATTAAAATTATATATTTCTATTTTCTCTTAATTTAATCTTAAAAATTCTTTTCCTAATTTTTCATAACTTTTTGCTCCTTTTGAATGTGGATCATATATAGTTATTGGAAGTCCATAGCTTGGAGCCTCACTAACACGCACATTTCTAGGTATAACAGTTTTATATACTCTGTTATTAAAATATCTTTTAACTTCTTTTACAACTTGGTTTGATAAATTAGTTCTTATATCATACATAGTAAGTAATGCACCTTCTATATATAAATCTTTATTCAAATGTTTCTTCACAAGTTCTACTGTGTTTATAAGTTGTCCTAACCCTTCTAAAGCAAAGTACTCACATTGAACAGGTATAAGAACACTATCTGATGCTGTAAATGCATTTAATGTTATTAATCCCAAAGATGGTGGACAGTCAATAAAAATAAAGTCAAACTCATCTTTTACTTCTGCTAGTTTTTCTTTCATTCTTTGTTCTCTTGACATCATTGATACAAGCTGAACTTCAGCTCCTGCAAGATTTAGATTTGAAGGACATATAGATAAATTTTTAATTTCAGTTTTTTGTATTATGTCAACTACAGGTTGCTCTGAAACTAATAAATCATAAGTAGAAAATTCATTTTCTTTATCCATTCCAATTCCACTTGTTGCATTTCCCTGTGGGTCTGCATCTATTAATAGTATTTTTTTTCCTTTTTTGGCAAGTATTGCACTCAAATTTACTGAAGTTGTTGTTTTCCCTACTCCACCTTTTTGATTAGCTATAGATATAATTTTACCCAATTTGCTCCCTCCGTTTCTTCGTTATTTTGTCTATTTTTTCTTTTTTCACTAAAACAAAGTTTTCTTTTTACAAGATAAAATCAAGCTTTGCTTTATTTTGTGATTAATATGCTTAAAAATTATATATATAATAATATACAAATATTTAAAATATGTCAATAATTTTATCAAATATTTTCTGTTTTTTTCATTCTCACCTAAAGTTACTTTTTACGCTTAAATATTTTGTCGAATTTTGTCGAAAATGCATTTGATTAATATTTTTGTCCTTGAGACTAAGCAATAAAATTGGAGATTGTTTCACACTTAACCACTGTGAAACAATCCCCAATTAAATGTTGGTACTAATAGTTTTAAAACTTTTTTATCTGTGAAACATTGGTGATTTAGATGGCATACCTGCTTTTCTTGGATACTTGTTTGAAGTTTGCTTAATTTTTTTTATAATTATAATATTTCTTACCATATCTGAATTAGGAAGTATAAATTTTTCCTGTTTTACAATTTCTCCACCTAATTCTTTTATTGCAAATTTAGCTTCTTCCAATTCTTTATCTATTTCGGCTCCTTTCATACAAATACAAGCTCCTCCAACTTTAACAAAAGGTAACAAATATTCAACTAGAGTAGTCATATTTGCAACAGCACGTGAAACAGCAATATCATATTTTTCTCTGTGTTCTTTGTTTCTCCCTATTTCTTCTGCTCTACCATGAATAGCTTCTACACTATTTATTTTTAATTTGCTACAAACTTCATTTAAAAAATTTATTCTTTTATTTAGTGAATCCAATAAAGTAATTTTTACATTTCCATTCATAATTGCAATTGGAATGCCTGGAAATCCTGCACCAGTTCCCACATCTATTATACTTTTCTCATTTTCAATAAATTTAAGAACTGTCATTGAATCTATAAAATGCTTTAAAATAACATCATCCATTTCTGTGATTGCAGTTAAATTAATTTTCTCATTCCAATCTAAAAGTAAAGTCATATATTCAAAATATTTTTTTATTTGTTCGTCGTTCAACTGGACATTTATTTTTTTAGATAATTCTATCATTTTATTTTTAAAATCATCATTCATAAGTTTTTTCCTTCCTTTATCCACATTTTATTAATAAATTGTGGAAAACTATATTATTAAAATATAAGTATTTTGAGAATTAATCTTATTTAACTAAGTAGCTTAAAAATTCTTATTAATATTGAAAGGGAATCTAAAAACAAAATTTTTTTTAGGGTGCTTTCAAAATTAATTAGAATTTTTTAGCGTTAAACGTAAGTTACCTAAGATTATTCGAAAAATACTTATATATTTAATTTACCTTTTAATCTGCAAATAAATTAAAAGCACATTAATATCTGCAGGTGAAACCCCTGAAATCCTTGAAGCCTGACCAATTGAAGTAGGTTTAATTTTATTTAATTTTTGCATAGCTTCAAGTCTTAAACCTTTAATAGAAGAATAATCAATATCTTCAGAAAGCTTTTTGTTTTCCAATTTTTTAAACTTTTCTACTTGTTCTTCTTCCATTTTAATATATCCTTCATATTTTATTTGAATTTCAACTTCTTCTTTTTCTGCCACAGAAAGCTCTGGTCTATCCTCATCTATTTCTGCTAAATCTTTATATGTAATTTCTGTTCTTTTAAGTAAATCTGCCATTTTTGAACCTGTATTTAATGGAGTTGTACCATGTTCTTCAAGAAACTTATTTACTTTTTCTGTTGGTCTTACAACTTTATTTTTTAATCTTACTATTTCTTTTTCTATATTTTCTTTTTTACTTAGAAATCTTTCATATCTTTCATCTGAAATAAGTCCTATATTATGTCCTATTTCTGTAAGTCTTAAATCTGCATTATCCTGCCTTAAAAGTAATCTATATTCTGCTCTTGAAGTCATCATTCTATATGGCTCATTTGTTCCTTTTGTAACCAAATCATCAATTAAAACTCCAATATATCCTTGTGTTCTATCTAAAACAACAGGATCTTTTCCTTTAATTTTCATAGCGCTATTTATTCCTGCCATAAGTCCTTGGCATGCTGCTTCTTCATATCCTGAACTTCCATTAGTTTGTCCTGCAAAAAACAATCCACTAATTCCTTTATATTCTAAAGAAAGTTTAAGTTCTGAAGGATCTATACAATCATATTCAATTGCATAAGCAGGTCTTGTAAATTCAGCATGTTCTAATCCAGGAATTGTTCTATACATAGCAATTTGAACATCTTCTGGAAGTGAAGAACTCATTCCTTGAGCATACATCTCATCTGTATCTAGACCAATTGGCTCAATAAAAATTTGATGTCTTTTTTTATCTGCAAATCTTACAACTTTATCTTCTATAGATGGACAATATCTAGGTCCTGTTCCTTCAATTACTCCTGCATATAAAGGAGAACGATGTAAATTTTCTCTTATAATTTTATGTGTTTCGTCATTTGTATAAGTTAAATAACAATCTTGTTGCTCAAATTCCTTTACTTCATCATCTAAAGAAAATGGAACAATATTTTCATCACCTTTTTGTACTTCCATTTTTGAAAAATCAATACTTTTTCTATTAATTCTAGCAGGTGTTCCTGTTTTAAATCTAACAATTTTTACACCCAAATCTTTTAAACATTCAGATAATTTATTTGCTGCAAAAACTCCATCAGGACCACTCTCTTGTGAAAACTCACCTATAAAAATTTTCCCTTTTAAATATGTTCCTGTTGAAACTATTACAGATTTTACCTTATAAATTGCACCTACAGAAGTCTCTATTGATACAACTTTCCCCTTTTCTACATTTATTTTTGTGATTTCTGCTTGTTTTAACTCCAAATTTTCTTGTCTCTCTATAGTGTGTTTCATTTCCATTTGATATCTTTTTCTATCAGCCTGTGCCCTCAAAGAGTGTACAGCAGGCCCTTTAGAAGTATTAAGCATTTTTATTTGTATCATAGTTTTATCTATATTTTTTCCCATCTCGCCACCAAGGCAATCAATTTCTCTTACCAAATGCCCTTTTGAACTTCCTCCAATATGAGGATTACAAGGCATATTAGCAACTGCCTCTAAACTTATAGAAAAAATTAAAGTTTTCATTCCAAGTCTAGCAGCAGCTAGTGCTGCTTCACAACCTGCATGCCCTGCTCCAATTACTGCAACATCATATTCACCAGCATAATAACTCATTTTCTTTTCTCCTTTTTTACATAATCTTTTTACTTTTTTATTATTGTTGAATAAATAAATATTTTGAGAAATAATTTTATTTAACTAAATAGAAATGTAAGTTACATAAAATTTTTCGAAAAATATTTATTTATTAAATTAATTATAAAGTGTAATATAATTTTACTTCCCAAGACAGAATCTTGCAAAAATCTCATTAATTATCTCTTCTCCAGCCTCTTCACCTGTTATAGCACCTAAATTTGCAAGCACATCTTTCAAACTAATAGCAATTATGTCAACAGGCATTCCATCTTTCAAAATATTCTCAGCCTTATTCAAATTTTCTATTGCCTTTGAAATCAAATTTTTATGTCTTTCATTTGTAATAACAATATCATTATCCAAATTTATTTCATTTAAATTAAACATATCTGTAATTCTTTCAAAAAGCGTTTCTAAGCCAATTTTGTTTTTTGCCGATAAAGATATTACATTTTTATTAAAAATCTCTAATTTTGGATTCTCACGCGTTATATTTTGTTCTAAATCTATTTTATTTAAAATGATAATTGACTTTTTATTTTTTGCAATTTCTAAAATTTCTAAATCTTCTTTTGAAAAATCTTTGCTCGAATCAAAAATCGCAATAATTAAATCTGCACTTTCTGCTAATTTTTTTGATTTTTCAATTCCAATCATTTCAACTTCATCTTTTGCATCTCTTATTCCAGCTGTATCTATAAGATTTAAAGGAATTCCGTTAATAGTTACAAATTCTTCTATAGTATCTCTTGTAGTTCCTTCAATTTCTGTAACTATAGCTCTATCCTCTTTTAAAATAGCATTAAGTAAAGAAGATTTTCCCGCATTTGGTTTACCTATAATTACAGTCTTTATTCCCTGTTTTATTATTTTTCCATTATCAAAAGATTTTTTTAAATTTTCTAATTTAATTCTAGATTTTTCTATAGTATCTAGAATATCATTATTTGTAATATCAGGTGTGTCATATTCAGGATAATCAATCGAAACCTCAATATTAGTCATTATTTCTAACAAATCATTTTTTATCTCATTTATCCTTTCAGACAAAAATCCCTCTAATTGCTTTATTCCCTCTTTTGCTTCCCTATCTGATTTTGCATTAATTATATCAATTATAGACTCTGCTTGAGAAAGATCTATTCTTCCACCTAAAAAAGCCCTTTTTGTAAATTCTCCAGGTTCAGCAAGCTCAGCTCCATTTTTTAAACATAGCTCAAGGATTTTACGCATTATAACTGTTCCACCATGTGAATTAATTTCACACATATCCTCTGTTGTATAGCTCTTTGGAGCTTTAAAGTATGAAACCAAAACTTCATCTATATTTTTATCTCCATCTACAATATGACCATATTTTATAGTATATCCTGGAATTTCTTCTATATCTTTAGGGTTTTTTGCTCTAAAAATTTTATCTAATACTTTAAAAGTATTTTCTCCACTCATTCTTATTATTCCAATTCCGCCAATACCTGGCGCAGTTGAGATTGAAGCAATCGTACTCATCATCATTCTTCCTTTCTAAATAATTAATTTTTAATATATAAGTATTTTGAGAATTAATCTTATTTAACTAAGTAGCTTAAAAATTCTTAATAATTTTGAAAGGGAATCTAAAAACAAATTTTTTTAGGGTGCTTTCAAAATTAATTAGAATTTTTTAGTGTTAAACGTAAGTTACCTAAGATTATTCGAAAAATACTTATATATTAATAAAAAAAATTATTTTTTAACTAACTAAAAAGAAGCCAAAGCGAGAATAATCCTGTATATACCAGACTAAATCTTCACTTTGACTTCAGATTTACATATTAAATTAATATATTTTGTATGTAACATTATTTATTTTAAGCTAATTACAAGTCTTCTTCTAGGCTCTTCCCCTATACTATGAGTTGTAACTTTATTTGAACTTTGTAATTTTGAATGTATAATTTTTCTTTCATAAGGTTTCATAGGCTCTAATGTTACGGATTTTCCTGTTCTAATTACTCTTTTTTCCATTCTTTCGGCTAATTCTTCTAAAGTTTTTATTCTTTTATTTTTATAGTCTTCAATATCTAAAATTACTCTCACTCTTGTTTCTAAATTTTTACTTGCGATAGCAACCAATATATTTTGAACTGAGTATAAGGTTTCTCCTCTATACCCTATTAGATGACCAGCTTCTACTCCAGTTATTGTAACTGAAAGACCTGTTTCTTCTTTATTTATTGAAAACTCAATATTATTGCCTATTTTTTTAAGAAAACTATTCAAAAATTCTTTAACATTGTTTTCTGCAACTTCAAGCTCTTTTGTAGTGTATTTTCTCACTTCTCTAGGCTTATTGCTAGCTTCTATCTTTTCTTCTTGTTTATTTTCTTTTAAAGTTAATTCAACTTTTACAACTCTAGGAGCTAAAATACTAAAAAAACTTCTTTTGTCTTCACTTTCAAGTACTTTTATATCTACTTGATTTTTGCTAACATGTAATTTTTTTAGACCATTTTCTATAGCTTCGTTTGTTGTTTTACCCTCAGAAATTATATTATTAGGCATTTGTCTCTGCCTCCTCTTCTTTATTCAAATATTTATTTAATACTAATCTTTCTATAATCATTAAAACATTATTCATTAACCAATATAATGCCAAACCTAAAGGTGCAATAATCGCAATAGTTACAGACATTATTGGCATCATCCAAACCATCGTTTTGTTCATATCTTCTGATGGATTATATTTTTCTTCTTGTTCAGTTCCATCTGTTATAAGCTTTTTTTCTTCATTGTTTTTCTTCTTTGTGGTAACCATAGATATTCTAATAGATACAAATGAAGAAATTACGTAAAGAATTGGTATTATAAGTACTTTTATATCTGTTGGATTTTTTGTTGGGACTTGACTCAAATCTATCCCGAAAAAATCCATATTTAAGTTTGCTTGTTCCACATATTTTGCTATATCAAAGTTTTCTGTATTGTTATTCTTATCTTCAGAGTTTGAGTTTTCTGTATTATTATTATTTTGCTCTCCTGAATTTTCTATATTTTCACTAACAGAATTCTCTTTTTTAAGATTTTTAACATATTGAATTATTGCTATCTCTTGATAAGCATTTTTAGTATTAGAATCTTGACTAGATACTATCTGTGTCATTTTGTTTATAGCATCTTGATCCATTTTTTCCATATATGTTAAAGGCTGTCTAACAAGTAAAAAAACTGAAAACAGTAAAATAATTTGTACTATAGAACTCAAACAACCAGAAAATGGACTCATTCCCTCTCTTTTATATAAAGCCATCATTTCTTGATTTAATTTTTCTGGCTCATTTTTGTATTTAAATTGAATTTGTTTTAATTCATTTTGAATTTTTTCATTTTTTTTCAATGTTTTTTGTTGTTTAATCGAAATTGGAAGCATTAAAACCTTTACTAGTATTGAAAACAAAATAATTGCCCAACCATAGTTTCCAACAATATTGTACAACAATTTTAAAACATATCCAAATATATTTGCAAAAAAAGCTAACATTTTCTATCCTCCGACTTACTTTAATGGGTCATATCCACCTTTTGAAAAAGGATTACATCTTAAAATTCTAGCTACTCCAAGCACTATTCCTTTAATAACTCCGTATTTTATAATCGCCTGCTTCGTATATTCAGAACAAGTTGGATAAAACTTGCATTTAATATTTTTGTAATCTAACCATACAGATATATTTCTTTGATACCATTCAATCATTTTAATTAATATTTTTTTCATTTTAATCACACAAAACTATAAACTTTTTAAGTAATTTTATTCAAAAAATGCAATAATTATCAGCTTAAATTAGATCTTATCCTTTAAAACATTTGACTTTTCTAAAATTTTTTTCATATCTTTCTTTACCTGATAAAAGTCAATATTTTCAATACTTACCTTTTTCTTAACTAAAAATACTATACTTTTACCAAAAATAATACTATCTTCAAAATATGAATAATTTTCTCTAAGAAGTCTTTTAACTCTATTTCTTTGAAAAGCATGTCCTGCCTTGGAGCTAATAGCTAATCCTAAATAATTAGAATTCTTCCCATTATTTAGGATAAATGCTTCTATTGCTTCCCCTGAATAGTATGTTCCTCTAGAAATTACATTACTAAATTCATAGTTCTTTTTTAACATTTTTGTTTTTTTCATTTAACAAAATCCTTCTGCTTAAGCACAAATTTTCTTTCTTCCTTTTGCACGTCTAGCTTTTAAAACATTTCTACCTGATTTTGTTGACATTCTTTTTAAAAATCCATGTTCTTTTTTAGTTTGTCTTTTTTTAGGTTGATATGTCATTTTCATCTCTAAGCACCTCCTAATTTAAAATTACACAAGTGTAATTATTATATCTTTTTTTTTTCAAATTGTCAATGCTTTTTGAATTTTTTTTATTTTTTTCTTAAGGAAATAAGGATTTTAAGGATTTTTTATATATTTTTTTAAATTTTTGTTGCATTTTCTAAAAAAATGTTGTATAACTTTTTTAAACAATATTTTTTTGTAAATTTTGTAAATTTTAAAAGACTTGTCCACAAGTTATCCACAATTTGTTGATAAGTTTTCCACTTATTATTTACAAAAAAAAATATTTTTGTAACATTTCAAAAGCACACTTGTATAGCCTGTTTTAAGCTATAAATTTTTGTTCGAATACAAGAGCATTTTTACAAAATTATTACAAAGTTATCAACATATGTGGATAACTTTGTGGATAACTTTTTTATTTTTCACATTTTTCTTTGTGTTACATAATAAGTTGTTTTTGAAAATAAAAAATTACGACTATATGTCAGAACGGAGGCTAAAAATGGATTCATCTATGGATGGTCAAGAAATTGTCAACAAAATGCATGAAGCCCTAGCTAATGAATTACCATCAATTACATACACTGCATTTCTATCTTACCTTAAATTTGAATCGATGGAAGGAAATCATATCACTTTTAAAGTAAATTTTACATATGAAAAAACACAAACAGAAGCTAGATACTCAAAAGTTATTTTAGCTGCTTTAAAATTTGTAACTAACAGAGATTTAGAATTTTCGATTCATGCATTAGAAGATAATTCACATTCACCTGAAATAATCTCATCACAAACAGTAGATAAAGAAAACGATATAGAAGAAGAAATTGATTATTCCAAATATTCACTAAATCCAAAATACACTTTTGATACATTTGTAGTTGGAAATAACAATAATTTAGCACATGCAGCGGCTCTTGCAGTTGCAGATAATCCTGCCAAAACATATAATCCTTTGTTTATTTATGGAGGTGTAGGTTTAGGTAAAACTCACTTAATGCAAGCAATAGGAAATAGAATTCTAAGCAATAACAGAAATATGAATGTTGTATATGTAACTTCAGAAAACTTTACAAATCAATTAATAATTTCTATTAAAGATTTAAAAAATGATCCTTTTAGAAATAAATATAGAAATGCAGATGTTTTAATAATAGACGATATTCAATTTATTGCAAAAAAAGAGAGAGTTCAAGAAGAGTTTTTCCATACATTTAATACATTATATGAAAATGGAAAACAGATAATTATCTCAAGTGATAAACAGCCAAAAGATATTCAATTTCTAGAAGAAAGGCTAAAATCAAGATTTGAATGGGGATTACTTGCAGATATTTCTAACCCTGATTATGAAACAAGAGTTGCTATACTTAGAAAAAAAGCACAAGATGAAAGAATAATTATTGATAATGAAATACTTGCAGATATTGCTGCAAAAATAGATTCAAATATTCGAGAATTAGAAGGAGTTTTTAACAAAATAGTTGCAAGAGCTTCTTTAACACATATACCTATAACTATAGAATTAGCTGAAAATGTTATAAATGAATTTATTTCTAAAAAAGAAAAAGTAATATCTTCAGACTTTATACAAGATGTAGTTGCAAAATATTTTAGTATAGATAAAAAAGATTTAGCAGGAAATAAAAGATCAAATGATGTCGCAAGACCAAGACAAATTGCAATGTATTTGTGCAGAGAAGTAGCTAATATGACTTTTCCACAAATAGGAATAGATTTTGGAAATAGAGATCACTCTACAGTTATGCACGCCTATAAAAAAATAGAAAAAGATGTCAAAGAAAATACAAGTACAAAATTAATTGTGGATAGTGTGAAAAACATCATTTTAAATAATGAATAATTGAAATCACAAAAAAAATTAAAAAAATAAAAAAATAATGTTTGTATGAAAAAATGTTCGCAAAATGAAAATCAATTAGTTCCTACGGAAATAGTTCATTAGTTATCCACACATAGTTTGTGGATAAGGTGTTTATAACATGTTGATAACTAACTTTCCACTTCAAAATGTGAAAAGTGTGGAAAACCACCCTTAATTTTCCACAGATTTGTCCACACGGAAAATCATACGGACTAAGGTTATCAACACAGTTTTCCACATAATCCACACGACCTACTACTACTACTACTATAAATATTATATTATTTTATAAATAAATATATGCGTAAATCACAAAATTTTTTTCCAAAATAAATATTTGCGTAAGTTAAAAAGATTTTTTAATAAAAATATTTAAACAAGAAAATGAAAGGATGATAAAAATGAAATTTGTTTGTTACAAAGATACAATTATTAAGGCACTTAACTCTGTAGTAAAAGGAGTAGCTTCTAAAACAACAATGCCAATATTAGAAGGAATACTTATTCAAACAAATGAAGGTGAAATTAAATTAACAACTTATGATTTAGAAATTGGAATAGAATACACAATGAAATGTGACATTAAAGAACATGGAAGTACAGTTGTAAATGCAACAATGTTTACAGAAATTATAAGAAAATTACCAGATAGCGAAATAAATATTAGTGTAAATGAAAATAATTTATTAATAATTGAGTGTGAAGGAGCATTATATAAATTAGCGACAATGAATCCAGATGAATTTCCAGATTTACCAAAAATAGAAGTTGAAAATTCTATAGAATTAGAGCAAGGAACACTTAAAAATATGATTAGAAAGACAATTTTTGCTGTAAGTTCAGATGAAAATAGACCAATATTTTCAGGATGTTTGTTTGAAATAAAAGATAATAAATTAAATGTAGTTGCAATAGATGGATTTAGATTAGCATTAAGAAAAATAAATTTACCAGTTGCAGTTAATGATTTTAAAGCAGTAATACCAGCTAAGACATTAAATGAAGTTATAAAAATTTTAGAAGATTCTTTTGAAATGATAAAAATAGGTATTTCTAAAAATCAAGCATTATTTGAAATGGAAAATTGTAAAATAGTTACAAGAATACTAGAAGGAGAATTTCTAAATTATAATTCTGTAATACCAGATAATTGGCAAACAAGAGTTAGAGTAAATAGAACAGATTTACAAAATAGTTTTGAAAGAATAAGTTTAATTTCTTCTTCTGCTATAGAGAAAGAAAAGAAATATCCTGTTAGAGTAACAGTTGATATTGGAAAAATGATAATATCTTGTACGAATCAAACAGGAGATGCAAAAGAAGAAGTATTTATTACAACAGAAGGAAAATATTTAGAAGCAGGATTTAATCCAAAATATTTCTTAGATTGTTTGAAAGCGATTGATGATGAAGAAATTTTTGTAGAGTTTGGAAGCAATATTTCACCATGTTTAGTAAAATCAGTTGAAAATAATGATTATGTATATATGATTTTACCAATTAGATTGAAAAATGAATAATAAATAAAGGCTGATAATTTAGGTTATCAGTTTTTTTATTGTATGAGAAACCATATGAAACAATGAGGTTAGTACTACAAAGTGAAAAGAAACTCTATGATTCATTGAGCTTCGTAATAGAAAGTGATAATAAAGATTATATTATAAAAAGAAAAATCGTTTTTCTTATAAAATAAAGGTTATGTATAGAAATTTTAATTAAAATATTAAAAACGACGCGCGAAAATCCGATTTAAGCCATTTTATTTTTGGGGGCAGGATAATTTTACATTAAAAAAATAATAAAAAAAATAATAAAAAATAATTATGAAAAAAATCGAATCAATTCGAAAAAAAAATCTTAAATTAGAAAACAAGAGAAAAAATATATTTTTTGATAAATTTTGAACTTAGAAAGTATGAGAAAATTTTTAAAAATATATTTTGACGATTTTTGATTTATAAATTATCCAAAAAAATAAGTAAAATTTCGTGAAAAAATAAAATAAAAATCTTAAAATTTTTTTTATAAAAAATAAATTATGAAAAAAATCGAATTAATTCGAAAAAAAAATCTTAAATTAGAAAACAAGAGAAAAAATATAAATTTTAACTAAATTCTAGCTGAGAAAGTCTGAGAAAAATCTTAAAAAATTATTTTAGCATTTTTTAAAAAGGAATAAGCTAAAAAAGATGTATGATATGAAAGTTAATTTTGAATATATAAGAAATTTAAGGGCTCAAATTCGTAATTTTTAAAGACTTATAAAAAAAGACTAAAAATATGCTTAAAATTGATTGTGAATTAATTTGAAAGTACAATGTTTTTTTTGATGGTTTATCATAAAAAGTTTAAAGAAATATATTCTTTTATAATCTAATTTTTTTTGTAAAAGTATTTATTATGAATTTAAATTAAAAATTATTAATGTATAATTTTTAAGATATTGACAAATTTAAAAAAATTATGTATAAAATATAATATGAAATTAAAGAAATGTATAATAAAAGTATAATTTTTTAGTCAAATTTAAAAAGTTATTAACAATTGGAGAACAAAATGTGGATAAATAGGATTAAAATTAACAATTTTAGAAATTATAATAATTTAAATATTGAATTGAATAAAAAAATAAATGTTTTTTTTGGAGAAAATGCTCAAGGAAAAACAAATATTATAGAAGCAATTTATTTAAGTAGTATTGGTAAATCATTTAGAACAAATAAAGAAAAAGAAATGATAAAATTTAATGAAGAAAATTGCAATGTAGAAATTGATTTTGAAAAATCAGACAGAGAAGGAAATATTTCTATAAATATTGGTAATAAAAAAAATGTTTTTGTAAATAAAATAAAAATAAAAAAATTAAGTGAATTATTAGGAAATATAAATGTTGTAATTTTTACTCCAGATGATATAAATATTTTAAAAGGTGGTCCACAAAATAGACGTAAATTTTTAGATGTTATGATAAGTCAATTAAGACCTAAATATATGCATATTTTAGGATTGTACCAAAAAACGTTAGATGAAAGAAATTCATATTTAAAAAATATAGAAAATGAAAAATATGATTATTTAGAAATATATGATGAAAAACTTGCAGAATATGGTTGTGAAATATATAAATATAGAAAAGAATTTATAGAAAAAATAAAAAATAAAATAAAAATTATACATAGTAATATTACAAACAATAGGGAAGAAATTGAAATTATTTATTCTTCAAATTGTGAAGAAAAAAAAGAATTTTTAGAATTATTAAAACAAAGAAAAAAATTAGATATTATAAAAGGATATACAACTAAAGGAATTCATAGAGATGATTTTCAAATTTTATTAAATGGTTTGCCTGTTGATGTTTATGGATCACAAGGACAGCATAGAACTGCGGTTTTATCTTTAAAACTTTCAGAGCTTCAGGTAATTTATGATGAAATAGGAGAAAATCCAATTTTATTATTAGATGATTTTATGTCTGAATTAGATGAATTTAGAAAGACTAGTTTTTTAGAAAATATAAAAGATACACAAGTTATTATAACATGTACAGATAAAATAAAAATAAATAATTCAGAAATAAAATTTTTTAATGTTAAGGAAGGACTAGTATTTGACATATAATTTTAAATAATATATAATATCGATGAGGTGATAAAAATGAATTCAGGAGAATTTATAAAATATAAGGAAAGTTCAAAAGATCTTTTTAAAAATCTTTTAGAAGAATGTGAAAGTCTGGAAAAGAAAACGATAGATGGTGAAAATTATTTTCATTTAGGAGAAAAAAAAGGATTTGGCGGAAAGCCTATAAATGAAGAGTCCATAAATGAATGGAGAAAATATAAAAAAGATGTTGATAAATTAGATGCAAGGTTGAAGATATATGATGATAAATCATTATATGATGAATTAAATAAAGAACAAAAGGAAATAATAGATAGATGTTTAGGTATAATTAGCGATTGTTACGATTTTATAAAAAGCTTAGAAAGTGAAGGATATATCCTTGACACAGAAGAAGAAGAAGAAGAAAAAGAACCAGAAAAGTAAAAAATATTTGACAAAAAAAAAAAATAGCATTATTATATTATATATGAGCAAATTGAAACGAGATTAATTTTTTGAATTTATTCCGTAAGCATATTTGTTTTGAGAAAATATTACAAAGAAAGGAAGACATATATGGAAAAATACGAACATAAATACGGAGCTGAACAAATTCAAGTTTTGGAAGGATTGGAAGCCGTAAGAAAAAGACCAGGTATGTATATAGGAAGTACATCAGTCAGAGGACTTCATCATTTATTTTACGAAATTGTAGATAATGGTGTTGATGAAGCATTAGCTGGATATTGTACAGAAATTAATATTGTGATTGAAAAAGGCAATATTATATGTGTAGAAGATAATGGAAGGGGAATTCCCGTAGAAATTCACCCTAAAACAGGAATATCTACTGCAGAAACAGTTTATACAGTTTTACATGCAGGAGGAAAATTTGGTGGAGATAGTGGATACAAAGTATCTGGAGGACTTCACGGAGTTGGAGCATCTGTTGTTAACGCTTTATCTACTTGGACAGAGGTTACTATCCAAAGAGATGGTGGAATCTATCAAATGAGGTTTGAAAAGGGAAAGACAGTTAAAAAATTAGAGAAAATAGGAGAATCAAACAAGACGGGAACTAAAGTAAGATTTTTAGCAGATGATACTATTTTTGAAACAACAAATTATGATTTTGATACTCTAGAAACAAGAATAAGAGAAATAGCATTTTTAACTAAGGGATTAAAATTTACAATAGAAGATCAAAGAGAGGAAGAACCCAAAAAATCAGAATTTTGTTTTGAGGGTGGATTAAAATCTTTTGTTGAATATTTAAATAAAAACAAAGAAAAAATAAATAAAGACCCAATTTATATTGAAAAAAATGGGGATGTTCCAGTTGAAATTGCTATACAATATACAACAAGTTATTCGGAAAATATATGTTCATTTGTAAATAACATAAATACAGTAGAAGGTGGAACACACTTAGAAGGCTTTAAAAGAGCTTTAACAAAAGTCTTTAATGATTATGCAAGAGGTCATAATATTTTAAAAGATAAAGATGGAAATCTTCAAGGTGAAGATATAAGAGAAGGAATTACTGCTGTAATTTCTGTTAAAGTAAAAGAGCCACAATTTGAGGGACAAACTAAAACAAAACTTGGTAATAGTGAAGTTACAGGGGTTGTTCAAAGTATGATGAATGAAGCTTTAGGAAACTTTTTAGAAGAAAATCCAAATGTTGCAAAAGCAGTTCTTGAAAAATGTATAAGTGCATCAAGAGCAAGAGAAGCAGCAAGAAAAGCAAGAGAATTAGTTAGAAGAAAAAGTGCATTAGAAACAACTACATTACCAGGAAAATTAGCAGACTGCAGTAGTAAAGTAGCAGAAGAATGTGAAGTATATATAGTCGAGGGAGACTCAGCAGGAGGAAGTGCAAAACAAGGAAGAGATAGACGTTATCAAGCAATTTTACCATTATGGGGGAAAATGCTAAATGTTGAAAAGGCTAGAGCAGACAAAATTTATGGAAATGATAAATTAAATCCAGTTATTGTTGCGGTTGGTGCAGGAATTGGAGCAGATTTTGATATTACAAAAATTAGATATGGAAAAGTAATAATAATGGCAGATGCCGATGTCGATGGAGCACATATTAGAACATTATTATTAACATTTTTCTTCAGATATATGAGACCACTAATAGAAAATGGAAATGTATTTTTAGCACAACCACCATTATATAAATTATCTAAAAAAGGAATGGAAGATGTATATTGCTACACAGACGAAGACTTAGACAAAGCATACAAAGAGCTAGAAGAAAAAGGAATTGCGAGAGATCAACTTGGACTTCAAAGATACAAAGGTCTTGGAGAAATGAATCCAGAACAATTGTGGGAAACAACAATGAACCCAGAAACAAGAATTTTAGTAAAAGTTACTATGGAAGATGCAATAAAAGCAGATGAAGTATTTAATGTTCTTATGGGTGATGAAGTTGAGCCAAGAAGAGAATTTATTCAGAAGAATGCTAAGTATGTAAAGAATTTGGATGTGTAATTTGGGGACGGGGCAAAAATTCACTTTAAGGTCTAGTATGGGGACAGAGGAAAAAAACTTAATAAAGAATCTTGATGTATAAAAGGAGAACGAACAAGAAGTTTTGAAGTTAAAGGAACAGAACTTGCCTATTTACATAATAAAACAAGAGAAACAGGAAAAAGAAATTCTTCAGAAGGAAGTAGAAGTTGGGTAGAGGCAAAAAATGAAGATAGTGTAGTAAAATATTAAATAAAAAAAGCCGGCAGTTTTGCCGACTTTTTTCTGTAAAGCTAATAATAATCTTAGCTAAAACCAATATACCTAATATTCTGACCTAATGAATATTGCTATACAAATAAGCCATCTACCAAATATATTGATCATTCGCTCGACTATTAATACACTCTAAATAGCTTAATTCATCCACTTGGGACTACTAAAAACCATAAATCAAATATAAGAATAATCTTAAGCTAGAATATATTACATATATTGTAACCATATACTTTGTAACCACAAAAGTTCCAACCAATATAGCTTGCCTACACATAATATACTCGTCTTTTCCAACATATAATAACCTTTTTTCAAAAGCCATTACACATCTTTATTCGAAAAAATCTAAGCTAAAATATATTTTAACCTAAAATATTCTCTGTGCCTCAACTATTATTAACCTTACAATCTTATTATAAGCAAATAAAAAAATAATATACAAAAAATAAAAATTTTTATAAAAAATAAATATAACACTAATGTTAAAAGTACTATATTAATCAATTTTATTGAATTATAATATCTGAATTTATTGAGATTTGTCGAATATTGTCAAAAACTTTTTTGCGAAAAATTAAAAAAATAGTTGAAAAAATAAATAATTTATGTTATTATAAATATAATAGATAGTGATAGAAATAACTATCAAGGTGGATTGACACCGAAACAATCCGAAATTCAATGAGACATAGGGCTCATAGATTGGCAGGCAATCACTTAACCTGAAATATATAGTAAGTTTGGAAACTTACAGATTGGCGGACAATCAATTAATCAATCATAAAGGGGCAAATTAATACTGCGGTATAATTTTGCCTCTTTGAATTTTTTTAGGAGGAAATATGAGCAGAGATAAAAAGAATGATTTAAATATAATAAAACAAGCAGCAGTTTTGTATGATAAATATTTATTGAATAAAAATATATTATTTATATATTTAAAGAATAATAAAATTGAATATTATGAAGTAACATTTTTAAGAGATCATTTTAAACATTTAACTGGAGTAAAAACTGATTTAAATGCTTATGAGTTTTATTACAGAGCTAAAAATAATAGATTAAGAATAAAAGATTTTGAATATAAAGATAATACAAGTAGATTAAAAATAGATAATATAATAAAAGCAATGAATTTTAGCTCCTTCTCAAAAATGATTGGAGAATTTAAAAATAATAAAGTGTATGTTTCTTTAAAAAAAGTAACAGGAAATAATAATCTTATTTTAGGGTTTGATGAAGGAGAAAATATAAATTATCCAAAGACATTATTAAAAGGTGATGTTAGAGATTACACAAGAAAAGTTTATAGAATAATAGGAATTTTATCTAAGAATTTATCAGATAAAAAGTATAATACATTAAAATATATCGCTAAAAATATTAATGCTCAAAAATTTCTATCAAATAATGAATTAAAAAAAATAATAGATATAGATTTTTTAAATCAAATTAATATAGAGGTTAATAAAAAATAAATTTTTTTAATTTTCAAATAACATAGAAAGGTTGTCGAATTTTGTCGAAAAGTTTTTCTTGACATTTTCAAAATTTATGGTATTATAGTATTATTGAAATCCCAAATTATTAATGAATAAGATTTAATCATAATTATTAATTTCTAAGAAAATTATGAATCAAAATAAAATATCAGTTCAAGATTGGTTACCAATCGAAAAAATTTTAGATAATGGAATTATTAAATTAAAAAACAATAATTACATTAAATTAATTAAAGTTTATCCAATAAATTATAATTTAAAATCAGAATTTGAAAAAACTACAATTTTAAATTCTTATAAAATATTTTTAAAAACTTGTAATTTTAATTTTCAAATTTTAATCCAAAGTAACAAACAAGATTTACAAAAAAACATTAAAAATATTCAAGAAAATTTAAAAAAAGAAAGTTTTTTAAACGACATTGGAAAAGATTATATTAATTTTATAAATGAAATAAATTCTGTAAAAAATTCTGGATCAAAAGATTTTTATATTATTATCTCGAATAATAAAGAAGAAAATAATTTAGAAGATTTGATTTTACAAGAATTAAATGAAAAATATTTTAAAATAAAAGAGTGTTTATTAAGGTGTGGAAATTCTGTGAAAAATATAAATAACAAAAAAGAAACAGAAAAAATAATTTATTCTTTTTTAAATACGAGATTGTTTTTAATCAAAAACACACGAAAAAAATTAAATAAATTCGTGTAAATTCGAAATAAATATAAAACAATATAAAATTAACTGAAATTGGTCGAAGATAAGCTATAAAAATTTTTAAAAGCGAAAAAGGAGGAATCTTAATTTTGAAAAAAGAAGAAGAAAATATATTTTCAGGTGCAATAAGTATGCAAGATGAAATTTCGCCAGCATATATTAATTTAAAAAATCCGAAATATATAGAAATAGACAATATGTATTATGCAGGATTAATTGTAGTTAATTATTACAGAGAGCAAGAAGATTTAATTTTAAAATCTTTAATTGAAACAAATATAAATATGAATATTTCGGTTTTTTATGAAAAACAAGATCCATATTCTACAATAAAAGATTTAACTTATCATATAGGAAATGTTGGTGTTGATATTAACTCAAGTAATCAAAATAGGCAAGATATAGATTTGGCAGTTTACACATATAATGACGCAAAATATATTAGAAAAGAAATGCAAGTAAATAAAGAAGATTTATATTTTTTATATATTTATATTGATATTTATTCTGAGGATTTAAAAGAATTAGAATATTGTATAAATAAAATTGAAGGTGTAATGCAAGCAAAAGGGCTTATTACAAAAAGGGCAAATTTTAGAGAGGAGCAGGTTTTTAAATCTTGTTTGCCTTTTATGGAAAATAATTTAGACATAAAAAAATCTGCAAGAAGAAATATTTTAACATCAGGATTGCTTTCTACTTATCCATTTATTTCTGCATCAATTTTTGATGAAAATGGAATTTTTATTGGTAGAAATATTTACAATAATTCTTTAATTTTTATAGACAGATATAATACAAATAAATATAAAAATGCAAATATGTGTATTTTTGGAACAAGTGGTTCTGGAAAATCATTTTTTACAAAATTATTAATTTTAAGATATAGATTACTTGGAATTGAGCAATATGTAATCGATCCAGAAAGAGAATATTTAGAAATTTGCAAAAATTTGCATGGAACACAAATAAAAATTGGACCTGCATCAGATACTTATGTTAATGTAATGGATATTAGAGAAGAAAGTTTAGAAGATGGAGAAAATGGCTATTTAGCAACAAAAATAAGTAAATTAATTGGATTTTTTAATTTAATTTTTGGTGAATTAAATGAAGAAGAAAAAGCACTTTTGGAAGAAAAATTAATAAAAACATACAATCTAAAAGGGATAAATTTTAATGATAAAAGTTTATATAATTCAAAAAAATTTAAGTCAAGTAAAGATATGCCTTTACTAGTAGATTTATATCATATTTTAGAAAAAGATAAAAATACAAAAAAATTTCAAATAAAATTAATTCCATTTGTAAAAGGTTCACTTAATTTTTTTAATCATTATACAAATATAGAATTAAATAATAAATTGATAATTGCAGATGTTTATGAATTAGGTGAAGACAATTTAAAATATGGAATGTATTTATTCACAGATTTGTTTTGGGACAAAATTAAAATAAATAGAAAAAATAAAAAAGCAATTTACTTAGATGAAATTTGGAGGCTAATTGGAGTTACTTCAAATAAAGATGTAGCATCATTTATTTATAAAATATTTAAAACAATTAGAAAATATGGAGGAAGTGGAGTTGCAATAACTCAAGATGTTTCAGATCTATTTAGCTTAGAAAATGGAACTTATGGAAAAAGTATTTTAAATAATTCAAGTAT
>CAMMZC010000006.1 GCA_946529215.1 uncultured Clostridia bacterium
ATTCTTTAAGTTGTTTACCAGCTCTAAATACTGGAGCTTTTGATGCAGGTATTTTAATTTCTTCCTTAGTTTGTGGATTTCTTCCTTTTCTAGCTGCTCTTTTTCTAACTTCGAAAGATCCAAATCCTACTAATTGTACTTTGTCACCTTTCTTTAATGCTTCTTTGATTGATGCAACGATAGCGTCTACTGATGCTTCTGCTGCTTTTTTTGTGTCTCCTGTTTTTGCAGCTACTGCTGCTACTAATTCAGCTTTGTTCATTTAAATTACCTCCTATAAGATTTATGTTTTATGTAGTAAATATTAATGCCTTTTGCATCATACGTCCTACTAATTTATCTATTCGCCAATCTTCGATAAAATCCCTCTTTTTTTTGAAAAATATTTTTATTTTTTAATTTTTAGCAATCTTTAGAGCGAGAATTAAAGCAGCGTAAACACCTGTGCTAAGTATGATTGACGTGATTGTATTTATTTTTTCAGATAAACAATTTTTCAAGAAAAAATTTATAAAAATACAAAATATACTCATTACTGCTGTTGCAAAAATTGGTTTTAAAATTAAATTTTTTTTATCAAATTTTAAATTTATACTCTTTATAAGAGAAATCATTCCTATTATAAAAACAATTCCATTACATATAATATTTCCAATAGCAGCACCTTTTATACCAATATTTTGAATAGATACAAGTAAAATATTAGCCAAAAATTTAAACATCATACCTATAGAAAATGAAATTAAAGGTATATTGCTTTTTCCAATCCCTTGCAAAACTCCATTTATAATTTGTGAAAGCATTACAAAAAATATTGAAATTGCATTTATTTGTAAAAGAATTGCCCCACTATTTGCATTTGGAAACAATAAATTTAAAATTTGATTTGAAAAAATTATTAAACCAGCTGTACATGGAAGTGCTATAATTACTGTTATTTTTAAAAAGAAATTTATTTTTTTGTTAAGTTCTTCCATATCTCCTATTGCAACTACTCTTGAAATAGTTGGGACCATTCCTGTTACAAATGGCACATTTAGGGCAAGTGGCAAAACACACAAAGTATCTACTTTTCCACTTAAAATTCCATATTGAATTTTTGCTTCACTTTCACTCATAAATCTTTTTAAAATTTTAACAACTGTAAATAAATCAATATTCTTGTTAAAAGATGCCATTAACGAACTTAGTGAAATAGGAATTGACTCCTTCAAAATTTTCTTTAATGTTTTTCTTATCCTTGTCGGAACATAATTTACGCTTTGAGCAATTTCTATTCCAATCTCTCCTCTTCTCATCCTATAATAACCATAAATATATATAAAACTTACAATTGTTGCAAGTGTTGTTGCTAAATTTGCTATTCCTGCCATAATCATTGTATTATTTTTTGTAACATTTGCTACAATTTCAACCAATACAATTGTAAACATTGTTTTAAAAATTTGCTCTATAGTTTGAGATTTTGCAGTAACAGATAAATTCTGTCTTCCATTAAAATATCCCCTTATAACTGAAATTATTGACACAAAAAATATTGATGGAGAAAGTGTAATTAGTGAATATTCTGCCTCTGGAATTTCTAAAAAATTGACAGCGATTGTTTTTGCTCCTAAAAATAAAAGTATTGTTCCACTCAATCCAAAAAATGCAAATGTAAAAAAAGCAATTTTGAATATTCTGTGAGCGCCTTTATTATCACCAATTGCCACTCTTTCAGCCACAAGCTTAGCAATAGCATTTGGAACACCTGTAGAAGAAAATGTTAAAAGTAGTGCATAAATCTGAAATCCTGCACTATATATTGCATTTCCTTCGTCTCCAAATCCTTCTTTATTTGTTAAATATAGCTTATATGCTAATCCTATTATTTTAATTAAAACCTGTGAAAATAATAATGCAATTATTCCTTTTGCAATTGTTTCTTTTCTTTTTTTCAAATTCTCGCCTCCATATAGTAGGAACCGTGTTGATAAAGAACTCTTTTCTGACAATACCTTTTTATGCAAATTTTTCAAAAACACTTGACAAAATCCCATTTTTGTTATAAAATTATTCAGTATTGTATTTGAATAGAACAATTAACAATATAACTTTGAATATGAATTAAATTTTAACAACTCCCCGGTAGTTAAAAATTTAGTTTTCATATATATAAGCTAAAAAATGTAAAAATCTTAGCAATTACATTTTAAAGCTAAAAAATAAAATTTATAGGAGGGTATATTTTACCATGAACAATGTTACATATAGTGCTAAAAAAAGTGAAATAGAAAGAAAATGGTATATAATTGATGCAGCAAATAAACCACTTGGTAGAGTTGCTACAGAAGCAGCAAAATTACTTGCTGGAAAACATAAACCAATTTATACAAAAAACGTAGATACAGGTGATCACGTAATTATTATTAATTGCAAAGATGTTAAATTAACAGGAAACAAATTAAACCAAAAAATTTATAGACATCATTCTGGTTATATTGGCGGAATGAAAGAAGTTGTAGCTAAAGATATGATGGAATCAAATCCTACAAAAGCTATGATGTTAGCAGTTAAAGGAATGTTACCACACACTACTTTAGGTGCTCAAATGCTAAAAAAATTAAGAGTTTATGCTGGTGAAAATCACGAAAATCAAGCTCAAAAACCAGAAATTTGGAATTATTAATAAGGAGGAGAAATAAATGGCAGAAAAATTATATTATTATGGAACAGGTAGAAGAAAAAACGCTATAGCTAGAGTTAGATTAACAGAAGGTTCTGGAAAAATTACTATTAATGGTAAAGATATTGATGAATTCTTTGGAATGGAAACTTTAAAAGTTATAGTTAAACAACCTTTAACAGTTACAAATACAACTGCAAAATATGATGTTATAGCTAAAGTTACAGGTGGAGGATTTACAGGTCAAGCTGGAGCTGTTCGTCATGGAATAGCTAGAGCTTTAAATGAAGCAAATGCAGAATTTAGACCAGCTTTAAAACAAAACGGATTCTTAACTAGAGATCCAAGAATGAAAGAAAGAAAGAAATATGGTCTTAAAAAAGCTAGAAAAGCTCCACAATTTAGTAAGAGATAAAATTCAAAACTCGAAAGCATTCGAACTTTCGAGTTTTTCTTATTTATTTCTTTCTCCTTAAAATCCATCCATATTCACATTTAATAGGTAATTTCATTTTAACTTGTTGTCCTTGTTTACCTGGATTTACTGTATCTATTTCTTCATCTGTTTCTGCATCCCATAGTTTTTCAATTATAAATTCTTTAGGTTCTATTTTGTTTGGAATAATTATTTCTAGGCTATCCCCTATACTCAATTTGTTTCTTATTTCTATTACAGATTTTTCTTCATTATATTCTAAAATTTTTCCACCAAATTCATAATTTGTATTATATTGCTTTCCTTCATATTCTTGAATATCTTTATTATGCCTATCATTAAAATAAAATGTTGTAAGTCCTCTAGTTTTTACCTTTTCTATTTCTTTTATATATTTTTCTAGATTTTGCTTAAATTTTTCAGGATTTTCATAATAATCATCTATTGCATTTCTATATATGTTAATTATGCTTGCTAAATAATATTCTGTTTTAAGTCTTCCCTCTATTTTTACACTATCTATTCCCATATCTATTATTTCAGGAATTTCTCTAATTAAGCATAAATCTTTTGATGAAAAAATACTTGTACTATTTTCATCCATTTCAATTGGCATTAGAGGTCCCGGATTATTCTTTTCTTCTGCATATAAATTATATGACCATCTACAGCTTTGTGCACAATCTCCCAAATTCGCACTTCTTCCATTTGCTAAAAAATCACTTAAAAAGCATCTTCCAGAATATGAAAAACATATTGCACCATGAATAAATATTTCTACTTCCATTCCTTCAGGTTTGTTTTCCATTATATACCTTATTTGCTCTTTATTAAGTTCTCTTGCCATTATCATTCTTTTTGCACCTTGGTTATACCAAAACTTGCAAGCTTCTAAACTTACTAAATTTGATTGTGTACTTACATTTATTGCAATTCCTGGAGCATATTTTTTTATAACTTCTATTACACCTGGGTCTGCAGCAATTATTCCATCTGGTTTTGCCTCACTTAATCTTTTACACATTTCTATTATTTCAGGATATTTTTCATCCCATGCAAATATGTTAAGAGTAACATATATTTTCTTTCCAATACTATGTGCATATTCTATTGTTTGAAATAAATCATCATCTTGCATATCTGCTCTTGTTCTTAAAGAAAGTGATGAAGTTCCACAATACACTGCATCTGCTCCATATCTAAATGCTGTTTTTGCTTTTTCTAATGAACCCGCTGGGGCTAATAATTCTATTTTTTTCATTTTTAATGACATTCCTTTCATTCAAGGCACAAAATTTGATAAAAATAATCAATTTCCAATTATTTTTCAAACTTATTCTCCTTCTGTATTTGATACGATATATATAGTATATCACAAAATCTTCTTTATTGCTAGACTTTTTAAGAAATTTATGCTATAATAGAGATATTGAAAAGAAAGAAGGCGATTTAATGTCAGAAGAAAAGAAATCTAATAAAAATAGCATTAGTGAATTAGATAAAATCAAATATATACAAAAGAAAATTCACGAGACAACATTAAAATGTATGGATAATTATATTTTATTAAGAGATAAAATTCCTTTAATACAAGCAGCTCTTGCACTTGTTTTTATGGATTATAGAAATTCTGTCTTCACGAGTGTAAAAATGCCATTTAGATATAAAAGCTCTCAAAGTATGCAAAAGAACATCTCTAAAGAATTTGAAGAAAATATAAAAAGATTACCAGCTAATTGTTCTTATGAAGATATCGATAAAATGGTAGAAGAAACAATACTAGAGATATCTAAAGATTTTTTTGGAGCAACTTTTGTTATCCATAATCAAAATGATGTAAAAAACTATTGTGATGAATCAGATGATCCTTATGTAAAAAAACTATTTAAACAATATTCTTGTGTTGAATCTTATTTAGATGAAAGTGATAAAATGGAACATCTTCCATCAAATGAAAAAAGTCAAATGAAATCTAAAAAAATAGATATAGCAGATACTTTTATTGATGGTAACGAAACCTCAACCGAAAAAGCTCCTAAACAAATAAATCTTTTTGATGTCGAAGATATTCATACTTACAGAGATTACAACACAAAATTAATCGAGCTTTTAACTTTATTAACTAATTGTAGTATGCCATGCCAAGATTCATCTGATGGAAAAATTCATAAGTATGCTGTTAGCCAAATGGATATTCCATATCTAAAACTTGTAGAAGAAGCAAGCACATATAATCCAAAAAATAAAGACGAATGGATTGAAATATTAACCAAATTAGCTCATGAAGCATATTTTAAGCCATTAAGACCATTTGATGTACAACTAGAAGAAGCTCTTTCAAAGAATGAAGAACTATCTAGTTCTCCGTTATTTCATGCTGAACTTAATGAAAAAGATAGAATTCATTACATAAATCACTTAACATTTTTAAGAGATAATTTAGCTGCAATTTCGAAAGATAGACTATTAAATTATATTCTTAAATCTGAGATGCCTAGAATTTTAGATAGTTTATCTGATCAACCAGGATTATCTGTTGAAGTAATTGATAGTACGGAAAAATTGAAAGAAAATGGATTTTATGCCCAATATTATATTATAAAAATAAATGGTATAGCGATACTAGAATTACAAGCCCAAAGCGAATATCGTTCAGACCTTGCTAAAGACGGAAATGCAGCTCATAACTCAATTCCTGGTAAATCTTTTGATATAAGACATCTGTTCAAGTTAAACCCTAAAACTACTCATCCATTTGATGACAAACAACTTGATTTTTATTGTGATTTTCTAGAAACTGTAAATTTAAATGATATTTATGAATATAAAGTTCCTAAAGAAGATTTACCTAAACTTAAAATTTTACAAGAATTAGTAGAATATGCTTCTTCTAAAATAAAAGTTGTTAATTATGTTAAATATGATAATTCGAAAAAATCCAAACGAGTAAAATTTTATGATTACATTAATTCTACTTTAGATTATTTTGGTGCAGAATTTGGCTCTATTGCTCCAGCACATAGAATAGAGCATAATCAAGCATTAGTAGTTCCACAAAATAAAATGTATGCCTTAGAAAACATTTTAAAGAATCGTGTAGGTTTTTCTGTTTTAGCTAATCTTATTAGAGTAAAATATAAAGAAAAAACTTCTAAACAAGGAAAAGAACTTTTACCAAATGATGTTGCTAGAGCATATTCAGGTCCTTTAATGGAATATGATTTACCTAGAATAAATAAAGACCTTAAAAATGCTATTTCTGCATTTAAGCCTTTAAAGAAACTAAAATTTAAACCTATGGGATCTAGAACTCGAAAATATAAGCGAAAACCTGCTAAAACAAAAAATACAAAATCTACTAAGCAAGATTTTTCAAGGTAAAAAATTTTTCAAATATAAAAACTATCTAACTTTAATTTGTTAGATAGTTTTTAATTTACTTATTGCTAATCCATCTCCTACTTCCAAAATCTCTGTTTCAAGATTTTCATTTTCTGTAACTTCTTTTATGTATTCTCTTAAATTTCTTACAGCTGTTCGTTGTTTATGTTTATTATAATCACTCATAACATAACCTTTATATAAAATATTATCTGCAAAAATTATTCCGTCATCATTTAATAGTCTTAATGCCTGTGCAAGGAAAAATGGATATTTTCCTTTTGCAGCATCAATAAATACCATATCATATTTATCTTTTAATGTTGGAAGAATTTCTACAGCATCACCTTCATAAATATGAATTACATCTTCTAATTCCATTTCTTTTATATTTTTCTTAGCTTCAATAATTCTTTCTTCATCACGTTCTATTGTATCTATTCTTCCATTTTGTGCTAAATACTTTGAAAAACATATTGCAGAATATCCTACTGCTGTACCAATTTCTAAAATCTTTGTTGGTTTAATATCTTTTAAATATTTCGCAATAACTTCTAATGTGTCATCCATAATAATTGGAATATGCTCTTCTATTGCTTTTTGTTTTATTTTTTCAAAATATTGCCTATTATTACTATACATTATAATCTTATACCTTTCTTTGTAAATATCCTCCTGTTATCTATCCTCTCCGTCATCTCTACTATTTAATTTATCTGCCGCTGCTACAATTTTTTTAAGAGCTTCATCAACCTGAGCTTTTTCATTTTTTGTTAAAAAGTTTGGATTTATTCTATATTTTTGTATAGTTTTTTCTACTTTTTGACTATCAATCCCAGGATATTTTTTAACTATATCTTCTATAACTCTAGAAGCAATACCACTTCTATATTTATAATATGCAATTATTGTTGGAACCCTTACTTGATCTATTAAATTTTGTATATACTCTCTGTCTAAATTAGTCATTCTTTTTTGCATAAATTCTATTATGTCCTCATCAGATACACGCATACCTAAATTTTCCATAATATCAACATAATCAATAATTTGTTGACGTGGTCCTTTGGCTTTTTGAATAGGCATACTATATTTTTCTTTATTAGCTTTTTCGCACAAAATACTTGCAGAAATTTTATAAGATATTCTTCTTGCTTCTATTGAATTTCTTGACTCTCCTCTTCGATTTCTATTTCTTTCATTTATTGCTGGCATTATAATTCACCTTCCTTTTAAGCCTGTCCTCTTCTTGCCATTCTTTCTCTTTCTTTATTATCTAAAATTTTCTTTCTAAGTCTAATTGATTTTGGAGTAACTTCAACAAGTTCATCATCTTGAATAAATTCAATTGCTTTTTCTAAAGACATTTGCATTGGTGGAACTAAACGCAAAGCATCATCTGAACCTGAAGCTCTAGTATTTGTTAAATGTTTTTCTTTACATACATTAACAGCTAAATCTTCTCCTCTTGAATTTAGTCCAACAATCATTCCTTCATAAACATCTACACCAGGTCCTATAAATAAATCACCTTTTTCTTGTGCATTGTATAATCCATAAGTAATTGATTTTCCTGCTTCAAATGCAACAATTGTTCCTCTAACACGTGCCACAACGTCACCTTTAAATGGCTCATATCCTTTAAACATTGTTGCCATTGTTCCTTCACCTTTTGTATCTGTTAAAAACTCTGTTCTATATCCAATTAATCCTCTTGCAGGAATATTGAACTCAATTTTTGTGTGTCCTGCTTCTGCTGGTTCCATATTGACCATTTCGCCTTTTCTTCTTCCAAGTTTTTCTATAACTGTTCCTACTGAATCATCTGGTACATTTACTACTAAAGTCTCAATTGGCTCACATTTAACTCCATCTATTTCTTTTATAATAACTTTTGGACGAGAAACTAGTAATTCAAATCCTTCTCTTCTCATTGTTTCAATAAGTACTGCTAAATGAAGCTCTCCTCTTCCTGAAACTTCAAAAGAATCTGGAGTTTCTCCTTCTTTTACTCTTAAAGAAACATTTCTTTCAAGTTCTTTAAATAATCTATCTCTAATATGACGAGATGTAACAAATTCTCCTTCTTTTCCTGCAAATGGTCCATTGTTAACACTAAATGTCATAGAAACTGTAGGTTCATCAATATTTACAAATGGAATTTTTTCAATATGTTCTGGATCGCATATTGTATCTCCAATGCTAATATTAGCAAGTCCTGCAACTTCGATAATATCTCCTGCTTTTGCACTTTCTACTTCAACCTTTTTTAAACCAACATGAGTATAAACTTTAGCTATTTTTCCTGTTTCGTTTTTATCTTCTTTACAAATTGTTACATTCATACCAGGTTTAAATTCTCCACGCTCTATTCTTCCTACAGCAATTCTTCCAACATAATCATCATAATCTATGTTAGAAACAAGCATTTGAGCAGGTCCTTCTTCATCACAATTTGGAGCATCTATTGTTTTTATAATAGTTTCAAAAAGTGGAGTCATATCACTATCTTCATCAGACATATTTAATTTAGAAATTCCATTTTTAGCTGAAGCATAAACTACAGGGAAATCTAATTGCTCATCTGTTGCATCAAGCTCTATAAATAGCTCAATTACTTCATCTACAACCTTTTCAGGTCTAGCTCCTGGTCTATCTATTTTATTAATTACAACTATTGGTTTTAAATCTAATGCTAATGCCTTTTTCAAAACTTCTCTTGTTTGAGGCATAGCTCCTTCAAAACTATCTACTAGAAGTAAAACACCATCAACTGTTTTTAAAACTCTTTCTACTTCTCCTCCAAAATCTGCGTGTCCAGGTGTGTCAACAATGTTTATTTTAATATCGTTGTACATTACAGATGTATTCTTAGAAAGAATTGTGATTCCTCTTTCTTTCTCTAAATCATTTGAGTCCATTACTCTTTCTTCTACTTGTTCATTTTCTCTAAATACATGACTTTGTTTCAACAAACTGTCAACAAGTGTTGTTTTTCCATGGTCTACGTGTGCAATTATTGCTATGTTTCTTATTTTTTTGTTATTCATTTTTTTCTTCCTTTCTTTAGGTTACTTTTCAGGTTCTTTTTTGGGACGGAGGAAAAAAGTAACCTTACTTAATATTTCTTTTTATTCCTTATTTTCCCTTAAAATTCACCTACCTATTATATCACAAAAAAAGTTATTTTGTCAACAAGTAATATTGTAAATTTACATAATTTTTCTTCTTTTTGTAAACTGCTAAAAAGCCTTTATACATAACTGTACAAAGGCTTTTATTTATATATACTTTTTTTATTTTTATAATCTCTTTTTTTTAAAAATACTATCTGGATTATATTTTTCTTTAAGTTCGTTTTGATACTTAAATTCATTTTCTATTAAAATATCATTTAATATTTTTCTTTCATCATCATTACATATATAATTTCTGTACAATACAGTTAAAATCTCTTTAGTCTTTTGGTATAAATCTTGTTTTTCTATAGGTAAAGTAATATCTATTTTCCAATTATAATCTTTAGCTTTATTTGATTCAATATAATTAATTAATTGCTTCGGTATTCTTTCTTTTAAATCATTTTTATAATAATTTAAAATTTCACTTACTTGATATAGTGCTTTTGAAAATTGTATATCTTGCATATTTTCCTCCAATTATTTATTTTTGCTGTTCTCCACAATCTCTATTTGGATAAATACTACCTTCTAATAATTTGTTTACTGTTTCAATTGCTACTGCTCTTTGTTTTTTTGCAAATTGTATAATTTCTTCTATTATATCACCTTGTATTTTTCCTATTCCATAACTATATGCATATTTTGCTAATTTTTTTATGGTCTCTTTTTCTTTATAAGATAATTCACTATTTGATATTCCTCTAAAATTATATATTATTTCAATATTAGCTATTTGTTGAGCATTTTTATATTTCTCCACTAATTTAACAATATTTCTAGCCTCTATACTATAAATGCCGTCACTTTCATTAGAATAGTCCTTTTTTTCAGATAGAGTTTTCATTTCTTCATAAAATGGTCTTAAAATATTGATAATATATCCTCTAATTAGATATTCTTTTTCCTCTTCAGAAATTTCTATATTATTATCTGTTGGTTTACAATTATATATAGAATGTATTATGGTAAGATCTATTGGAGCAGTAGCACGCATACATTCTAGGATTAATTGCATTATTGTATCAGAGTATTCTGCTTTTTTTAGCATATTATGCAATACTTCGCTTGGGTAACCAATGCCTGAATAGCCAGCAAAATAGGCTTCTATAAATTGTTCAGTTAATTCTACTCCTTGTTTAAATTTTTCTGAATCTACTATATATCCTTTTCCATTTCTTATTAATATTCCTTTACTTCCAATGATAATTTGATATTTGTTTTCATCTAGATTAGCTGATATTAGATTATCTATATTTCGTTGCATAATATCCTCCTACTTTTTTATATTTGTTTTTCGTATTATATCATTTTATGTATACTTTGTCAATTATTTCGTTACAATTTAAGTATTTTTACAATATTTACATGGAATATATATCTTTCTATTCTATTAATATTATTAAAAATATGTCCACAAAATCCCTTGACTTTTTTTATAAAGAATAATATACTTTTAGTATAAATTTTTAAACAAAGGAGGCCAATTTATTATGAGCAACTTAATAGAGATAAGATGGCATGGTAGAGGCGGTCAAGGTGCTAAAACTGCTTCATTATTATTAGCAGATGCAGCATTTAACACAGGAAAATATATTCAAGGATTTCCTGAATATGGACCTGAAAGAATGGGTGCACCAATTACAGCATACAACCGTATTAGTGATGAGCCTATTACAATTCACAGCAACATTTATGAACCAGATTTCGTAGTTGTAGTAGATGACACATTATTAGAATCTGTTGATGTTACAGCAGGTTTAAAAAACACAGGTGCTATAGTTATAAACACCACAAAATCTGCAGATTATTTAAAATCTGTACTTAAAGGATATTCTGGAGAAATTTACACAATTGATGCAAGAAAAATATCTATGGAAACTTTAGGAAAATATTTTCCAAATACTCCTATGCTTGCAGCTATTGTAAAAGTTAGTGGAATTATGTCTGATGAAGATTTTGTAAAAGATATGGAAGGTTCATTTAAGCATAAATTTGCTAAAAAGCCAGAAGTTATTGACGGAAATATGAAAGCTATTGAACTTGCTTTGCAAGAAGTAAAAAAGATATAATTTAGATTCATCAAAAACAAGTATTGCTAGGCAAAATTTTGAGAAAAAAGCGGAATGTACTTTGTGTACATGAGCATTTTTGAACAAAATTTTAACAACGCAAGACGACGTTTTTCATGAATCTTAAAGAAAGGATGATGAGAATGTCTGAAATAAATGCAACTACACCAATGAACGAAATGACAATTGGTGGGAATATTTATGAAGCAGGAAATGCCAGAAACTTTAAAACTGGTGATTGGAGAAGTATTAAGCCTGTATATATAGAAGAAAAATGTAAACAATGTGGACTTTGCTTCCCTGTTTGTCCAGATAATGCAATTCCTGTAAATAAAGAATTAAAAAGAGAAGATTTTAATTATGATTATTGCAAAGGTTGCGGAGTTTGTGCTAAGGTATGCCCTTTTGCTGCAATAATTATGGAATAATAATTAGAATTTATCAAAAACAAGTATTGCTAGGCAAAATTTTGAGAAAAAAACTGAGCATACTTTGTGCATGTGAGCATTTTTGAACAAAATTTTAACAACGCAAGACGAAGTTTTTCATAAATTCTACAAAAAGAGAAAGGATGATAAAAATTATGAGTATAAGAGAAAGATTAAGTGGTAATGAAGCATCAGCTACAGCAATGAAACAAATAAATCCAGATGTTGTTGCTGCCTTCCCTATTACCCCATCTACAGAAATTCCTCAATATTTTTCAACATTTGTTTCAAATGGAACTGTAGATACTGAATTTGTTGCAGTTGAATCTGAACATAGTGCTATGTCAGCTTGTATTGGAGCTGAAGCTGCAGGTTCACGTGCTATGACCGCAACATCTGCAAATGGTTTGTCTTTAATGTGGGAAATGATATATATAGCTTCAAGCTTAAGACTACCTATAGTTATGTCACTTGTAAATAGAGCTGTTTCAGGACCTTTAAACATACATAATGACCATTCAGATGCAATGGGAGTTAGAGACGCTGGATGGATAATGATGTTTTCCGAAAACAATCAAGAAGCTTACGACAATTTACTTATGGCTCACAGAATTGCCGAACACAAAGATGTTATGCTTCCATTAATGGTTTGCCAAGATGGATTTATTACATCTCATTCAATTGAAAATATTATGCTTGAAGAAGATTCAGAAGTTAAAAAATTTGTTGGAACATATAAACCAGAACATTACTTATTAAATAGAAATGAACCAATTGCTGTTGGTCCACTAGATGTTCAACCATATTTATTTGAGCATAAAGCTCAACAAGCAGACGCAATGCGAGCTTCAAAACAAGTAATTTTAGATGTTGCTAAAGACTTCGAAGCTTGGACAGGAAGAAAATATGGATTATTTGAAGAATATAAACTAGATGACGCAGAACTTGCTATAGTTTGCGTAAACTCTACAGCTGGTACAACAAAATTTGTTGTAGATAAACTTCGCGAACAAGGAGTAAAAGCTGGTCTTTTAAAACTTAGAGTTTACAGACCATTCCCTGGTGAAGAAATTTCTAAAGCTTTAGCTCATGTTAAGGCAGTTGCTGTTTTAGACAAATCTGATTCTTTAAATTCAGCAGGTGGAGCTATATTTACAGATATTACTTCAAGTTTCCAAGTTCACAAAGTAAATGTTCCAACTATTAACTACATTTATGGAATTGGTGGACGTGATACTAAAGCTGATGATATAGAATCTGTATACAAAGACTTAGAATATGTTGCAAAAACAGGAGATTTAGGAATTCCATACAGATATTTAGGATTAAGAAGATAAATTTAAACGATAAATTAAAACTATGCAAATCAATCAAAAACGAGTATTACTAGGCAAAATTTTCTTTAAAAACCGGAGTGTACGAGTTGTACATGAGGATTTTTAAAGAAAATTTAAACGAAGTAAGACGAAGTTTTTCATTGATTTGGTGAAAAAAGGAGGAAAATATAATGGCATATAATATGAAAGAAATAGTAGCAACTAAAAGACCTCACTTTACAGAAGGTCATAGAATGTGTGCTGGATGTGGTGCACCAGTAGTTGCAAGACATATTATGAGAGCTTTAAAAGAAGAAGATACAGCAGTTGTATGTTCTGCAACAGGATGTATGGAAGTTTCTACATTTATTTATCCATACACATCTTGGGAGGATTCTTTTATACACACAGCTTTTGAATGTGCAGGCTCTACCCTATCTGGTGTTGAAGCAGCATACAAATCACTAAAAAAACAAGGAAAATTACCAGAAGATCAACATACAAAATTTATTGCATTTGGTGGAGATGGTGGAACTTATGATATAGGTTTACAAGCTCTTTCTGGAGCTATGGAAAGAGGTCATGATTTAACTTATGTATGTTATGATAATGGAGCATATATGAATACAGGTATTCAACGTTCTTCTGCAACTCCTAGATTTGCAGATACAACTACAACACCTGCAGGAAAAGTAATTCCTGGAAAAATGCAAAATAGAAAAGATTTAGCTTTAATTATGGCAAATCATCATTTACCTTATGTTGCACAAACTCTTGCAATGGGAGATTTTAAAGATTTATATGAAAAAGCTGAAAAAGCAATTTATACAGAAGGCCCAACATTCTTAAATGTTTTGGCTCCATGTCCACGTGGTTGGGGATATTCTACAGATGAACTTATGAATATTAATAAGCTTGCAGCTCAAACATGCTATTGGCCAATGTATGAAGTTGTAGATGGAAAATATCATATAACATATAAACCTGCTAAAAAGCTTCCTATTGAAGAATTTTTAAAAACTCAAAAGAGATTTAGACATATGTTTAAAGAAGGAAATGAGTGGATGATAGAAGAATTCCAAAAAGAAGTTGACAGACGTTGGCAAGAATTATTGGATTTAGAAGAAATGACAAATAAACAATAAAGACAAATATTTTATGAGGTGAAACAAATGATATATTTTTATAACATATTTTCTGATGATAAAGATGAAATAATAGAGCAAGAAAAAGATTTACTTAATAATAATTTAAATAATCAAAATAAACTAAAAGATATCATTTTAAGTTATATTAAAAATTTCGTAAAATTAAGTAGTACTGATTCAAATTCTGCTAGTACTTTATTAGATATTTTAGAAAGCTTAAAACTTTCTTTAGAATGTTGTGACAAAAATATTACATATCTAAACAGTATTGTTCAAAATTTTGATGAAGTAATAGAAGCTATAAAATCAAAATCAGAAAATCTTAATACTATTGCAGATAACTTTAACAAAAAATATCTTGAATTTAGTAAATTGATATTAGATAATACAAATAAAATAGAAGATTGTATTTTAAAAGTTTCTGATGTTCCTAAACTTACAATAAATACTGTAATTGATAATGATAATGATAATGAAAATATAGAACAAAATACTGAACCATTAGCAACAAAAAATCAAAGTGGTGAAGTACCTAAAGTAGAATCAAATATTGAAAATAATAACTATCAAGAAAATACTCTTACTATTTCAGAATCTACTGGAAAAGTTACTTTACCATACACATTATCGGATCTAGACGAAATCTTTAATAATAATCCAAGTAAATATAATTCAATTGATGGAGTTATTCATAAGAAATATACTTTACCTCTATCAATGTATAAAAGCCCAATAATTTCTAGATTTAAAGAAACTTTTAAACTAATGAAAGATAAAGAAAGAAGTTCTCTTTCAGATGCTGTTTCTCTTGGATTTGAATTAATGTTTAGAAGTGATATACATCCAGCAATAATAACTGCTTGTAATTCATTAGACGAATTAGATGCATATTTAGACTATCTAGATAGCGATGGAAAAATGGACTTTAATTGTTTTAAAATAATCTTTGATTTCAAACCTCTATCAGTAAAAAAAAGAAAAAATATTTTTTAAAAATATAATTCAGTCACATCAATGGAAAGGCTTACTTTCCTATTATAAAAATAAACCCAATTAATAATTGGGTTTATTTTACTGCCTTAAAGTGAATACTATTTTCCACTTTTACACTATGTCCTGGCTCATATCTTTTATTAGTTGAAGTTTCAATATAATATTTTGCATTTTCCTTTGGTAATGTATATATGCTTCCCTCTTTATATAAAAACTTATCTACATTACTTTCATTTACATTATCTAAAGAAGTAGTAACCATAAAATACCTTTTTCCATTTTTTGTAATAGGTTCAATTGTCCTTTCTTCTATAAAATTGCTTAGAAATTCAGTATTTAATTTTTTATTTAATAATAATTTAGCATTTCTTAAATTAAGTCCTTTATACAAATAATATGGTATACAAGCAATATCTTTATATTCTAATCCTTTGCCTTTTGATAGCATTTTATATCCTACTCCATATTTTGCTTGACTATCATAACCATATACATTGGAAATACTTGAGGTTGTATCTGTTGTAAGTATATCATTTGCAATCAAGTTATAATAAGCAGTTGAAACTATATTATAATATTTAACTTTTTCTTGTATATCTTCTATATTTGTAACAGTAACTATTTTTAATTTGCTATTTTCTACTTTATATACTCTACTTCCTATTTTAAATTCATCGTCATTTGATGCATCCACATATCTTTTCTTATCAACATCAAATAATGAATGACTGTTTACAATTTTTAAATTATTTCCATCATCAAATGTTATTTTTCTATAGTAATTACTTGTTCCTGCTTTTTCTATCCATATTGGATAAACTTCAGTCATCTTACCATTCACATGGTCATACACAGCTAGTAAATCAGTATATTTTATATCTTCAATATTTTTATATCTTCCATTTGCTAAAAGTATTTTTGTGCCTTCTACTAAGCATGTCGCTTCTGCTTGAATCGTCACATTCCCTGTTATATTACTTACTTTAATTTTTCCTGTTGAATTATTATATTCATATTTAGGTGATGAATTTCCTTCCATAGTTACAGTAATACTATTTGGTAACTGGTAATATCCACTTGCTCTTATAGATCCTTCATAGTCTTCTCCTCTTTTGGCTGTTGTATTTCCACTACTTGTAAGATTTTGACAATTATATTTTATAGTAAAATTCCATTTTAATTCTATTTCTGTACTTCTTGATGCATGTCCAGAATCTGTAGTTGCACTAGATATTTCTTGTTCTGTTGCTGTATTTCCTGATGGATCTACTCCAATAACTGTAAAATAGTAGCTATCTTCTGCTAATCCAGTTAATTCTATACTTGTTTCATCTTTTTGAGTTTGCACTCTCTTTAATTCTGATTTATTTTTGTATACTATTACCGTATATTTTTCTGGATGTTCTTGGTCATCTTCTCCATTCCATGAAACTATCGCTGTACCTTCTGTATTGCTAATTTCAACTTTTACATTACTTATTGTTGGTGCCTCTGTATCTTCATAAGAAGCATTAGAATCTACAAGTACATCAACAATTCCTGCAGACACGGCTGAAGATTGTCCATTATAATTTATTGCTATATTAACTCTAGCTGTACTAGAAATATATTCTGCTCCACTGGCTTTTGATAAATAGACTGTATATATTTTTTCTTCATTTGCTTCAATTGTATATTCAGTTCCAGTATTTCCATTTTCATCTTTAACAATGAATTTGTTTCCTGTAGCAGATATTGAAAATTTCTTTGCTTCTTTATATGTATTTATAATTTTCACTTTAAATTCTGCTAAATCATTATTTCCTGTTAGGTCTAGAGTTTTAGAGTTATCAACTCTTCCCATCAAACTTCCACTTGTATCAACTTTAATTGTAGGAGAAAAATCTCCATCTATTATAAATGTGTCATACTCTTTTCTTAGTGGATTAGTAAATTGAAAAGTAACTGTAAATGTCTTACTTTTTCCTTTTTCAATTGTATCTCCAACATCAATGCCTGTTATATTATAACCTAAATATGAATTATCAATCAATTCTCCATTACTCTGTCTATTTATTGTATGATCATAAGTAGGCGTACTATATATATAATCATAAAAACTATCATTTGTTATTGTAATTTCAAAAGCTGCACTATAATCATTTGCATTACTCTGATTTCTAGTTGTAGTAAATTCCATATTAAAATCTATACTTGTATCTGTAAATTGCGGATTTGCTGTTGAATGATTAGTACTAATAACACTAACATTAGAAATATATACTTTTCCACTTTGTTTTAAAAGTACTGTTCCTCCAAAATTTACTGTTTTGCCATATCTTGCAAACCCTACAGTCATAAATGTAATCGAAAATACAAATAATATAAATATAATAATTGAAGTTTTATTAAATTTTGAATTACCCACCCACAATTTTAAATTATGTAGGTGGGTATTTTTATTATTTTTTCTTTTTATCATAATTATTTATTTCCCTTTTTATTAATGTGTACATATAGCAACTATTTCCTTTTACAATGAAGAATCTAGATTCTTCTTCTCCATATAAAAAGTTTATAGGCTCTCTTACACTATTGTATACATTAAGTATATCATCAAATGATTCTACATCTATTATTGCAAAATCATTTACATTTATACTTTTTACTTTAGTTATTATTTCTTCATAATCTGATGTTAATTTCTTAATTCTATCTCTATAATTTAAATGATCATTTCTATTCATTAAAAATCTAACATATTGGAAGAAATAATATATAAACATTATTACAGTTATTACAAATAATACTTTAAGTAGTTTTTTAAATGGTTCTACTTCTTTTTCTTTTTTTATAATTTCTTTTTGTTTACTATTATTATCTGTTTCTATTTTTCCTTCTACTGCAAGTTTTGAAAGTGGTACTATTAAACTTACTTCTGAATCTATATCTATATCTTCATTCGTATTATCTACTTTTGTATTTCCAGTAATATCTAAATATACTCTTAAAGTAGATTCTGCTTGTAAGCTATATTCTTTTATAAAACTGTTTAGTACATCATTATATTTATTATAATTTATTTTTTTACTTAATTTGATTTCGTGAGATGTTGCATTTGTTATTTTATCTGTTTTTTCATCAATAAGATCATATTCTTTAGTCCAATAATTTCCGATATCATTATTGCTTTTATCAGCTTTAATTTCAGCAACTAATTTGTATTTTAGTTCTCCAGAAACTGCCTCATTAAAGTTCACATTATATGAAAAATCTGCATTAATATAATCTATTAAACTTGTAATATATGTTTTATTTTTTTCAAGATATTTTGATTCAAAAAAATTATTATCTTTTAAGTATACTTTGTAATCAACTGAATTTTTTTCTGTATATATATATCTTATATCTTTACATTCTTTAAAACCAAAGTTAAAAAAGCAAATTCCTAATGTAAATAAAGCAATCAATATCATTATGAATTTTCTTTTTTTGATCTTATTCATTCTCACGTGTCTCACCTCCTAAACAGTTCATTTATCCACACTGTAGGGTATCCTATATATTTTACTACTCTCCTTACAGCTCCTTGTACCTCTTCTTCACTTACAATACTATTATCTGCTGTATTGTTAGCATCTCCTTTTGTATAAAAATATCTTTTGGTCAAGTCATCTTTTATCTTTATTACTCTATGTGCAACTAGTATTTTATTTTTTTCAAATACTATGATATCTCCTTCTTCTATGTCTTTCACATCTAGTTTTTCATATATTATTGCATCTCCTCTTTCATAAATTGGTACCATTGAGTTTGATGCAATTGCTATCATTTTATATCTAGATATTCCTGAGACTAATATTATTATTATTGTTAAAAATATTATTACTGGAATAGTTATAAAGCTTAAATTTAAGCCTGTAAGTTTTTGTTTTTCTTTTCTTATGTCTTCATCTGGCTTGATATATTTTTTTAAGACTATATATATTGTAAATGGTATTACTATATTTATTGCACTATATATATAATCTCCTAAATTTGGAAATATTGGTAAAATATAAATATATAAGTTCATTATTAGTTTATATTCAATTGTAGGAATAAAGCCATAATTTATTACCATATGTGTTGAAAGTAATTCTTGTGCAATTGTTGGCATAACTATTGTACATATTAGTACAAATATTAAATATGGCTCTGTTAATCGTACAAAATTTGTAACTAACAATATATTAAATAACATCATAAGTATAGTTATACCATATATTCCTTTTTTCTCTGTTACATTATTTTTTATTAATATAAATCTTAACTTTTCTGTAATTATAGTGATAATTGTTATTGGAATTAATCCTTGAAGCCATTTACTAGGAATTGTCGAAAATAAAGTTTTATTAAATCCTAATAATAGTCCTAGTAAATATATTGCTAAAAAGTAGAATACAATTATTGCAAACACTATTCTTGAAGCAGAGCCTCTAAAAAAATTTGTATCTTTTTTCTTTTTATATACTAGTGTTGAAACAAATAATAGAATTCCAAAACCTATAATAGAAAGTAAGTATTTATATATGTCATCTTGGATAAAAAAAAGAATTATTACTAAAAGCAATATAATTAATTCAAATTTATATATACTTTTTAATTTTTTTTCCATATTAGTTTACTCCAATAAAAATGCATAGTCGCTATTTTGCTATTAAAATAGCGACTAAAGGTTACTAAGGTGTTGTAGTTTTTTCTATGTAATTTAAGCTTCCTGTTACAGTAACATCTACATACTCATTGCCTTCTGCAGCTTTTGGTAATTCATTTGCATTTTCTGGTTGTTTGTATGTTACTTTAACAATAACTTCTTTTTCAGCTTTAGATGCTAAATCTTTTTTCAAACCTGTAGCTGAAGATTGAGTATATGTATCACTATCATAAGTAACTGTGTAATCTAGGTATTTTGCTTGTTCTGTTGTTAATGTGCTCATAACTACTTGGTCTAAAAGAGCATCTATAGTTCCATAGTTTTTAACCTTAAATTTTGCTTCATAAAAATCTCCCGGTTTTTCTAATTTAACAGTAAAACTAAATTGAGTATCTGTTAATTCAGAAGCTTCTGCAGCTACAGAACCATTTGTTGTAGTAATTTGATCCTTAATGTAACGTACATCCCATGGACTACCTTTTACCTTTGCTGTACCATTGATATTCAATGTTTGCGAATATGCAGCAAAACCTACTGTCATTAATACCACTGCTACTATTAGTAGTATTATAATACTTCTTTCTTTTTTCTTATTGTTTTTCATGCCTTTTCCTCCTTTTTTTTATCTACTTATTATTTTAGAAGTTTCGACAAAATAAGTCAATATCAATGCCTTTACATTTTTGTTACATTATTATTTCATTTTTGTAATATTATTGTTATATTTATTAACCTTTTGCCTTATAACCCATAAACTTTAATTTTAATATTAGATAAAGTTCCTTTGAAAAATCTCTGTGGATTTCCACTAGCATTTAAACTTGCTCCAAATGTAACTGGAACATTAAATCTTTTTGTTAATGATGTCATATCTAATAAAACCATATCTCCTGCATCATTAATATTAATATATAAAATTCCATCTATTCTTTTTAATGTGATTTTATTAACATTTGCTCTTTTATATTTAGGTTGAATTCTTATTGATGTAGTAACATTAGCAATAGCTTCTTCTTCGCTTCCACTTGTAATTCTATAAACTATACCCGGCCATGGAGTTCCTGACTCATCCATACAGTTCATTATTGTTGCTTGACCTGACGAAGATACACGTTCTTTTATTTTAAATGAAATTTCAAAATCTTTGTTATAATTATTTTCATCAAATAACTTAATTCCTGTATCTATGTAATTTGAACCAGTAAATACATAATCTTCCTCATCATTTACATATACTTCTGTTCCAAAAACCGCATGTAGAGTTATATCTTGTGTTATAGGAGTTGTAAAATCAAATTTTATATCATTTTCATCATACCAACCAACAAATTCATATCCACTTTTTGTTGGATTAGGAGATGGTTTTGAAACTGTATCTCCTACTTCTACAGGAACTGTACTTTTTGTTCCTTGATTATTAAATGTTACAGTTACCTGCGTGGCTGGTCCTTCCCCTAGTTGTTGCTGCACACCTGTAGCTGTACCATTTATATACTATTCTGTAGAATAATATGCATATGCAGTTGATATAGCTATTAAAAATACAAATATTATTAAAAATATATGTACCGGCTTAAAATGCGTTCTTTTCCTTCTAATTTTCATAAGTTCTCTCCTTATTGAAATAACTCTTCTTAATAATGCTTCATTATGGTATCTCTTCTAAATATACTGTTTTATATGTTTGTCCATCAATTTGTTCTGTTCCATTATGAAGACCCGTATTTGGTTCTTGATCATCAATTAAACCAGTAATAGCATCTGTTATACCTTTTATAATACCATCATAATAATTAAATGTACCTGCATTATTCAATCCATAAGTCTTTTTACCAATTATTTCAGGTGAAGAAATATTAATATTTCCGTCAGATTTTACTCCCAATGTTAATGTTCCATAATTGGATACAGCAAATCCATTGGTTCCTTCAATTGTTCCACCTGTAATAACAATAGTACCATTTGCTAAATTTTGTACAGTTCCTCTATACATATTATCTCTTGAGCCACTTGCGTTTGAAATTAAATTCGCACTTTCTGAAATCTCTACTGTACCTCCCCCTAAATTATATATTGCTGCCTTTCCTCCTGTAGAGTTAATAGTTCCTCCTGTTATATAAAGATGAGCATTATTTTCATTATTTATAGCTGCTTCTGTTTTTGTTTGATTTATTTGACCATTATATATTCTTAAGGTTCCTTTATTAACAATAACCTGTTTATTGGTACCACTAATTGAATAATTTTGCATATTAAATATAATGTTTTTATTTGCAGCAATGGTAACACTCTCACTTATATTAGCAAGCAGTTTTATTGTTGTTTCTGTATTATTTGGTGCAGCATTTATTGCATCTGCTAAAGAGTAATATCCTGTACCATTTACATTTGCAACAGCAGTTGTTATCCAATGTGCATAATATGTAATATCATTATTTATTATTGTGTTTTCTGTTATTTCTTCTCCACCTTCAGCTAAAGTAAACCATCCATCAAATACATAATTAGTTCTAGAAGGAATAGGTAAAGTTCCAATTTTAGTTCCTGTTTCAACATCTCTTGTAGGTTCACTAACAGATCCATAATTTGCATCAAACGTAACTCTGCGTTTTATAGCTAAATATAGTGTATGATATGTTTCTCCATCTATCTCTTCACTTGAATGTATAAAACTATATCCTGTCTCTTTATCTGTTATTTTCGCTTCATCATTTACAGTTTGTGATTTTCCTTTTATTGTACCATCATAAAATTCAAAATCTGTACTGCTACTTACTCCAATTGTTGCAGCTTGTATTATAGGAGATGTCTTATCTAATGTTCCATCTTCGGTTCCAATTGTCATTGTTCCAGCATTGTTTACTCCTATAAAAGATTGAGAAACTATTGATCCTCCACTTATTGTTAATGTTGATGATGCTAAATTTTGGACTGTAGCTCTTTTATTGTTTCCATTACTACTTGCAGAACTTAAATATGCAGTTCCAGTAATTACAGCAGTTCCTTGATCATTATATAATGCCTGTTTTCCTCCTGTTGCTGTCATTAAAATTCTTCCTCCACTAATTGTGATATTTCCAGTTGATTGATTATTAATTGTAGCAGTCTGTGTTGATGATGATGTTAATAATCCATTTGAAATTTTAACTGTTCCTGAATTTTCTAGAAGTGTACCTGTAGTAATACTTATTGTAAAGTTTTGAAAATCAAAATTAATATTTTGATTTTGTGCTACTACTAAATTTTCACTTACATTTTGTAGTAATCTAACCGTTGTTTCAGTATCGGTTGTTGGTACAGCATCTATTGCATCTTGTAAAGAAGTATAAAATGTTCCATTTATTTCTGCAACTGCTCCTTGCTGCCATTTTGCATGTAATGTAATATCATTCATAATAGGTGTTGAAAAATCAAAAAGTGCATCATTTGCATCAGCCCAACCTAAAAATCCATATCCTTGTTTTTCTGGCGCTATATCTGGTATACTTACAGTGTTCCCTTGTGATACAGTTACAACATCCACTGTATTTCCATCTACTTCAAAAGTCACATTTACATTTTGCGCTGCTGAATCACCTTGAATAACAAGATTCCCTGTTACATTTGAAATAGTTAGTGTTCCATTTGTGTATGTATAATCTGTATTTAAAACTAATGCATTCCCTCCCATTGTAATTGATTGTATTACTGGTGGAATAGAAAATGTATATGAATATGTTCCCATGTATCCAACAGTATTTGGATAAGATGAAGAATTATCCATATTCATATATATAACTGATAACTGCTGTTGCACACCTGTGGCTGTACCATTTATAAACAATTCTGTAGAATAATATGCATATGCAGTTGAAATAGTAATTAAAAATACCATTATTATAAAAATAATATGTAAAGGTTTAAAATGTGTTCTTTTTCTTCTTATTTTCATACATTTTTCTCCCTGTTTAAAAGATAACCCGCTATTACAAGTAATAGCGGGGTTTAATTTATTTTCTTAGCACAAATCTATAACTCGTCTTTCCACTCATTACAGAGAACCAAGCTTCTTCATTTTCTTTTGCATTATAATACAAAATAGGCTTAAATAATTCTTCAGAAACTTTTACAATTTCCCCAAAATCTTTTACGTACACAACTTCAACTTCTTCATCATTTGGTTTTGTACTTACTTCAACTATCTTATCTTGACAAATTTTTAGAATTCTATTAAGTTCATATTTGTATTCATTTCTTATAACATTTGCAATTTTGAATTTAGAAACCTTTCTTAAAGCAATAATTGCAATCACTATAAGAACTACATCTATAAATATTTTTGAAGCACCAGATTTCTCTGTAACTTTATATTCTTTTGAAATATATTCTGAATTCTCTATATCGTTTTCTCCTGTAAGTTTAGTAGTTTTTTCTGCCAAATCAATATTTATAAATGGCGAAATCTCATCTATTACTTCTTTTCCATCAACTTCTGTTTCAACTTTTATCTTTAATTTTACTGTGTATTTTGCATCTATTGACATTCCTAATTGTTGCTTAAAATTATTTATTAATTCATTTTTATCTTTTAAGTCTAATTTTAGTTTTTCAGCAATTTGTATATTATCTGATGCTGAATTTATAGACTTTTCAGGCAATAAAGTTTCTTCTTTATCCCAAATTTTCTGTTCTTCACCATTTTTTGTATAAACCGCTTGTATTAAGCCCACTATTGAATACGTACATTTTAATTCAGAATTTTTACTTCCTGTATAATCATAATTCAAATCAAGTTTTATGTTATCTATTAAATCAGTAACATAAGCTAAATTTTTATCTTTAATTTCTTCATTTGTCATATATTTATTTGAAATCAGGTTTATTTTATAATCATAATTAAATTTATTTGTATATTTATATATTTCTTTTGTATATGACCTCATATTCTCTTTTTGTATATTTTTTATGAAGTTAATAAAAGAGAAAATTAATACAATTATAGACACAATAATCGTAACATATTTAGTTGATTTACGAATTTTGCTTTTTCCTTTCGCCTTCATTATAATCTTCTCCTTTCTTTAGCTTCCTAATTTCCTTTTTCTACTTCTATCGTTTGCTCTTCTGTCTGTAATAAATGTAACCAAATTGCTGGATACCCAATATATTTTATTTTAAATACTACTTTTCCAATTAGTTGATTTTCTTTAACTTCTGCTACATCTGGTAAATCATTGTTGTCACCTTTTGTAACAAAATAAAATTCACCATTTCTTTGATTTTTTTGTATAATTCTGTGAATTACTGTATATCCTTCCATTTGATACTCTATTATGTCTCCAACATTTACATCATTTGAATTGCATTTTTGTATTATAGCTACATCTCCTACACATATTTCCTTCTCCATACTTCCTGTTGCAATTGCTACAGGTTTAATAGGAAAAATTCCTAATGCAAACCATATTACTAATATAATAGTAACAACCAAAGGAATTACACTTCCTGGATTTGTATCTATAAATGCCCTTCTGTCTTTAATTGGTCTTAATTTTATTTTTTCATATCTAATATACAAAACTAAAATTATTGGTATTACTGAATCTATTATAGCAGACATGGCCCATGGTGAATTTGGTAGAATTGGCGATACCCAATAATATAAATTTGTAATTAATTGATATATTATTGAAGGGATAAAATCTCCTTGTATCGAAATATAAGAAAATAAAATGTTTTTCGCAATATTTGGTACTATAACTTGAGATACATATTTTACAATTGTAAGTGTTGCTAATGTTTTTCCAATAAAACTTGTAAAATTAATATCTATAATGATATATACAATTGCTATTAAAATTGCAAATTTCACCTTATCCCTATCATAAACATTGTTTATTAATTTATATCTAATATATTCTTTCGCAAAAATCGGAATTCCTAACATCCACAAATTTACAATAAGTCCATTTAATGTTGTACTATATGGATTTTTTCCAAATGTTACAAATAACCCAGATAACAAATATACAATTAAATATATTAATGATGAAATTATTGTATATTGGATTATTTTTCTTTTTAATTTTGTATTTGTATAATTCTTTCCTAATGTAAAAAATAACATGGCACATAATAATAACCAAAAAACAGGATTGATTATATATAAATATAGCCCATTTAATCCAAGCGCAAATCTAAAATTCGCTAAAATTCCATATATTAATATTATTAAAATAATGATTGCTGTGACTAATTTTGATTTTTGCATTTTCTCCTCTTTATATAAAATAGAACAGTTGTGGGCCAAAATTATTCTATTTTATTTTTAGCCCACTTTTTTCTACTGCTTTTGCTATAATAGAAAGTTTATTAACTTTAAATTATAGAATAAAATTAGACATAAAGTCTCCTAAAGGTAATGCCTTATGCAAAGGCATTACCTTTGCGAAGTTAATCTTTACACACATACAATTATGGATTTGCAGGATTGTGAGAATGTGCTGGTGTAATTGTAATTGCTTGTGCGTCTTGATCATATGTAAATGTTACATCAAAGCTTCCTAATGTTGAATCTTTTTTAGAGTTAGGTGCCCATTGTACAACAAATTCACTTGTACATGATGCTCCTGCTGCTAATTTTTCACCAGTAGAAGGTAATCCAGCTTGACCTGCTGCAGTAGGTGTAACTGTTATATCTGTATCTGTTAATCCAGATGTATCAACATTTATAGATGTTAATTTAGCATCAAGATTACCTTCATTTGTTATAACAGTTTGTAATTTCACAGCATCTCCTGGATAAGCTAGTTTTACAGTTGCAGTTACTTTTGTATCAGTTGTAACTACAGCTTTACCATGAGCTTCTTCATTAACTACTTTTCCATCCTTATCTAATAATTTAGCAGATGTAAACTTAATGTCCCAATCAGCAGTAGTTGAAACACTACCATTAATTGTAAGTACAGTTTGGAAAGCTGCATACCCTACAGCAATTGCTATAAGTAGTACAATTAATACTATTATAGCATAGTTTTTCTTTTTTGATCTTTTCATAAACATACACTCCTTTCTAATTTTATTCTATATCTTTATTTTACCCTATATTTCGCTATAACTCAATTACTATAGTGTGTCTTTTTCTTTACATTTTTGTGACATTTCGTCATAATATTGTAATATTTATTTAACTTGATTGTTATTGTCTTTTTTTAAATTTTATGATATATTAAAATAAGAGAACTAACGAAAAATTTTTAGGAGGTACCTTAAAGTATGGAAGCTATATATAATAATACGTTTCTAAATAGTTTATTTACAAGTGATGAATTTAATTTTATCAAACATCTAGACTCAAGCAATGAAGAATTTGCTAAATTATTAGAAACAGAAAAAAAGATTAGAGATATAATTGTAAATCTAATTAACGGATTAAATGATTCTATACGCAAAAGCAATATAAATCATAAAAATTCTTCTAAAGAAGTTAATATGCTTTCAAAATCTCAAAAAATGTTTGAAACTGTAAATAGTAATATCTCTATGCTACAAATAAATGAAGAAATCTCAAATAATATAAATAAAGAAATAATAGATTTACTAATAAAGGTTGAAGCAGATGAAAATAACAGCTCAGAGTCAAAATTTATTGATGAAATTGCAAATTTAAAAACAAAAATTGCAGATTTTAGTAATGTTGTAGAAGATATGAAAACAACCATTTTGCAAAATGACTCTTTGTTACAATCTTTTATAAATGCTTCTGATGTGCAAGATTATTTTAGAATATTTTCAATAAAATATTCTAGCATTATACAAGATATTGCTAAGCAAGAACCTAGCAAACCTATTGAAGATGTTAATATTGTTTCAAAAGATATTAAAGAAAACAATAATTGTCTACTAATTTCTGAAACAAAAAGAAAAGTTTATCTTCCATATTCTAAATTTGAAGTTTTAGAATATTTAGATAAATATCCTCATCAATATACTTCTTTTGAAGATGTAGTAAAACAAGAATATATTTACCCAACAGACTACTATTTAAAACATCCAGCTGTTTCACGTTTCAGAGAAGCTTATGCTTTAATTCGTGACAGAGAAGCTAAATCTATATTTGAAGCATTCAAAGTCGCAATGGATATGATGTTTAATTATAGCTTAAATGCTGCAATTATTGCAGCATGCAAATCACAGAATCAATTAGAAAACTATTTAGAATGTTTATCTAATAATCATTTAGATGATTTTAAAGATTTTGAAATTCACTTTGAAGTTGCTCCATTAAAAGTACATCATAAAACTAAAATTTAACTTTATTTACGACAAAATTCAATACTAAAATCAAATAAGAATTTGTTAAGGAAGGAGTGATTTATATGATAGTTGTTGATCCAGCAGGAAATTTATTTGATGAAAGAAGAAAAACAGAAAGAAGAAAAACAAACAGAAGAAAAAACGATGATGAAAACGCCCAAGATGATAGAAGAAGTGGTAAAGATAGAAGAACAGATGAATGGGTAAAAGAATTATTAGAAAATGAAGAAACACAGGAAGAAAATTAAACTTCCTGTGTTTTTCTACTAATAAATTTTATTATTTATTTTCCAAATATGGCAAAACCTCTCCTAATACCTTTCCTCCAACTGGTGCTGCAACGCCTCCTCCTTGGTGTCCACCCTCTCCTGTTGGATTATATAAAGTTACTAAACAAACAATTTGTGGGTCTTCTATTGGTGCAACTCCACAAAAAGATGTGACATATTTTCCTGTGTTTACACCATCTTCTGATGTCCCAGTTTTTCCTCCTACTCTATATCCTTCAACTTTTGCATTTTTTCCTGTTCCCTCTGCTACAACAGATTCCATCATACTTAATACTTTCTCTGATGTTTCTTTTGAAATACTTGTAGCTTTTATATCTACTGGAATTTCTTGTTCTTCTCCTGTTTTTGTATTTATTACAGATTTTACAACTCTTGGTGTAAGCAATTTTCCACCATTTACTATACTAGATATTGCTGTAGCTAGTTGAATTGGAGTAATTTCAAATCGTTGTCCAAAGCTTATTGTTGCAAGTTCTACTGGTCCACATTTTTCTTGCTTAACAAATATGCTATTTGCTTCTCCTGGAAGATTTACTCCTGTTTTTGAAAGTAATCCAAATTTATTTAAATAATTATAATATGTATTTACTCCTAATTTTTGTCCAAGACCTATAAATACTGGATTACACGAATTCATTAATCCTTGTCTTAAGCTTTCTGAACCATGAGGTCTATAATATCTCCAACATTTTATCCTTGCTCCTCCTACCGTAATGCCACCTGTACAACAAAATTCTCCACTATTGTCTGTATCTGTTATTTTTTCTTCAAGTGCTGCAGATGCTGTTATAAGCTTAAAAACAGATCCTGGCTCATAAGTATCTGAAATTGCTTTATTTCTCCACATTCCCTGTAACGCTTTTGTTTTTTCTTTTTGCTCTATATTATCCCAATTTTGCTTTAATTCTTCATTATTTATTTCATAAGGTTTATTTAAATTATAATTAGGATATGTAGCCATTGCTAAAATATCCCCTGTTTTAGGATTCATTGCAACAATATTTCCACCATCTGTACACTTATTGTCTATACATGCCTCAGCTAAGTGTTTTTCTACAATAGATTGAATTGTCATATCTATTGAAAGTTTTATAGAGCTTCCATCAATTGGCTTTAGATAATTTTCACCATCATTTCCTATATTCTCCCCTATTGCATCAGTAGTTCTCTGAATAGAACCATTTGTCCCAGATAAAATTTCATTATATTTTGCTTCAATCCCATCTAATCCTTGATTATCACTTCCACAAAAACCTATAAATTGTGAAGCTATATTTGAGTATGGATAATATCTTTTTGTATCTTCATCAATATTTATACCTGTTTCAATATTATTTGCTATCATCCATTCTCTTAGTTTATCTGCTTTTTCTTCTTCAACTTTTTTAACAATTGTCTCAATTGAACTTCTTTTTGAAACCTTTTTTAAAACTTTCTCATAATCCAATTCAAAAATATCCGCCAAAGCTTTTGCAACTTTTTCTTTATTTTCTTTCAATATATTGGTCGGATTTACTGTAATAGTTGAAACTGTTGAGCTCACAGCTAATATATATTTACCAGTACTATCATATATTGTCCCTCTTTTTGCACTTATAGCTCTTTGTTGCACTTGCTGTTCATAAGCCAAAAGTTGAAGTTTATTTCCATCATAAAATTGCAAAAAAGCCAATCTTACTATTAAAAAAAACATAACAAAAAAAACTACAAACATTGTTTTTACCATTTTTCTTTTATTTGTTAATGATATTTCCATATAAAAATACACCTCTAAACATATTATTATAAACTTTTAAACTTAAAATTCTATAAATATTTTATTTTTAAATTTTTATTTTATAACTAAAAATATCACTTATCTAATTGATTTCAGATAAATGATATTCTTTTTTATTTTCATTATTTTGTTTAATTTCTATGTATTGTAAGTTGTGGATAAGGTATTGAAATTCCATTTTTATCTAACTCTAATTTAACCATATTGTATACATTTCTTCTAATTGTGATTTTTGTTTCAGGTTTACAATTTATTTGTAATTTGTAATTAATTGCAGAATCTTCAAAACTTCCAATTCCTAAATATTTTGCTTCAATTACATCTTCCTGTTTTTGAATATTGTTACATACCTTACTTAAAATCTTTGCAATTTTTTCTGTTTCATCTTCATAAGACAATGGTATATCTATATATAGTTCTTCTGATATTTTTAAAGCCTTATTTATATTTCTATTTGCTAAAACTAATATATTACCATTTGCTATGTCTTTTATTTTTGTTGTTCTTACTCCAAGATAAATAACCTTTCCTTCAATATCATCTATTTTTACAACATCACCTAATGCAAAATAGTCATCTGTAATAATATTTACACCTGTAATAATATCTTTTAGAGGATCTTGAATAGCAAGTCCAGCTATTACAGAAACCAATCCTAGTCCTGCAACAAGTGAATTTACATTTACTCCATAAATTTGCAAAATAAGAACAGCAACAATTAAAATTATTACATATTTTATAATATTAGTAAATAATTTAACAATTGTTCTGCCCTTTTTATCAAGTTTATTTCTTTTTTTGTCTCTTTCTAAAATTTTGTTTATTGTTCTTTTTATTATTTGATAAATTATTATACCAATCACTGTAATTATTGCTGATATATATAATTTGTTGTTATTTATTTTTAAGAATATACTCTCAATCTCTTTTAAATTATTAATCATTTTCTCTTTTCCTTTTTATAAAATTCCTCTTTATAATGCTATCTTTCTGTTCCTTCTTCATTTTCTCTTTTAGCTATATTTTTACTTACATCATATATTTTTCTTTTAAGATCATACGGATCTTTTAAAGCTCCCTTTACTTTATCGACAAACAAAACTCCATCTAGATGGTCAATTTCATGTGATAAAATTCTTGCTAATCCGTTTTTTCCTTTTACTATTATTTCCTCACCTTGTAAATTTAAAGCTTTTACCACAACTTCTTGTGGTCTATATACTTTTCCAAAAATATGCGGAAAACTTAAACATCCTTCTAATTCTAATTGAATTCCTTTACGTTCTACAATCTCTGGATTTATTAAAACCTCTACACCACCTAATAAAGTTTTATATGCAATAATTCTCTTATGAATTCCTACTTGAGGTGCGGCAATTCCTACTCCTGGTGTAAATTTCAATATATTTACCAATCTATTAGCAAATTCAATTATTTCATCATCTATAACTTGGATAGGTTCTGATTTTATTGTTAGTGTTTTTGCATTTAACTCATTGCTTATTAAAGCCTTTAAAATTTCTTCGTTTCTCAATTTTACTATCTTTCCTTTCGTTATAATTACAATAATATATTATTTGATATTAAATCGCTATTTTCTTTTCCACTCAAATCCTTCTGGTAAGCTTAATGCATCTTTCTTCTTTTTAACATATCTATCCTCTTCTGAACTCTTCCTATTTAACTGCTAAAAGTTGTGTACCCTGTCATTACTCCTTAAAAGTATTGGAATAACTGATGAAAAAGCCTATTTCAATTCGCCAAAGCCACAGTTTTCAGCCTTTCTTCAAAGTATCTGTTTTTCTTTTTATATAAAGGTTTGTCCGTTTTTGGGGTTAAAATATATCCCCTCCTCTATTATATCATTCATTTTTATTGTTTTCTTCTACTATGTCTTTAATTTCTTTTAGTTTATTCTCTAATAGTTTCTTATCAATTAATTTTAAAGTATACTGTGATACCATTGTTGGCGACATTGTTCTACTCATTGCATATTCAACTACTTGCTCATCTTTACTTGCACATAATATTACTCCAACACTTGGATTTTCATTTTCTTTTCGTTCTTGTCTATCAAGAGCTTCTAAGTAAAAATCCATTTTTGAAATATATTCTGGTTTAAATTTTCCTATTTTTAGTTCAAAAGCCACTAAACAGCTTAATGTTCTATTATAAAATAACAAGTCAATATAGAAATCTTCATTACCTACTTGTACTCTGTATTCTTCCCCTACATAAGTAAAATCTTTTCCAATTTCTAGTATAAAATCCTTCATATTTGAAATAATTGATTTTTTCAAATCTTTCTCAGAATAATTATTAGGTAAATCTAAAAATTCTAAGCTATATGTGTCTAGTATTCTTGTATTTGGATAATCTTCTTCTCCTGTTGCTTGTGTAAGACTTTGATTTGCTTTACCATCAGATAACATATATCTTTGAAAATATCCACTTGAAATCTGTCTGTCCAGTTCCCTTTTAGAATAATTATTTTTTATACACATTCTTATATAAAATTCTTTTTCTTCTATAGAATTGGTCGCACCTAAAATCATAACATTATGCGTCCAACTAATTTGTCTCACCAGTGGAGCGACAATTTCATTGTCTTTATATGCTTCATAGAATTGTTTCATTCTATATATTCCGGCTCTATTAAATCCTTTCATTGTAGGATATTCTCTTTTCATAAATTCAACTAATTTATAAACAATTTTATCTCCCCAATTACTATCATTTACTTTTTCACTAATATATTTACCAAAATCCCAATATAGCCCTATTAGTTCTTCGTTAACTTTCCTATAGGCATTATTTCTTCTTGTTTCAATCATACTGATAATTTCACTAAAATTAGTATCTAAACTATCCATAATTCTCCTTTAAAATTTCATATTTTGAATTTATGCAATTTTTGCACAAATTGAATTTCTTTAATTTTTTGCCTTAAAGATTATATTGTTTTATTTCACAATTTTCAATTCCATAATCTGCTAAATTCCTATCTCTAGGAATTCCTTCAAAAAAGCATCTAAAAATTCTAGCTACTCCTCCGATGAGCTACAATCAAAACATTCTTTTCTCTATATTTAACTTTTATATCCTTTATAAAATCATATATTCTCTCTTGAAAATCTGATATGTTTTCTCCATTAATGCTTTTATAGTCATAATCCATATTCCAATAATCTTTACAATATATTTTTCCTTCTATAGTACCATAATTCATTTCTGTTATTCTTTTATCGATTATAATTTCCTTATTCATATTAGAATTTATTATTTCTGCAGTTTGTACTGCTCTTTTTAATGGTGAAACAATAATTAAATCAATTTTTTTATTTTCTAAAATCTTTCTTATTTCATCGGCTTGTTTTTTTCCTGTAGCATTTAATTCTTCATTAGAAATTCCTTGCATTCTTCTTGGATAATTCAGATTTGTTTGTCCATGCCTTACAAATAGTATTTTCATTATTTTTTCTCCTTTAACTTCTTAGAATAGTAATACATATCAATACATTGTAAATCTCCATCCCATATTTCTTCATCATAGTTATCTATAAAATAGTTCTTTATCGTTTTTTCATACTTATCAAAACCTTGCTTAACATAGAATGGAATATTATTCTCTGATGTTCCAACTAACATCTTATTATATTTCTGTTTATAATTACCACATAAAGATTTTAATAATTTCTTTGCATAACCTTTTCCTCGATATTCTTTTTTGGTAACTAGATTTTTTAATTCTAATGTATTTTTATCAATGTGCAAAATTACTGCTAAAGAAACTATATTTTCTTCCACTTGTAATCCATAAACATCAGAATCGCCTAAATACTTGTTAATACTAGCCTTTGATGGATCTGCATCTAATAATAGTTCTATGTAGTCATCCTTATTTTCTATCTTTTTTACACATATAACCCTTCTACTTGAGTACTCTAGGTCATCTGGTAATACTGGCTTTGGTGGATTGGGGCTTAAATATCTACTTTCCTCTGAAAATATACATCCACAATATTTTTGCATATATAATCCCTCTTCTTTTGCTTTTTCGTGTCCTTCCCAAAAGCCATATCTAAAATCTCTGTATAAAAATTCTATTCCAAATTCTTTGCTTAAATCTTCACATAGCTTTTTAATAAATTCGTGTTTTTGATAAATACTATAAAGTAAAGTTGTTGTAACCGCATCATAGCCATGTTCTTTTGCATACTCAAAAGTTTTTCGCATACGAATTGGATAGCAATAATCTACACACCTTGAATTTAAATTGTTTGAAACATTTTTGCAAAATTCATCTAAACCATATTCATCTTCTATAATGCATTCTAGTCCTATTTTTTTTGTATATTCTTTTAAACATTCCCTTCTTGCCTCATATTCTTTGTATGGGTGAATATTAGGATTATACCAATAAATTGTTGGTTCTATATTTTCTTTTCTTAATTCGTCTATGCAGTATACACTACATGGTGCACAACATGCATGCATTAATATTCTCATTTTTCACCTCATTTTATTATAATTTGATATTTCTTCACTATTCTCTGCCTTCTATGAGTTCATTATTTTTAGCTTGTATTTCTGCCATTTTTATAATTTGTTCAAATTTATTATCACCATTAATTCTTCCCTCTTCATCAACTACATAGCCCATCTCTTTTAATTCAGCAATTGCTTCCTCAACATTTTCTATTTTATTAATTTTTTTATTGATTAATTCTTCAATAGCAACTATTATCCTTATCGCCTCTATAATAATTTCGCCACTGGGTAAATATTCCCTTGCATCACTATCCCATACCTTTCCTTCTTTATATGCTTCTATTGTTTTCTTATATAAAATATCATATAAAAATTTTAATCTATCTATACTTTTTTGTACTATATTATCCATTTCTTTTTCAGTATATCCTTGCTTTTGTAAAAATTTTTGAATTTTCGCTTCTTGTAAAGAGTCTTTCTCTTCTTGTGTCATAGGCCTTACTAATTTCTCAACATCCTCTTTTGTTCCTTTAAAAATTTTTGAAGCAAATGCAAGCTTAACTTTGTCTATAGTTTCAGTATCAACCTCTCTATTTATTTTTTCTTTCAAATAGTTTACAAGAACTTTTATATCATCATCTTTGGTTAAATCTAATTTTTGAAATCTTATAGCAAATTCTTGATCCAAGCATTTAAAAATAGATAATAACGCATTTCTATCATATATATAATCAAAGTGTTTTTTGAAATCTTCTTCATCTTTATAAGATAATACATCACTTAATACATCATGGCTACTACAATCACCATCTTCATGTGCATTTGATGTTGTCATCAAAAAATATTTATAATATCTTTTACCATATTCTTTCTTATGATTCTGATCCTTTGTTGGATCAAATACATAATAACCATTAACTTTATATTTTTCATCATATATATTAGCATATATCCTTGCATGTTTATCTCCATTTTTAGACCACACTACTTCATGTTCGGTAGGAATTCCACACAAGTAGCATAAAGTTTCCATTAAATTACAATAACCTGCACAAACCATATAATTATTATTTAAATATTCAAATAAGCTTCTTGATTGAGCAATATCTCCGTATTTTTCTCGTGCATAACTTTTTATACTTGACGTCAGATTATGTATTGCAAATACTTTTTCCAACATAGAAAAACCACTATTATTAATTTCATTTGCTATTTTAAATATAAAATCTTCATCTTTAATGATTTGTTCTATTGAAAAAACTTTATTTCTGTCTTTTCTTTCTCCATCAATATGCCTCTCTTTATATTTTTCCATATCATATGGATTCCACATTCCAAAAGATTCCAACTTTCCCTCATATTCAAAAGTTATATTACATTTTGCAAATTGTTTAAATATTTCTATATTATCATGTATAATTTTTTCACTGTTAGTGTAACCATTTCTTTCTGGTAGAAGAATATGAATTTCTTGGTTTTTATGTTTACTTAAGAATTCAGTTATTTTACTACCTGCATTTTCACCATAGGATATATCAATAGCATCATCATTTGTTATTATTCTCATTTCTATTTTCCTTCCTTACATTTTATTTTCAGGTTATTTTTTTGCCCCGTCCCGAAATTCACTCTAGAATCCAAACTCATATCCTAAATGGTCATACGCAGGTTTTAGAGGAATTCTTCCTCTTGGAGTTCTTGATAAAAATCCTATTTGTATTAGATATGGCTCATACAAGTCTTCTATTGTGTCGATTTCTTCCCCAAGTGATGTTGCAAGTGTTTCTATTCCAACTGGTCTTCCATTATATCTTGTAATCATCATATCTAGCATTTTTCTATCTGTTTCATCTAGACCTAATTCATCTATTTCTAGCTTATTTAGAGCATGTTTTGTTATTTTTAAATTAATATTTCCATCACCTAAAACTGCTGCATAATCTCTTACTCTTTTTAAAAGTCTATTTGCAATTCTTGGTGTTCCTCTTGAACGTCTAGCTATTTCAAGTGCAGATTCATCATCAATCTCAACTTCTAATATTCCTGCAGATCTTTTTACAATTTTCTTTAAATCTTCTGGTTTATATAGCTCAAGCTTATGCACTATTCCAAATCTATCTCTAAGTGGAGTTGTAAGTGCACCTGCTTTTGTTGTTGCTCCAATTAAAGTGAATTTTGGAAGATCTAATCTTATAGATCTAGCACTTGGCCCTTTTCCAATTATTATATCAAGTGCAAAATCTTCTAATGCAGGATATAATATTTCTTCTACTTGTTTGCTAAGTCTATGAATTTCATCTATAAATAAAACATCAAATTCTGATAAGTTTGTAAGCAAAGCTGCTAAATCTCCTGTTTTACTAATTGCAGGTCCTGATGTTATTTTTATGTTTGAATTCATTTCATTTGATATAATAGTTGAAAGTGTAGTTTTTCCAAGTCCTGGAGGTCCATAAAATAAGCAATGGTCTAGTGGCTCTCCTCTTTTTTTTGCTGCTTCTATATATATTTTCATGTTTTCTTTAACTTTGTCTTGCCCTATATATTCATCTAAAACTTTTGGTCTTAAAGAGTTTTCTAATCTTTCTTCTTGCCCATCAAACTTAAGTAATTCAGGGCTTATTATTTTTTCGTCTTCCATTTTTTATTTCCTTTCCTAATTTTAGTTGCATTTATGGAATACTTATTTTAAAAATTCATTTGTAACAATACCTTTTTTCTCACGCTCTTTTTCAACATAGTCTGATAGAATTTCTTTCACAACATAAGGTTTTTTTACACCCAATAATGTAAATTCTCCTTGTGTATTGTCTGAAGATGAAATATTAATTCTTCCAACATTAAAAATTCTATCAAAAATAGTTTGTTTTATCGAAAAATCTGTCATTCTATATAGTCTTACTTCTTCTTGTATTTTTGTAAAAAAACCAGTATCAATTACTAGTTTTTCTTCAGTAAGAGTATATTTTGTAAATGAAATTGGTAATCCAAAGATTGTCCTTTTTCTATCTTTCCATATAATATTTCCCATTTTGCTATTTGCATAATTATTAATTATGCTCTCCTTTCTTCTCATATTTAATAAATTCGTAAGTACTTTCCTTGCTTCTTTCAACCATTTTATTATACACTTTATCTCTTAAATCTTGTTTTTTTTCTTGTATGTTTTCTAAATATTCATTTTGAAAAAATGGACCATCTATGTATGTAGTAATTTTAACTTTATTTTTTCCTCTTTTTTGATAAGTATTTGTAACACAAAAAACAGGAGTATTATTTTCTATTGGATACTTAAAAGAAACATTTTTAAAAGGTCTTATTTTTGTATAATATGGCCAAATATGTGCTTCTGGAAAAATTGTAATTGCATATCCTTTTTGTATTTTATTTTTGATAGTTTGCAAAAAATTTTTCATTCCGCTTCTTTCATTTGGAATTGGTATTGCTCCAAATTTTTGTACAAAATTTCCCAAATATTTCATAGATACATTTTCTGGATTTACAATTATATAATTTCTTTTTGGAAATATCGCATTTGTAATTATAAATGTATCTGCAAAAGCTTGTGTATGATTTCCATACACAAAATATCCTTGTTTTTTATATGGCTTTAGCTTTTCTCTTCCTACATATTTTATTCTAAATTTCAATTTTGCATATAGAAATTTTATGGGCACACTCAAAACATTTTGAACTAAATAGTGTGTAAATTTCCACCAAATACTTTTATGTTCATATATATAACTTCCGTCAATTTTTCTTGGTTCAATTTTTGCTTCAGAAAACTCATCATTTAACTCGTCTTGATAATAAATTGTTTTCATTTATCTTGTCATCCTTTATATTATAATTATACATATTTTTTATAATTAGTTGGAACATTCCATGTACTTGTATCATTACATCTTATATCTGAATGCTAAAAATTAGGCAGAGTAAATCACCAGCACTTTAATGTTATATTTTACATAATAAAAATTTTATTTTTTTGCCTTACTTTCTGTAGTATACTCAAGTGGAACCTTATAAAATTCTTCATAAGTATCTCTCCAAATTTTCGCATTTTTTTCTTTCATAATATTTGAATTTTCTTTTTCAGATAAATTTCCATCTGGATAAATTGGCTCTCCAATATTTATAATATATTCTTGTACAAAAAATCCATCTTCTCCAATTATCTCACTATCTTGCATTGTTATAAAAATTGGTATAACTGGAACATTGTTTCTTGCAGCAAATCTAAATGCACCATTTTTTAATGGCTTTGGTTTTTTGTAATTCCACCACATACTTTGCTCTGGATAAATTAATATAAAGTCTTTTCTTTGCAAAATTGTATCTACAGCTTTCATAAATTCTATCATTGTTTGTGTATTTGAGCTAAGTGGAAGTGTATCACAATTTCTAAAGAAAAATCCATATAATCCTGGAAAATTTGTATAATTTCCTTCTCTAATTACTTTATACATCTTTCTTACTTTGTCTTGGCCTGATTCCATAAAAGCTTTTTCAATTGCAAAAGAATCAAATGGATTAAAATGATTGCATGTTAAAATAGCTCCTGTATCAACGTTTTGTAAATTTTCTAATCCTTTTATTTCTTTTATAATAAGTTTATTTTCTTTTAGCAAATCATCTAAAAATTTCTTTCCCATATGATTTGCAATTTTACTTTTTATTTTGCTAGTACTCTTTTTTCTAAGATAATCAACATCTTCAGGTGCAAGAGGAATTGTAGGCGGATCTTCTTCAACATCTATATCAAAATCTCCGTTTTTTTCAAATTCTTCAATCTTTTTTAATATTTTTAGTCTTTCTTCAGATTGTTCTATTCCGTTCATACCAGCCAAATTCCTGTCATTTCCAACACATGATGTTTCTTTTTTGCAAAGTCTAACCAAACTCTTAAATTGTTCTTGGTCTCTGAATTTTTCCTTTTCTGTATAGTTTTCTTTAATGTTTAATATTTCTTTATAAAACTCAGTCTTTTTTGCATACTTCCAAAAATAATCTTCATACAAAACATCATCAAAATGCCAAGGCTTAAACATATGATTATAGTGTATAATTTTTATATCTTCTTCTTTTATATTTTCATTTGGAATTGGCATTGTATTCCAAACTTCATCTATAAATTTAACTCTTCCCTTACAAAGTCTATTTAAATAATCTTGATCTTGTGCAACAGCAAACTTAATTGTTTCTAGCAAATACAAAAACTTTGCCTGAAAATCAAATCTTCTCATTGCATCTAAATTCATCACAAGCATTCCAGCATTAAAATAATTTTTGTAGGTAGCCATTCCAACTACTCTTTCGACATAATCTTGAAATTCCTTGTTATTTTGAACACTACTATCTGGTACTGCTCCTAATAAATTGTCTCCTAAATCAATGTTGTATAATTCAGAAATATCACCTAAAACAGTTGTATCACTGTCTATGTATATTGCTTTATCATATTGTGGATATAATTCTGGTATAAAAAGTCTAAAATATGTTGTTTGAGTAAAATAATCTCTAGTGTAAAGCTTTTCTTCTATTTCTTGTAAATAGTAATTTAACTCTACAAATTCAATTTTAACATTTTCTTTTTCATATTTTAAAATCTTCTTTTTGTTTCTTTCATCTATATTTATACATAAAATTTTTATTACATATTGATAATCTTTAGATGAATTTTCTATTAAAGATGTTAAAGTAACAGCTAAAAATGATATATATCTGTCATCAACAGCAAAAAATATTGGTATCACTTTTGAATTGCTTTCCATTTTATCGTTCATTCCTTTCTCGCTTTGTTTAAAGGTTCGCAAAGCTTTGACTTTCAGACTTTTTTTCTTTTTAAAAAACTTTTTCTCTTTCGGCATCTTTTTTCCACTCCAAATATTCATTTAGATCATCATCAAATGCATGGCATCTTAAATATTTATGAACTTCTTCTACATTCCATTGTTTATAATTTCTTACTCTTGGATATGGCCACCATAATAATCTTTTGCAAAAATGGCATATAACAGTATCTTTTTTGTTAAACCATGCTTGTTCATTATATATTCTAGGTAGTAAAAGCTTTTTAGTAGTAGATCTGTAAACAGCATCTTGATCTGCAAAAAGCATTTTTTTAGTTCTAATTAAATTTCTAGCCTTTTCTAAAAGCTTAGTTTCTCTTATTTTTTTCATATTTAATAATAACATTCCAGCATTTATATAATCTACTGCAATAAACCATGAACCATATTTTTCTGGCACAGCTGCATATTCATAATCTGTAATGTCTTTATTATATAATTTAGAAATATCATCATTTGCCATCATATCTATATCTAGATATAAAAGCTTATCTGGCATATTTGGGACTAAATCTGCAAGTAGCCTAAGCAAAGTATATGGGGTACAATATGCATTTTCATTCTTGCAATTCATAAATTCTTGCTCATAAAGACTTGTAACATCCACTTTTCGCACACAATTGTTGGCATTTTTAGACTTTACTACTCTATTTAAAAATTCAACTTGTTCATCTTTTATACAAGTATATTCAGGTTTTACTCTTGTTAAATCCATTGTAAAAATATAGCAATTAACATCTTCTTTAGTTTTGTTTGTTATAGATATTAGTTCTGTTAATGCTCCATCAAAAACTTTTTCATTTCCACATAATAATATGTTTATCATAATTACTACCTTTCAATTTTTAGTTCGTTTTATATATTCAATTATTATTCCTTCTTGATTTTATGTCATTTACAATAACTACTATTCCACTAATTAGTACAAATAAATAGAAATTTATTCCCCTATGGATTAATGTTGCACTTTTTATCATATTTGTAGGATATATATTTCTAAAAATTTCTATAAAAGCTCCTTCACTCACTCCAACTGCTCCTGGAGACGGTATACCTGAAACTGTTGCAAATAATACAGATTGCATTGTTGTAAGTTCAAAAATATTACTTCCATTAAATCCTAAAGCACGATATGTCCAATATGCTATACTATAATATATACTAAATTGTATTATTGTAGTAATAAATATTTTGAGTATTAACTTTTTGTTGTTTTTTACGTATTTTGCGCTATTTTGGTATAATCTTAATTCTTTTAAAACCTTTCTCTTTTTTGCATACAAATTTTTGACTCTGAAAAAATTTAATATTTTTACCACAAATTCTATTAAAGCTTTTGAAATTCTTCTTGACAATATGCTTATTAATAAAAGCACTAAAGCACTTCCATTTAAGAATATGCCTATACAAAAAAGTATTATCAAAACCCTATTCATAAATTTATAATTTACTATTAAACTAAAAATTGCTAAACTTATTGTTGTAACTTGCATACTTGTAAGATTTATTAAAAGTGCCAATGTAGAATTCGCGACAGAGATATTATCTTTGTGCATATAATAAATTTGCATTGGCTGTCCACCACTTGCTGCTGGTGTTATAGAACTGAAAAAAAATCCGATAAGTGAATATTTTAAGCATTGTTTTAAAGATGTTTTTTCTCCAAGCTCTTTTAATGTTCTTTTCATATTTATACCTTCTAGTGTTAGGTAAACTACCATACATAAAATTCCTATAAATACAAATTGCATTTTCACATTGCTAAATACATCTATTATTTCTGTTATACTTTGGTCTTTTAATATTATCCATAATGTTAAAAGTATTAACACAACAAATACAGCAAAGTTCCTAATTGTTTTTTTTGCACTCCCCATTTTTAACCCCTTTTGTATTTATATATCTTAGAGTATATTGTTTTACTCTTTTTTATTATCAAATTTTGTCTCATTATATCACATATCGATACTATTTTGCAACTATTTTAAATTTAAATATTTACAAAATAAAATAAAATATGCTATAATTAAATTGAACTCATATGAAAAGGATGTGATTTTTTGGAAACACTAAAAACTGAAGAACTAAAACAATCAACAAATAATCTACAAAGTATTGATAATATTGAAACTGACATATCTTTAATTAATGATTTACAACAACAGAATCCACAAACAACTTTACTTGATGAAGTAGAAAAAAAAACACAAGAAATTTCAGACGAAATTCCTTGTGAATCTATCGAAATCAAAACAGAAAACGCAAATACTACAAATTGCCTAGCCCTTACAATTCAAGAAGACCATAAATTAGTTGCTTTTAAAAATGTATTTTTAAGATCAATTAGAATGTCTTGGAAAGTTGTAGTCTCTACAATCACATTAGCTTTAATCAAATTATTTACTTAAGACTATTTATTACAAAATTTTAAATAGTCTTATTACTTTTGTTTTAAAAAACTTGCTATTAATATTCATGTTCAGAATTTCTAAATATTTTCTTTATTTTTTTAATTATTCTATATATAAAATTATTTTTTAATACTACTAATGCTTTTTTATTTTTAAATTCTGCTATTTTTTGTTCTGCATAATTTTCAAATCCAATACAATACATATCAAAAGAAGAATAATCATCTGCCGTTCCTATGCAATTTCTATAATCTTGAAGCTTACTTTTTACCATATTTACTTCTATTTCATTTTCGACTCTTTTTATTAAATTATTAAAATATGACATAAATATTTTATTCTGTGTTTCGAAATATATTTTTCTAATTAAAGATATACTTTTATTTATTTTTTTGTTTTTTACCCCTTCTTTTCCCTGCCACATATCTTTTAATTGCATATTTTTTTGCATTTCTGCTATTTCATTTTTTATTCGTAATATTTCATTTAAATTTTTCTCTATTAAATTGTATTCACTTTCCCCTATATTATCTATTATATTTATTTTAAATTCTTCATTTCCATTAATTGTACTATCTATTAATACTTTTTCCCCTAATAGAAAAGCTAATTGTGATATAATATTTGTAATAATAGGATAATACTCTGTCCTACTTGGAATATCAATGTCATACACATTTACTATTTTTTTCGGCATATTAAAAGCTTTTGTTGTTATATATTGTATAGCTGCTTCATTTAAAGCTGTAGCTTTTACACTAAGTTCATTTACTTCACAAACTCCAAGTCTTGTAAGATTTCCTTTTTTATCTTTTCTTTCTTGTAATCTATGAATAAATTCATGAAAAATGTATTCATCTACTTTTGAAATATTGGCATTATAAGAAAAATAAATACCTGAATCTTTATAATAATAATTAGCTTTAGATAAACCTTTTGGAATTTTTGCATAATACATTGGAGTATCTAACAATGTTTTATATATATCTAAATAACTTAAATCATTATCAGGGAAAGCCATCATTATTCTAGTTGATACTTGATTTACAATATCAATTATCTTCTCATCTTGAAGTGGTTCTATTACTTCTATTCCTGTATTTCCCAGTGTGTTAGTCTCTGTCATAAATTTTCCTCCATTCGGCTTTACTCTATTTTCTTTTATCTGTTAATCTTAATTCTATCTTTTTTTTGTATACTTTAATTATACACTATTTTTGTTACAGAAGTATTAAAATTTCATTACATTTTAATTACAAGCAAAAAGACAGAAAACGTTTTTCGCTTTCTGTCTTAATTTTTGTTTTTATTTCTCATAATATTGAATTTTTATATCAATATTTGTTCCTGTTGGAACATTACTAAAGTCAAAGTAATATTTGTTTTCTTTGTGTTTAATATATTTGTTTTCTATAGCATTATCTAAACTTTGTGTATTTATTTTATTTGCTCCATCAACCTTTACAAGTAAAGAGAAATATTTAGAATTATCTAGATCTTTAAGTTCAACTAATCTGTTGTTATTTATAATTTCTGTTAATTGAGCTGTTAAAGTTGTACTGTTGTTTTTGTATGAGCCATCTGCGTAATTACTTAAATTTATATTTTTAAGTTTCTTGTTTAATCTTTCTGTTTCATATATATAGTATTGGTCATCTCTTAAATATAAATCTCCTGTATATTTAGCATCTTTTTTCTTATCATATTTGTGTTTAAATTCAGGATCTTTATATAAAGTGTAATTTCTATTTAATAAAGCATTTTTATCACTAGGATCAATTGGATTTGCACTTTCTGGCTTATTAGTTACATTTGAAACAGTACTATATATATCAATATTATTCAAATCCACATAATTTCCATTAGATAATTTGCTTGGATTTAATAGCATTTTAGCCATTGATCCATACATATCTATTCCAATTGTATAGAAACTACAATCTTCATAATTATTTATTTTTGAAACTTGATCCTTAGTATAATCTATTGTTCTCATTGTATAGTAATAATAATCTGAAGCACATACAGCAACCTGTGGAACTTTATTTGCTGGTTTAGTATGACCTGAAGTTACTTTTCTAACATTTGTATATTGTGTATCATAATGAGTTGGATCACCATCAGTAACTAATATCATTACAGGTTTTCTTGTTACACTTGAATCTGATTTAAATAGTTTACCACCATCTTGTACTCCAAGTTGTGTATAAGTACCACATTTCCAATCTAGTTCTTCGCCTTCTTTTCCACTTAAATCTTGAGCTTTATATACATTTACTGTTTTTTCAGAAATCTCTTTTGCATTTGCCGTAACACTTGCACCAATGTATTTAGTATCAATCTTATTGTATGTTAGATAATCTGTATTTTCATTTTTTCTTGTATAATGACCTAGTGGCAATAGCTCATGTGATTCTGTGTTAAACAATTGAATAGCGACTCTATTTTTGTTATTATTTTTTGGATTATTCATTAAAGTATCTATAGATTGATTTATAGCATTAACCATATTTTTTAATCTATTATTATCAAAATCCGTATTTTGTGTAGATGGATTTGTAAACATACTACTTGAAATATCTAATACAAATACTACATCTAGTGGAGTATCTTCTATAGTTGCATTTGTAACTTTTAATGATGAAGATACTGGCTTTCCACCATTATCATAAGATATTATATGATATGCTGGAAGTTCGTCTTCTCTAATCATATAAGTAATTGGTGTTGTACCATTTTCTTTGTATTTTAGTAATTTGTTTACTGTTATTGTCCATTCATAGCATTTTTTACTTGAGTTATATACTTTACTTGCTGTAACTGTTCCATCATCACTTGTATAAGTATCTTTACTCTTTGCTAATTTTATTTTAACAGTTCTATATGGTGTAAGTTTACCTAACTGAGTATTGTTTAATGTACTTACATCTTGGTCATAAATACGTAATGTTATCTCATCAGGTCTATTTGCATTAAATTTATCATCCCAAACTTTTGTAACTTTTAAGTTTGTGTATTCAATCTCAACTTCAACTGTATCTATTGGGTCAGAACTATCATATTTATCTTTTTCATTATCTTTATTATCTTTGGTTGGTTTTGTAGGATCTCCTGATGTATTATTTCCATATTTGTTTGAGTTATCTTCATTAGGATTTTCTGGTCTACTTGGATCAGAATTATCAGTAGTATTCATCCAATATAGGTTATTACGTATTTTTATACTTTCTGTATCTGCTCCATCTGGTATTTTGTCTAATGTTGATTTTATGTTTTTATCAGCATTTAATTGTTCTGTAGTATATGGTGCATTTTTTAATACATCTTCATACAAATATTTTACTCTTATTGTAATCTTTGCTGTTTCTCCAACTTTTAAGTCTTTAACTTCAATGTTTTCTAAATCTGTAATATTTGTTTCATTATCTCCAATTTTTAATTTAGCACTTACTACTTCAACTTTTGCATTGTCATCTGTCCAGAATTTATCTACTAATTTTGCTGTTCCAGCTAAATCTGTTGTATAGTTCATTTTGCTACTATCTATTTTTGCATAATCACTATCTTTTTCTACTTTTTCTTTATTCTCTTTAGCTAGATTAACATCACCTTTAGCTCCAGAATTCTTAACTTCTATAGTGTAATCTATTATATAAGATACATTTCCGTTGCTTTCTTTAAATTTCTTTACATTCTTTCCATCTTGAGTAGATGTTTTACTTGCTGTAAATACTGGTGTTTTTACTTTATTTGTAGAATCTTTGTCTCCATCTTCTTTTTTGCTTCCATCACTATTAACTTCTTCGAATTTAGCTTGATTTTCAATTGTTGATTTATTATTTTTATTAACTGTTACATCAAATCTTACTGCTAAAACATCTCTTGAAAGAACTTTTTTCTTCTTCCATTCAACCTTGTCTTTGCTTGAATTTGATGTTCCATCATCTAAAACTTCATATAAAGTTGTTCCATCTGGTACATTATCTGTAATATCAACATATTTTGCTGAATCGCTATTATTTACAACAAATACTGTGTATCTTAATCTTGTTCCAGGCATTATAGTTTTGTTTGCAGATAAGCTTCCGTCATTATTTACAACTTCTACAGTCTTTCTTGAAGTTAATTTAACAATATTTGTAATTGTCTTTTTGTCTTTAGAATATTCTGCATTATATCCTGTTGGAACATTTTCTGTAACAGTATATTTAGCTTCTACATTTCCTTTTCCATCTTCAGAGTCTTCATATTTTGCAAGTCTAATAAATTTAATCTTCCATGTATTGTTGTCTTCTTTACTAACAACAACATCATCATGATTAGAATCTGTTAAATCTTCTTCAAGTTTAACTCTAAATGTCTTTTCTCTTCCATTTCCTTTTAACACTAATGAAAGAATATTTGGTCTGTTTTCACTATTGTTATCTTCCCAAATCTTTGTTATTTCTGTAGATGTATATTGTGTTTTTACTTCTACAGTATCTATAGGGTCTTGTGGGTCTTTATTTGAATTATCTGAATCTTTTGGATCTGGAGTTGGCTTTGTATGATTTTCTCCATATTTTGTTGTGTCATTATTTCCTGGTATATTTGGTTCTTTAGGATTATTTTGTCTTGATTCTTCAGTATTTGATGTATTGTACCAATATAGATTATTTCTAATTTTTATTATTCCGTCTGTTACTCCTTCTTGTTGTAAAGATGTGTCTTGTTCGTCATGTGGAATATGTGTTTTATTATCTACTGATTCATATACATATTTAAATGTATATTTTATTTCTGCTGTTTCTCCTGCTTCTAGATTCTTAACTACTATTTTTTCAATATCATCTTTATTAGATATTTTTGTAGTTTTACCTTTTACAGTAATAGATCCTTTTAAGAATTCCATTTTAGCTGTATCATCTACCCAATATTTATCTATTAATTTTGCAGTTCCTGCAACATCTTCTTTTTCTGGATCTCCTGTATTTGTAACTTTAACTACATAATCAATTACATATCCATCATCTGTTTTCTTAAGTCCATATGTATCTTGACTTGATTCTTTAGATGCAACAAATACTGGTGTTCTTACAGTAGATGTTTGTGGTTCTGGGTCTTCATCATCAGGATTTTCTGGATCTTTTGGATATACATTAGCTGTATTTTCTACAACCTTGTCTTGATTTTTCTTAACTGTTACATCAAAACTTACTCTTCTTGTTTCTTTTCCTTCAAGTACAAAATTATCCCATGTAATTGTATCTCCGTCAAGTACTCCTTCATCACTGATAACTTCTTTTCCATCTTCTCTATAAATTAATGTTCCACTTGGAATTGCATCTGTAATCTTAACAACTGCTTTTGAATCTTTTTTATTTTTAACTTTGATGTAATATCTAAGTCTTGTTCCAGGAATTACTGCTTGATTATTAGCCTCTTCTGAGTTATTTAAGATTACTTTTACATCTTTTTCCATTTCTACTTCTGGTTTTTCATATATATTAGTTATTTCGTAATCTTTTACTTCTGGTTTTTGATAATTTGTTAATTTATCTTCAGCTATTGTGTATTTTATTTCTGTTTTTCCATCTGGTAAAAATTTCTTTAATTTATTGAATGTTATTTTCCAGTCATTTTCAGTTTTTTCTAATACTTGTTCAGCATCTTTAACTTCTTTTCCATCTGCAAATAACCTAAATTCTAAGCTTTCTGGTCTTGTTTGTAGTGAATTATTAAAATCTTTCCATTTTTTTGTAGTTTCTAACTTTTTATATACTTCTAATACATTAACAACTACTGTATCTATTGGATGATCTACATCTTTATCTGTATTATCATCATCATTAGGATCCCTTTCAGGCTTTGTAGGATCTCCTTCTCTTTCTGGATTTTCATAATTTGTAGTATCATTTGGATTTTCTGGTCTGCTTGGATCTCCTTTTTCAGGATTTTTCCAATATAGGTTATTTCTTATTATGTCTGTAACTTCACCTTCATCAGGAATCGTGTAAACTATTTTGTCTTCGCCTTCCTCTGCTGTCATTTCTTTAACTTTGTATTTGTATTCTATAGTTACAACTTCTCCCGCTTTTAATTCTACTTCAATATTTTTTAGAAAATCTTCTGTTTTATCTGTGTCTTCTCCGTTGATCTTTATACTGCCTCTTACAAATTTAACCTTTGCATCGTCTCCTAATTCATGTGTACGGCTTTCTTCTATATCTGCTGTTCCTACTTCTGTCTCTTCTTTATTTTCTATTTTTTTACCATTCCAGAATTTATCTATTAATTTGGCTGTTCCTACTAAATCTTTTTCATCATCATCTTCTGGATTAGCTGTATTTGTAATTTTAATATTATATGTTATTACATTTTTTTCATGTACAGTTGTTCCATCTTGTTTTGATGTTTTTTCTGCTAATAAAACTGGTGTCTTAACTTCGTTTGTATATTGAGGCTCATCTGGGTCTTCTGGTTGTTCTGGATTTTCTGGATTTGTTGGTTCTCCAGGTTGTTCTGGATTTGTTGGCTCATCAGGATTTTCTGGATTAGTTGGATTTTCAGGTTGTTTTGGTTCTTCTGGTTTGTCTGGTCCAACTTTAGCTTTATTTGAAATTGTATTTCTTGTTCCTTTATTTACAGTTATATCAAAAGATAATTTTACAGTTTTTCCAGCTTTTACTTCAACATTCTTCCATGTAATAACTTTTTTATCAGAATCATATTCACCATCATTACTTATAGTTCCTTCAATAAGAGATGTTCCTTCTGGTAAATTATCTGTAACCATTGTTGTTCCATCATATTCTGATGAATTTTTTAAATTAATATAATATCTAAGTCTAGTACCTGGTGTAACTATTTGATTATCTAATTCTTCACCTTCTGTAGATATTACTTTTACTTTTTTATTAAAAGTAATAATAGGATTATGTGTTTCATTTGTCTCGTTTCCATCAACAACTGCGCTATTATCTATTTGGTTTATTTCTTTTTCTTCATTTTTCTTTTTAGATTTAACTTGTACTCTGAATGAAACTATAATTTCTTCTTTTGATTTAATATCTTTTATCCATGTTAATTTTCCATTTTTTTCTGTACCTTCATCATATATTTCGATAAACTTTGTTCCTTCTGGAACATTGTCATATATATGAATATTTTTTGCATCTACATCACTATTATTTTTTACAGAAATTTTGTATGTAATGTAATCTTTAGCAACAACTGCTGTATGTATATTAGTATCTTCTTCTTTCTCATTATTTATAAATGATTTCTTTTTTATTTCTAGTTCTGGCTTATTTATTTGTTCTGTAATTGCATTTACTGCAATTGGTGTCCACGAAACTAAAAACTCATCACTTATTTTTCTTTCTACTGTTTCACCTGTTTGTGTATATGTTGTACCTGCTGAATTATCTGAGTCATCAGTAGATGTTGTGGTTCCTGTTCTTGTGTTTGTTCTAGTTGTTGTCTCATCTCCATCATTTTCATCATTGTTATTATCTCTATTTGTAGCATTTTCAGTATTATTTACATTATCATTTTCTGGATTGTTATTGTCTACATTACCATTTTGTTGATTTTCACCATTATCTTCTGTAGTTACATCTGTACCATTTTTGTTTTCTGGGTTATTATTTTCATTATTTGAATTTGATTCAGTATTGTTACTGCTACCTTCATCAACTGCAATATTTGATGATGATTCATTATTTGACGTAGCTTTTGTGTCATTATTTCCTCTAATATAAAGTACAGTACCTATTGCAACTAATGCAAATAATGCTACAGAAGTAATTCCTATAATTAAAGCTCTTTTACTTTTATAATTAATTTTTTCTTTCAATGCTCTCCCCCCTATTTTTTATTTTTTATTATCTTCCCTTGCTTTTACTATAAGTCTTTCTTTGTGACCTTTAGTACATGTAAGTAAAGTAACTTCTCTAGTCCCTTCCTTAACACTTTCTACACATGATACATCATTAGGATCTATAGAATATTTATCAAACACCTTGTATTCTATAGTGTTATTTTTTAAATCTGTTAATTTAATGATGTCATTTTTTTCTAATTTTTTCGTTTTGCCAAACATTGTTCCACTAAAATTATTATGTCCAGCAATTGTAATATTCCCTATCTCGTTAATTCCTGGTCCCCAAAATTTTGTAACAGAAACTAACATAGACTCTTCTGTAGTTTTGCTTAAAATAGGATATTTTATATTTATTTTAGGAATTTCTATTATTCCTATAACATCATATCCTTTATATGTATATTTTTTTTCTTTTTTTGTTTCTTTTTTATCGTTTTCTATATTTGTAACTACTTCAGATAATTGTTCTTCGTTTTTTATTTCTGTATGATATTTATTAAAAATCATTGTTCCTACTATTATTGCAGCCAATATTAGAATTATTAATAAAAAATTGTATATTTTTTTCATAATATTTTTATCCTTTATTTACTTGATTCAGATTTTCTTTTTAAATAAAGTACAATTGCTATTAAAACTACAATTATTCCGAAAGCAATTAATAATATTTTGCTATCATAAGTTTTTGGAGTTTTTACTACTTCTATTGGAGTATATTTTTCTTTTTTCTCATCATCTTCTTGGTAACATAGTAAGAATTTAGCATCTTTTGTTGTCTCTCCATCTTTAACAGCTTTTAACCAAATTATATATCTGTCTCCTGTTATTGTATCATTTGGTTCGACAATATACCCATCTTCTGTTTTTATCCACTTTGAGTCTTTATCTTGTGGATATAATTTGTTATACAAATCCAAAAATTCTTTTTGTTTTTCGAATTTTTCATATTTGCTTGATATTCCTTCTTGTAGCTTACTCGCCAAATCATATAATTTAGCATTATCTCCAGTTGTTTCTCCTTTAGGAATTTTTACCATTTGGTAATAATATTCTGTATTTTCTTCTTTCAAAATAACATATTGACTAAGTACTACAGTATGTTTTACATTGTCATCATCAGTCCAGACATTTGTAATAGAACTATTTTTTTCTTCACCTTTTATTCTTTTAGTTGTATTGTTTACATATTGTATTTCGCTATCTGTCATAATGTTTTTAGTTAAATCAATTTTTTCTGCTTCTATTTTATAATCTCCATTTGAGTCTTTTATCCAAATATATGCTTGTTTTTCGTTTTCTTTAAAATATGTGTCATATATTTTCTCGTTAATATATGCTGTATTTAATCTTTCGTCTTGAATCTTATCTTCTACTGAGCTAATAAAAATCAAATCTTCTTTTACTGTATCTTTGTCTGTAGAAAAAGCAAAATTAAATTGACTATTACATATATTTTTGTAATAGATGATAAAATCTTTCTCTGCCTTTTGTATTATAATTTTATTTTCTTCTGTTGCAGCCTTAACTGGCAATTGAATTAATACTATCGACATAATAAAAACAATAGTTATTATGTTAAACAATATTTTTTTCATAGTTCCCTCCTTTTTATAAAAAAATTCTATTAAATTTTTAATTTTTTCATCTACATTATATCAAATTTTCCATAATTTGTAAAGAGTTTTGCACAATTTTTCCTACAGATTGTCCACATTTAAACATTTTTATTTATTTTTTGCAACCTGTATATAATAACAGAATTCTTCTATTAAAAATGTAGGCATTATTTTAGCAAAAAATTTAGTGCATTTTATCCCAAAACCTGGAATTATCATAAACTTATTTTTAAGCATTTTATCAATAGCATATTTTGCAACATACTCGCTCGATAATCCTTTGGCTTTAAATTTAACATTTGCTACATTATTAAAATTTGTGTTTACAGGTCCTGGACATAATAAACTTAACTTAACATTTGATTTTTTCTTTTTTAATTCTTTATCTATTGCTCTTGTTAAAGAAACTACATAATTTTTTGAGGCATAATATGTAGCCATTAGTGGTCCTGGCATAAACCCTGCAATAGATGCAACATTCATAATATATCCTTTATTCTTTTCTACCATATCTTTCAAGTATAATTTAGTTAAAATATGAAGTGCTGTAATGTTTGTCTCTATCATAGAAATTTCTTTATCTAAATTTGTATTTATAAAATTTCCAAATTCACCAAATCCCGCATTGTTAATTAGAATATCAACATCTTTTATTTGCTCATATAATTTGTAGCAATTCTCACTTTTACTTAAATCCATTGCAATAATTTCTACATTTGTTGTTAGTTCTTCTTTCAACTCCTCAAGTGCTTTTTCATTTCTTGCCACAATTACTAAATCATATCCCAATCTAGATAAATATCTTGCCATATCTCTTCCTATTCCAGAAGATGCTCCTGTGATTAAAGCTTTCATAATTTCCTCCTCTTCAAATCAGATTATATCATTTTAAAATCATTATTTCAATAGTATTTGTTTAAGAACAATTTACAACAGATTAAGTAATATGTCTGCCCCATTAAAAAATAGACCCTATCTTTTTAGATAAGATCCATTTTTTTGAGGTAAAAATATTGTATTTTAAATGAACGTGCTATTTAAATAATTTTGCAAATAAGTCTTTAAGCCAATTTGTGGTATTTTCTGTTTCAATTTCAGGTGTTGCAGATTCTGTATAATCTTTTCTTGGTAATGTAATATATACTTTTTGATCATTTTCCAGTTTTTGCATTCCTAATTGTTTTTTTGCTGATTTTTCTAAACTTTTTAAATTTAAACTGCTTTCTATATTTATTTCTGTTTGACCATTTGTTTTCTCTAGTGCTGATAATTCTTGTTTTCTATTTTGAATTTGATTAAACTTTTCTGTAATAAGTGAGTTTCTATAACTTATAGTAAGCAATATTAAAAACATACTAATAATTATTGCTATATTTTGGTAATGTATCTTTTTTTCCTTCTTTAATTGTTCCATTCTTTGCTTCTCTTCAGCTTTTATTTTTTTAATATTTTTATTATTTTGTTTAGTTTTTTTCTTATTTGTCTGTTTTCTTTTTGGATTTCTATATGGATTGTTTTTTGGATTTTTTTTCGGATTATATTCTGGCTGTATTTTTCTAGGGCTTGTTCCATATTGATACATACTGCCTGCCATAAGTTCTCACCTCACTTTCTTTCCTCTGTTATTCTATATTTTTTCAAAAATTCTGAGTTTTGCACTTTTTGATCTTGTGTTTTCTTTTTGCTCTTCCTCACTTGCAATTATCGGCTTTTTATTAATGACTTTACCTAACTCTTTTGCACCACATACACAATACGGTAAATCTTTTGGGCATGTACAAATTCCTTTTGCTTTGTTAAATGAGTTTTTTACTGCTCTATCTTCTAACGAATGAAATGTAATAACACATAATCTTCCTCCAGGTGCTAAAACATCTATACAATCTGATATTGTTTTTTCTAAAGGCTTTATTTCATTATTAACTTCAATTCTAATCGCTTGAAAAGTTTTCTTAGCTGGATGCCCTCCATTTTGCTTTGATTTTGGTATTGAATTTTCTATTATCTCTACTAATTCTTTTGTGGTCTCTATTTCTTTATTTTTTCTATATTTACAAATATTTTTTGCAATAATTCTCGAAAATTTCTCTTCTCCATATTCATAAATAATATTTGCCAAATTCTCTTCTTTATAAGTATTTATAACAGTTTTAGCTGTAAGAGTCTGAGTTTTGTCCATTCTCATATCTAGCACATTTTCTCCCAAATAGCTAAAACCTCTATTTCTTTCATCTAATTGATATGATGAAACTCCCAAATCTAAGAGTATTCCATCAACTTTTTCTATTCCTATTTCTTCTAATATTTCTTTAATATCATCATGGTTTCCATATATATATTTTACATTTTTATATTCTGCTAAATTTTGTTTTGCAGCTTGCAAAGCATCTTTGTCTCTATCTATTCCTATTAAAAGTCCTTTATCTGACAAATTTTGCAAAATCACTTTACTATGTCCTGCTCCTCCAAGTGTTCCATCTACATAGATACCATTTCTTTTAATATTTAAACCTTCTATGCATTCTTTTAATAATACTGGTTTGTGCTTAAATTCCAATTTTTCCACCTCGTTTTGTATATATTTCAAAACTATTTTAATAATTATTATAGCTTATTAATATATTAAATTCAAGCAACTGATTTTTATTATACCAGTTGCTTGATATGTAAGTAATTATTCTTTGGTATAAATTGGATACAAATTATCTTTAGTAAGTTTTCTTTAGATTTAAAGCTTTATTCATTTTTCCTTTTTTCTTATGTAAATAATTATTAATCATTTGTTATATTTTTTTCTTTTGCAATATTTTATATCATCATATTTCATCTTGTGTTTTTATTTGAAATCTTATGTATTTTTTGTACTTTCACTTTCCTTGGTATATTTAGTTACTTTAATAACTTTGCATTTGTACATTATAGTTTATTATTTATTTTTCTTACGTACTTTTTTGTTCCCTTAATAACTTTGCTTAAGTCTTCTACGTTCCCTTTTATTTTCATTTGTTTCTTTGTATTTTCTTTAGAAATTTATATAAACCTTTTTAAAGGATTATATACATAATAGTTGTTTTTCTATTAATTTAGTTGCCTAAAGTTATATCTTCTTTATATACCTAGCATTGTCATATTTTCTGCAATTTCGTCTGCTGAAATTTCTTCATCTTTTGAAATCCAAACATCTTTATTCCATATTTCAAGTCTTGTTCCAACTCCAATTATTACTGCTTCTTTTTCTAAATTTGCTGCTATTCTTAAATTGCTTGGTATTAAAAATCTTCCTTGTTTGTCAATTTCGCATTCTGTTGCTCCTGCTAAGAAAAATCTTACAAAATTTCTTGCATTCTTATCTGATAATGGTAGTGATTTTAACTTAGTTTCAAAATTCTTCCACTCTTCCTGTGAAAATGCAAATAGACATCCATCAAGTCCTTTTGTAACTATAAATGCCTCACCCATATCTCTGCGAAGTTTTGATGGCATTGAAAGCCTTCCTTTTGCGTCTATTGTATGTTCATATTCACCTATTAGCATAAGAATTTCACCTCACTTTTTATACCACTTCAAACCACTTTTTACCACTTCAATTAAATTTTATAACACTTTTATATATTTTGCAATAGTTTTTTGAAATTTTTTCAAAAAATTTCAAAAAAAATAAGCCTAGCATATTTTTATTAATATACTAAGCTTTTTTAATTTAATTTTACCCTAATACCTTTAATTCAGGCACATAAACCTTATATTTCTTAGTCTCAGGATCTAATTTAAATTCTGTTAAAGATTTATCTAAAGAAGTATTTATTTGTTTTAAATCTGTTGTGTAATAAAGATTTATATTTTTTAATTCTATTTTATTCATAACTATTTCTTTAAATGTTTCTGCCATATGTTTATCATCTTCACATACTAAAATAAGCTGTGGTAATCCTTCAAATCCTGAATCCATTGGTACAAAATTATCATAGAAATCTTTATAAAATTTCATCTTTTCTACAAATTTTGTTTGCCAATTATCTTCTCTTCTTATAACTTCAAAAAGAAATTCTATTGACTTTTTGTTCTTTGTTAGTTTTACAGCTCCACCACTTGCTTTAAAAACTTTTCCCATCATTTTTGCTTTTAAAGTAGGTTTTACTATATATGAATCAAATACTTTTACTTTTTGTAAATATGCAATAATGACTTGATTTCCTGCTAATCTTTTTTTTATCATAGATACTGGTTTTGTGTTATCAGATTGTTGCCATTTACATTCTATTTCTCTTGTTCCAAGTAAATATTTACCCATTTTTTCTAAACAATAAATTCTATAAGTTCCTTTGCCTTCATCTGAATTAAAGAAATATCTTGTTAAAACTTTTGATTTAACAAGTGATTCTAATTTGTTGTTTAATTTATCTTGTGAACCTACATCATATCCTTTAAACTCAAGCATTTGCATTAATTGACGTGATGTAATAAATTCAAATTCATTTACCAATTCTAAAATTGCAAAATGAATATCTGTAATATGTCCTATATTAATTTTGTGTACTATTTGGTTCATAGAAACATATCCATCTTGACCATCAAATATTTTTATTTCACCTTTTCTAATTGCAAAAGGTGATACTTCTGCTTTAATTTGGCTATCTTCTACCATATTTTTCTCCTTCTATCCATTTGAACTACACATCTATTATATATCAAATTTTAAACTTTTTCAATATTTCATGTATATTTTTCCCTTTTTTGAAAAAACTAATTAATATATCAATTTTGAAATTAATGCGCCGGAGCAATGCGACTTAAGACATTAATTAAAAAATTTATATATTAATTATTTAAGAAAATAATTTTTGAAAGGAAAAACTAATATGGAAAACCCATTAAACACGCAGAAAGAATATCAAGAATATGTAAATCAAAAATCACCTAACTCCCCTACTTTAAAAAATTGTTTTAACGCTTTTTGGGTTGGAGGTTTAATTTGCTCAATTGGACAAATTATAATGGATTTTTGTTTATATAAAGGAATTGATAAAGAAATTTCAGGTACAATAGTATCTATTGTTTTAATTGCTATAAGTGCATTTTTAACAGGTTTAAATATCTTTAATAAAATAGGAAAATTTGCAGGTGCAGGTTCTTTAGTTCCAATTACTGGATTTGCAAATTCAATTGTTGCTCCATCCATGGAATACAAATCTGAAGGATATGTTATGGGAGTAGGTAGTAAAATGTTTACAGTTGCAGGTCCTGTTTTGGTTTATGGTATTTCTACTGCTATAATCGTAGGAATTGCTTATTTACTTTTTAATAGTCCTGCAACTTTAGTTTAGTAGATATTGCTATTAAATTAATATTCTTTATAATTTCAAAATTATACAATTTATTTTAATAATATGCTGATTATGTGATTAAAAAAGACTTTCACACAATTGTATACAAAGAAAGGATACGTAAAATGCAAAAATTAGGAAAACAAACAATAAAATTTGATAATCCACCAACAATTGTGGATTGTGCAACTATTGTAGGTCCAAAAGAATCTAATGGTCCTTTAGCAAAATATTTTGACAAATGTTTAGAAGATGAAATGTGGGGTGAAAAAACTTGGGAAAAGGCTGAAAGCAAAATTGTAAAAGAAACTGCAAATATGGTAATTTCAAAATCAGGTATCCCTGCCAATAAAATAGAGTATTGCTTTGCAGGTGATTTGCTTAATCAATGTATATCTTCAAGTTTTGGATTAAGAGATTTGAATATTCCATTTTTTGGGATATTTGGTGCTTGTTCAACTTTTGTTGAAGGTTTATCTTTAGCTTCTATTTTAGTTGAAAATGGAATAAACTATGTTTTAATTTCTGCTTCAAGCCATTTTTGTAGTTCTGAAAAACAATTCAGATTTCCTCTTGAACTTGGAAATCAAAGACCTCCTACTTCGCAATGGACTGTTACAGGTTCTGGAAGCTCAATTATTGCAAAAAATGGACAAGGTCCTTTTATTACAAGTATAACTTCAGGAAAAATAGTGGATATGGGAATTAAAGATGCAAATAATATGGGAGCTGCAATGGCACCTGCGGCACACTCAACATTAATAACACATTTTAAAGACACAGGAAGAAGTCCAAATTATTATGATGCAATTCTTACAGGAGATTTAGGACATATTGGAAAAGACATTTTAATAGATTTGTGCAAAAATTCAGGATATAATATTAATTCTGTGTACAACGATTGTGGCGTTTTGATTTTTGATAAAGAAAAGCAGGATACTCACTCGGGTGGCAGTGGTTGTGGTTGTTGCGCAAGTGTATTTTCAGGATATTTATTTAAACAATTAAAAGAAAAAAAATTAAAACGAATTTTGTTAATTGCAACAGGAGCTCTTATGAATTCTATGAGTTCACAACAAGGTGAGTCAATTCCTGGAATTGCTCACGCAATTAGTATTGAAATTTAATAAAAAACTTAATTTTGCTATATTAAAATTTAATCCAAAAGTTATTATGTACTTCTGTTTTTAATTAAGTTTTGCTTTTTAATACACATTTTAGATTAAATTTTATAATTATAATAATACAGAAAGGATTTTATAAAATGGATTTTATAAATAGTATTGATTGGATGCAATTACTTAGATGTTTTGTAATTGGTGGTTCACTTTGTGTAATCGGACAAATTTTAATAGATAAAACTAAACTTACACCTGCTAGAATTTTAGTTGCTTATGTTACAATAGGTGTTATTTTAGGAGGACTCGGAATATATAAATATCTTGTAGACTTTGCTGGATCTGGAGCTACTGTCCCTCTTACTGGATTTGGTTACAACTTGGCCAAAGGAACGATTGAAGCTGTAAAAGAAAATGGCTTAATCGGTGCTTTTACAGGTGGACTTAAAGCAAGTGCAGGAGGAATTGCTGCGGCAGTATTTTTTGGATATATTGCTTCTCTAATTTCTAAACCTAAAATAAAAAAACAATAATGAGGTAGAAAACTTTTATGGTTTTCCACCCCAACTATTGACATTTAGCCACTATTAAATTCAGTATCTAGTTAATATAATTTTATCTTTCTACAGAATTTCTACGTCTTTTTATTATAATTGCTACAATTACTAATGCAGATGCACTTATAATTATAATGTTTCTAACATTCTTCTCCCCTGTAGCTAAAGATATAATCATATCTGCTTTGTCAGAATTATCTTCCTTATTTGTTTCTTCGAAACCTGCTTCATTTTTTATGTTAGTTAATTCTACTGTATTTTGTTTTGTTCCAAAGTTTTCTCCATTGTTTTTCCATGTTAGTACTACTGTAAATTCTTTTGTTTCACCAGGATTTAAGTTGTCTATTTTTATTGTTGCAGTTTTACCTGAAATTTTCCAATTCTTATTGTCTCCTTTTTTCATTTCAAATCCACTTGGAATACTTTCTTTAAGAGTAGCACTTCCTGCCAATTCTCCATCATTTGTAACTTTAATTCTGTATTTTACTTGTAAATCAGTATTTGTTATGTCTTTTTTCTTTATTTCTCTTTTTGCTATATCACTATTTACTTTTTTCTCCGAACCATTAATTATAATACTTGCAATTTCTTTTTCTGCTTTAAGGTTAAATGTTTTCTTGCGATAATAATATTTTACTTCAATTTTTCCATCTTTCATTTTTCCTTCTGTATTATCTGTAGATTTTACAAAATTGTAGTATTTAATATCTTTTTTCTCTGTTTTATATGGATCCTCAACATAACCAGCTATATTTTCTGTTTTTTCAATTTCATTTTCTGTCTTTTCTTCTACATATTTTACTTCAACAGTTGCTTTTTTCTTATAATAATAAATAACTACTATTTCATCTTTTGTCATTTTTCCGTCTTTATTTTTTGGTAATTCTTCTTTTATTAAATCATAGTCAGGAATATCTTTTGGCTCTGTTGTATATTCATCACCTTCAACTCCTGGAATTTCTATTGGTTTTTCAATTTCTTTTCCTGTTGATTTATCCACATATTTTGTTGTAACTTTTGTTTTCTTTACATAGTAATAGTCTGCTTTTATTTCTTTTTCTTCCATTTCACCTTTGATGTTTGATTTATTTTTTACTTCTTCACCATTTTTTTCTACTTTAACAAGTTCATATCCATCTATTACTTTACTTGATGTTTCAAATTTATCTCCAACATGTCCAGTATATTTCTTTTCATCTACAAGTTTTTCACCTGTAATTATGTCATAGTGATTTTCTATTACTCCTGCTGATTTTTGAAGATAATAGTATTTTACTTCTATTTCTTCTTTAGTCATTTTTCCTTCAGCATTTGTTGGTAATTCTTCTTCAATTAAATCATATTCTTTGAAACTCTTAGCTGTTGTTGAATAATCTTCTCCTGCATATCCTGGTTTCTCTTCTTTTGATGGAGTTCCATCATCATTTTTTATTTCTTTTCCTGTTGATTTATCTATATATTTTGTTGTTACTTTTGTAGGATATCTATAATAATATGTTACTGTTATTGTATCTTTAGTATATGTTCCTTGTGCATTTGTTGGTAATTTTGTATTTACAAGTTCATATCCTTCAAATGTTTTTGATGGAATATTATAGCTATCTCCTTCATTTCCTTTATGTTCTTCATTATATAGAGTTTCTCCAGTTATGTCGTCAATATGTTTTTCTATTAATTTTGCTGATGAAAAACTATAATAGTAGTTAAGTACAATTTCTTCAGGTGTTAATGTTACAGTTTCAGGATCAGGTTTTTCAACTAATACATAATTTTCAAAATTCTTAGATGCTGCTGTATAACTATCTCCTACTAATCCATTATGTGTTACAGTTGAGTCATCTCCATTTGCTTCTGGTATTTCTTCACCTGTCTTTTTATCAATATGATTTACTGTTACTTTTGTATTTTTCTTATAATAATAAATAACTTCTATTGGTGTTTCAACACTAGCTACTGTATATGTTCCTGTTGTATTATCTGTATTTTCTACAAAAGTATATCCTTCTATTGTTTTCTTTTCTGTAGTATATGGCTCATCTACTTTGTCTGATTTACTTTCTCTTAAACTTTGTCCATTTGCTCCTGGAATTTCTTCTCCTGTGTTTTTGTCAACATATTTTACGATTACTTTTCCTTTTTTCTTTGTATAGTATAAGTTAATAACATTTTCATTTACATTTGTTCCTATACTTAATTCTGTAGCTGCCTCATTTCCATTTACATTTGATGAAGCAAATTCATATTTATCAAATGTTTCTTTTTCATCTGCAACTTGTATTTTTGTTCCATAAGTTGTTTCATCACCATCTTTTGTAGTTTTAATTTTTTCGTTTGTATCTTTATCATAATAGTTTACTGTATATGGATATTTTTTTAGTTTATAGTAATATGTTACTACTATTTCGTCTTCTGTCATATTTCCACTACTATTTGTTGGAGTTGCAACTAATTCATATTGATCTGCTGTCTCTACAGGTGCTGTTTCATATCTATCTCCTACTTTTCCATTTTTTGTTTCATCTTGTGCTTCTCCTCCTGTTTTTAAAGGTACATGTGTTTCTGTTCCTTCAATATAATGTCTTACAGTAACTTTTGTTTCTTTTAAAACTAATCCTGCATTTTGATTTTTTACATTTGCTGGTTCTGATGTGTTTAATCCTGTTATTACATCTGTCTCACCATTTGTATTTATTTTACTATTTAAAGTTTCATCTTCACCAACATTTTTATTTGTTGTATTATATTTTGAAGGTACAGTTATTTTAACTTTATATTTTCCTTTTGCTATTTTGTCAAATTTATAATATCCATCTGCATTTGTAGTTATTGGCTCTATATCTTGTCCATTTATATCTTTTGCATTTGTTCCATCTTCTTTTACTAATGTTACTGTTATATCTTTTAATTTTGTTTCATCTGAAGAAATTAAACCATCTTTATTTGTATCTTCCCATATAGTTCCTTCTATTGTTCTGCTTATTACTTCTATTCCTACTATTGGAGAAATCATAGGATCTGTTTCTATATTTGTTTGAGCTTCTGCTTGGTTTTGATATATATCTCCTGTTTTATTTCCATTTGTTTTAATTACTATATCTATTTCCAATTTAGCATTTCTTGATAATGTTCCTTTTACAGCAAATCCTACTATACTTTCATTTATTGTTTGACCAGATGTGATTTCTGTCCAACTTGTACCTGTAGCAAAATTTGTATCTTTGCATGATCCTTCATCTTTTACAGTATCATCTGTTGTCTTATATAGTTTAAGATTTGTTATTGGTAAAGTTGCTCCTGTATTTGAGTCGATTTGTTTTAGAGTTATTTTTGAAACCTCATAAGTTCCAGTATAATTTGTTCCTCTACCATCTTCATTATATGGTAATACATCAAGTAATTGAAAATCTGTTACATCATTATCTGTAATGTTAACTGCTGTAACTTTGAATTTTCCTGTTCCATTTACATCTATTAAAGGTGTACTTGTTGTTTTATATAAATTATATGTTGCAAGGTTTACTATTTGTATTGTATTTGTTGAAGTCCTTGCTGTTAATGGGCTAGTTCCTATATCTGATGTTTGTCCTGATGGAACAACTTCTTCTATTTGTGTAGTTGTTAAATATTGAACTCCATTTTTTGTTGTTTCATCTATTTTAGCTTTATATATTATAGGTTCTATCTCGTTATTTACAGAGCAATTATCTTTATACCATACTAATGTTGTTGTTCCATCTGAATTTGACGTAATTGTAGGTTCACCTGAATTACTGCTTCCTTCTATATATGTTAATCCTTTTGGTAATGTATCTGTTATTTTTACTTTTATGCCTGATATTGAGCCTGCTTCAAGTTTGTCATTTGTTAAAGAAGGTGTTATTTTAAATTCTGCTTCAAGTTCACTTTTTCCTAAATCATAATTTACTTTTGGTTCTTCATTTACCTTATCATTTATTTCTCTGTTAACTTTTAAGTCTGCTCCTACTATTAAAAGTGAGCTTCCTGAACGGAATCCACCGCCATGTGTTCCATCTACAATTTGACCATTTTCATCATATTCTGTTTTTGTATACATTTTAAATGCTGTTGATGAATTATTATTGTAAATATATCTATCTACACTTGGATAGTTTAAATTACTGTATTGTAATGTGTTGTTATTATATGTAAATGTTTTTCCTTCCCATGTAAAATCTTGGTCTGTTGCCCAAGCTCTAAAATCATTTGTTGTTGCATAAACTTTTCCTATTTCAGCTGTATCTTTTACTTTCATTTTAATATCATATGCAACTTGAACTCCTGAATATAATTTTGCATTTGTATTTTCATATAATATACCTACACATGTATATCCTTGCTCTTTTAATTCTGCATAAGTTGTAAAGTATACTAATTCTTCTTCTCTTGTATTTTGCATTTCAGTATCATCTGTCCAACCATTTTTATTAGGCTTTGCAGCATATAGTACTTTAACATTTCCTTGTTCTGCTATTGAGCTTCTTCCAACCTTATATCTTGCAGAATTTGTATTTGAATCATCTAATGGTTCAATTCCCTTATCATCAAATTTTTGTAAAACATTATATCTTTTAAATACAGTATCTCCATTTGTATATGTTATTAATGATTCCATATAGAATTCTGAATTCTTGCTTATATATGCATCTCCATTTTGATTTGTTGAAGATAATGCTGCATTTGCAGTAGCAAGTGGCTCTGTTGTATTCTTATTGTTAAACCATTGTGCTTTTGACAAAGCTCCAGGAGGATATAATGTAATGTTTTTATTAGACTCATTATCACTTGATTGTTGATCTTCAGTTTGAATTTCATCACTTAATGATGTAAATCTAAGATTAGATACTGTTGCTCTTAAATATAAATCTTCTGTTGAAGTTACTGTTTCTGGTATTTGAGCAATTACTTGAATAAATCCAGAACTGAAACTTCCTATATTTTTTCCATATTCAATTAAATTAGGATTATTTCTTGCTCCATTGTTTATTGGAAATACTAAATTTGGATCAAATTCGTATCCATTTACAGTTACATGGTATAGTGTTTTGTTGCTACTATCTTGTACTAAAGTCCAATTTCCACCATTATAGCAACATTCATATACTTTTCTAATATCTGGTAAATCTTCTTGCATTGAATTATATGGTGCAGCCACCGTTGCTCTAGTAGAATTTGTATATCCATTCCAATCAAATCTTTTTCCGTTTTTTCCATAATTAGAAGTGATATTTTCATTATAATCCCATAAAACAGGAGTATAATTTGCTTGACTTGTAACATCTGTTGTTCCTAACTTTTCTGCAAGTGATATATCAAAAGTAATATTTCCTTTTGGTATTTCAATACCTTTTAAAGCTTTATCTTCTGTTGTATTGTATAATTGTAAAGTTATTCCATATCCTTGCATACGTCCGTATATTGAAGTGGTAGTTTTTGAACTAACTTCATTTCCTGAGCTAGGTTCAAAATATCCTTTATAATTTAAGCTATCATCTGACATCTTTTTTATTTGAACATTTAATTTTGGTGCAGCACTTACCTTTGTTATAGGAGCTGTTACTATACAATTTTCACTTTCTGCATTTCCAACTAAACTTGTTGTAAATGTAGGTGTTATCTCTGTATTATTTTTTGCGCCTAATACTTGTACAACATAAGATATTGTTTGCTTTCCTGGAACCGTTACTACCCATTTTGATAATGGATATTTTGCTGTAAATATCAATCCATTTTCTGAAAGTGTAGCTTCTTCTGCCCAAGCCATTGAATTTAAGTCCCATTTTGCATATCCTGCTAGTTCTGCAGGAAGTTCTGCTTTTATTTGAAGAACACCACCTTTATAGCTTAATCCTGTTGATTCATCTTTTAGTTTAATTGTATTTTCAACAGTATATGTAATCTGATCAAATGAACGAACTATATTATTATTTTCATCTTTATCATTTCCTGGATTATTATCACTATCAAATGGTCCTGTTCCAGTTTTAGTTTGAGTAACAACAGATTGGTTTACTAAACCAACTTGTCCAATTTCTTCTGCTGTATATTCTGTAGAATTTGCAAGACTGTGATCTTGTTTTCCGTTTGTTTGAGTAAAAATAATACTATTTGTATTAAATTTTACAACAACAAATGATAATAAAGCTATAATAATCATAATTAAAAATAGCGGTATTTTAAATACTTTTTTATTACCATTTTTAGTAATTTGTCTTTGCTTATTATAAGCCGTTTTTTTGTTTTTCTTCATAATTTGTCATTTCTCCTTTTTTTATTTATTTTTTCTATTTTGATTTTAACATTTTCTTTTTTTTTTGTAAATACTCCATTATTTGGAAAACCTTATTTCCGTTGTCTTTTAAAGTCTTTCGAAGAATATTACATTTTTATTACATTTTTTTTACAATTTTATTACATAAAAAGCCTCATTTAGTATTAATAACTTAAATAAGGCTTTTTTCATATTCTAGTATATTTTCGTAGTTTACATTAATTAAATAAAACAATTATTTCTTCAAGCATATTAAAACTTTTTCTTATATTAATAGTTTTCTGCTTTTATTTCAAAATAACTTTGTGGATGGCTACATACAGGGCAAACTGCAGGAGCTTCTTTTCCAACTACAATATGTCCACAATTTCTGCATTTCCAAATCTTATCTCCATCTTTACTAAATACTAGTCCATCTTGAAGATTTTCTATTAATTTTTTATATCTTGCTTCATGTTCTTTTTCTATTTGTCCAACTGCTTCGAATAGATATGCAATTCTATCAAATCCTTCTTCTCTTGCAGTTTTTGCAAATCCATCATACATATCTGTCCACTCAAAATTTTCTCCTGCTGCAGCTGCATTTAAATTTTCTAGTGTTGATGGAATTTCTCCACCATTTAATAACTTAAACCAAATTTTAGCATGCTCTTTTTCGTTAAGAGCTGTTTCTTCAAATATTGCTGCAATTTGTTCATATCCTTCTTTTCTTGCTTTACTTGCAAAATATGTGTATTTGTTTCTTGCTTCTGACTCTCCTGAAAATGCTGCCATTAAGTTCTTCTCTGTTTGACTTCCTTTTAATTCCATAATTTTTTTACCTCCATATTTATTTTTCTTGATTATACCATTTTTATTCATAAAATTCAAGATAAAATTCTCACAAAAACACGTTTTGTTTTGTATAATCAATTAATATTTTGCATAAAATATTATTTCTCTTTACGTTTCTTTTATTGTCTACAATCATTTTTATATTTTCTTCTTCTTTAATGGAACCACTTTTAAAGTATATCCCATTGGATATAGTAGTCTCATTAATGTTGTATACTGTGGAGTTCTAGAAAAATTTTCTATTTTAGCAATAGATGATTGAATTATCCCTGTTTTCTCGCTTAACTGATGTTGAGTTAATTTCGCATTTTTTCTTGCTTCTATAGTAGCCAATATAATTTGTTTTTCAAGTTCCATTTCTTCAATGTCTTCTGGTGTGAAATCTGCTTCAATTTCTTTTTTCACATCTTTCCATTTTTTAAATTTATCCATTCTATTCACTCCTCTTTTTATAATCTTCCAAATATCTCATAGCTTTTTCGATTTCTTTCTTTGGCGTTTTTTGAGTTTTTTTCATAAAAACACTTAATAACACAAATTTATTATTACACCAACTTGCAAATAATATTCTATCTCTTAAAGGTCTTAATTCCCATATTTCTTTATCTAATTTTTTTATATATGGTTCTTTAAGTTTTAATCCTTCTTGTGCTAATAAATCTATATACATATCTATTTTTTTTAGTTTTTGTTTATTCTTTTTGTTTAAATTTTGCCTTAATTGTTGTATATATTCATACACTTCACTTTTTCCATGTATATCTTCATAAAAATCTATATCGTACATTAGATGCTCCTTTACTTGCTGTATTTATATTATACCTTAAAAGGAATAATATGTCAATACAGTATTCAAAAATTTCAAAAAAAGACACAACTATACATAAGTATAATTATGCCCCTATAATATTATTTTTCAATCTTTAGCACTTAATTGCTATTTAACCTAATTATTTTGTGTAGCATCTGTAACACTTGAAGCATTTGCAACTGCTCCATTAAAAGGTATAAATTTTTCTACTACACTTGTCTTTATGTCATCACTTCCCCTAAATAACATAAATGAATTATTTATCTTTGTATCTACTAATTCTTCCATTTCGTCTTTATTTGATTGTTCTGCTAAAACTAATTCGCTAACTAGAATTTGTTTAGCATTAACTAACATTTTTTTCTCACCTGTTGAAAGTCCTTTTTCTTTTTGTTTAAAACTTAAGTTTCTAACAACATCTGCAATTTCGTATATGTCTCCACTTTTTAGTTTGTCCATATTGTCTCTGTATCTTTTGTTCCAATTTTTTTCCATTTCTGTTTCATCTTGAGATAATACTGTAAATACCTTATCTGCTGAAGTTTTATCTATAATATTTCTTACTCCTACTTGTTCTGCCTTATCTACTGGTACCATTACCTTTACTTCTCCTGGCATTTTTAATATGTAATATGCTTGTTTTTCCCCTAAAATATCTTTTTCTTCTATAGCATCAATTACTCCTGCTCCGTGCATTGGATATACTATTTTATCTCCTATATTAAACATTTTTGTAATCTCCCCTTTCAGCAAATTTTAGGTTACTTTATTTATGTAACTTACATTTCTATTATACTACAAAATTTGGAAAAAGTCAAAATTTTTTTTGTGATTTTTTTGTAAATTTGGAAAATATAGGATATTTTATATATCATAATCATTGTAATATTATGCAAAAAAGAATTACATTATTTTTCTCACATTTATATTTTATATACATAAAAAACATTTCTTTTCATTATGCTCTTAAACTTGCCCCCAACTTATTTTCCAAATCTTTAATAATCTTTTCCATAGCACCATTAATCTCTTCATCTGTTAAAGTTGCATTCATTTTTCCAAAATTAAGTGAAAATGCTATACTCTTCTTATCTTCATCAATTCCTTTACCTGTATAAACATCAAATACTTTTACTTCATTTAAAATTGAACCTGCAGATTTTTTTATTTGCATTGCAATTGTTTGAGCTTCCATATCTTTATCAACTACAACAGCTAAATCTTTATTAACTGATGGGAATTTTGAAATATCTTTAAATTTCATTTTTCCAACTTTTTTAGCTAAAAGCTTATCTAAATTTATTTCTAAAGCAAATACATCTTCTTCACAAATAGAAGGATGAACTTTTCCTATAACTCCTACAATATCATTATTTACAGATATGACTGCAGATACTCCTGGATGGAATTCTTTTGCAATTTTTGCTTCATCTGCAACAAAACTATATCTATTTTTGTAGCCTAAATAGTCTAAAATTTCTTCTGCTACTCCCTTAATTATATAGAAGTCAACATTTTTAGAACTTCCAATTCCTTGGTAATATTCACCTGTCATTAATGCTGCTAAATGTTTTTCTTCTCCATAATTTTCTCCATTTTTATAAAATACTTTTGCAATTTCAAATATTGATACATCTTTGTTGTCTCTTGCTTTGTTGTATTCATATATGTTCATTAACGAAGGAATGATACTATTTCTTAATGTATTTCTATCTTCTGACATTGGATCTAAAAGTTTTATAGACTCATTATCATCTTTAACAAACTCTTTTGCCTCATTTTCTGCAACTAAAACATAAGATAAAGTTTCGTTTAATCCAAGACCTATCATTTTGTTTCTTATTTCTCTTGTAGTTCTATCATATTTTCCACGTTTTAAAGGCATCTCTGGAAGAACTCCTTCAATATTGTTTACTCCATATATTCTTCCAATTTCCTCATTTAAATCTTCTTTTATGTTAATATCAATTCTCCTTGTAGGAACAGAAACAATCGCTCCTTCTTTTGTCTCTTTATATGTAAAACCTAATCTTCTAAATATATCTAAAATTTCTTTATCAGGAATATTTTGGCCTAGAACTTTATTTATTTCTGCAAATTTTACTTCTATTTCTTTATTTTCTAATGAAGTAGTATCATATTTACTCGTTCCTCCAACTACTTCTCCATCTGCATATTCTTCTAGTAATTTGCATGCTCTATCCTGTGCCATATATGTTCTATTTGGATCTAATCCTTTTTCAAATCTATTACTTGCCTCACTTCTTATAAGCTCTTTTGAAGTTTTTCTTACCTTTACTCCATCAAATATTGCAGCTTCTATAATGATATTTTTTGTTGTGTCTGTAATTTCTGTATCAAGTCCACCCATAACTCCTGCTAGCCCAATTGCTCTTTTTCCATCAGAAATAACAATATTTTCATTATGCAAAGTTCTTTCAATTCCATCAAGAGTCGTAAGTTTTTCTTGCGTTTCAGCCATTCTAACTTCTAGCATTCCATCTAATTTATCTGCATCATAGAAATGTAAAGGCTGACCAGTTTCTAGCATTACATAGTTACTTATATCTACAACATTATTTATTGGTCTTATTCCTGAAGCTATTAATCTTGATTTTATAAATTGTGGGCTTTCTTTAATGCACACATTCTTAACCTTTTTAGCTAAGAAAATTGAACAATTATCTGTATTTACAACTACTTTAAAACTATCATTTATATCTTCATTATTTTCTTTGTGAGTTAAATCAATTTCTTTTACAGGTTTATCATATATTGCCCCAAGCTCATAAGCCATACCTAAAATGCTAAGCAAATCTCCTCTGTTTGCTGTTAATTCAAAGTCTATTACTTCATCATCAAGTCCCATGTATTTAATTGGATCTTCTCCAATAGGTGCATCTGCAGGAAATTCATGAATTCCTGTTTTATCTATTTCATCAACAAACTTATTCTCAATTCCTAGCTCTAACATTGAACAAAGCATTCCATTAGATTCTTGACCTCTTATTACTCCTTTTTTTATTTCTCCTCCTGGAAGTTTTGCTCCAGGAAGTGCAACAATAACTTTAAGTCCTTTTCTTACATTTGGAGCACCACAAACAATATCTAAAACTTCTTTTCCAATATTTACTTTACATATATGTAAGTGGTCTGAATCTGGATGCATTTCACATTCTACAACTTCTCCAATTGTTAAATTGCTAGCATTTACTAATTTTCCAGCTTCATCATATTCACTACTATGTAATGTCATATCTTCTGCGATTTGCTTTGCATCTAAGTCTTCTGGCAAATCTATATAGTCTTTTACAAAATTTAAACTTAATTTCATAACAATTCTCCTTTACAATTTTATTTAAATAATTCTAAAAATCCTTTTATATCAATTCCATACATATCTCTTTTTTCCTCTTTCAATGCTAATCCCATAAGTTCGCTACCTGGTCCGGTTGGAGCATATGTATATCTTATATCATAGATAGGTATAAATATAGATATTATAATGAAAAAGAATATAATAGCCATAATTACTTTATTTTTGTTATCTACTGCTAAACAATATATCATAATTCCTATATTTATTATCTCAAAAATACTCAATACTATAATATTTATATTCTTTACTTTCTCTTCGTCTAACGAACTGATATTTAGAAAAACAATCATCGGTATTATAACTAATAAAACAGATAATATTTTTATTATATTTTTTTTCATGTTTCCTCCTTTATTCTACATCCATTCCATCAAATTGTTTTAAAAATCTTACATCATTTCTATATAAATATCTCATATCTGTAATTCCATATTTAAACATTGCGAGTCTGTCTAATCCTGTTCCAAATGCAAAACCTGTATATTTTTCAGGGTCATATCCATTCATTTTTAAAACATTTGGATGAACCATACCTGCACCTAAAAGTTCAATCCATCCTGTTTGCTTACAAAGGTTGCATCCTTTTCCTCCACATTTGAAGCATGATACATCTACCTCATAGCTTGGCTCTGTAAATGGGAAATAACTAGGTCTAAATCTTAAATCTGTTTTTTCTCCAAGTAGCTTTCTCATAAACACTTCAAGTGTTCCTTTTAAGTGTGCAAGCGTAATATTTTCATCTATTACTAAACCTTCTACTTGATTAAATTGATGTGAGTGTGTTGCATCATCTTCTCTTCTATATGTCTTTCCAGGTACTATAATTCTAATTGGACTTTTTTCTTCATTTGCAAGCATTGCTCTTGCTTGAACAGCAGATGTTTGAGTTCTTAAAAGATATTCTGTTGTGATATAGAAACTATCTTGCATATCTCTTGCAGGATGTCCTTTGGGTAAATTTAATCTTTCAAAACAGAATTCATCTGTTTCAAGTTCTGGTCCTTCTACTACATCATATCCCATAGACACAAATAAATCTTCTATTTCTTCAATTACTCTATTTAGTGGATGTTTACTTCCTCTTGTAACTTTTGTGCTAGGTAATGTAACATCTATTTTTTCTTCTTTTAGCTTTCTTTGTAATTCTAGATTTGCAAATTGTTTTTCTTTTTCTGAAATAAGTTCTTCAAGTTTTTCTTTAAACTTATTTACCATTCCTCCAATTACAGGTCTTTGCTCCGCAGACAAATCTTTCATTCCTCTTAAAACCGCTGTAAATTCACCTTTTTTACCTAAATACTTTACACGTATATCATATAAAGAATTTGCATTTTGTGCATTTTCAATTTCTTTTATTGCATTTTCTGCAATATTTTTAATTTGTTCTTCCATTCTATCTACTCCTTTCTGTGGTTACTTTTTGTGACGGAGGAAAAAAGTAACCTTAAACCACAAAAAATCCACTTCGCCTATGCTTCTATAGGACGAAATGGATTTATATTTCCGTGGTACCACCTAATTTTATCAATTTAAATTTGACCTCATTTATAGCTTTAACGTCGCAACCGCCTCTTACTACTCTCTTTTGATTTGATAAAAGGTCCTAAAAAGTGAAATTTCTGTATATTGTATATGAAGGTTTCCAGCCTAAGCCCTTCTCTCTATTATATAATCTCAAAATACATACTTTGCTTTTTAATTGGATTTTTTAATTATTATGTATATAATACCATATTTGGTTTGAATTTTCAAGTATTTTTGAAAATTTGTTAAAACTATTTTGACTACAGTTCAGTAAGAATATTGTCATCAATAAAGGTGATTTATACAAGTACTAGTACTTTTAGTCTCTTTCTCCACTGATGTATCTACCAAATCTTTTAGCCAATTTTTCAAGTTCTTTTTTCCTTCTTCTTTCTGCTTTAGGATCTACCCTAGTTTCTAGTTCTATCTTTAACCCTCTCTTTAATCTTTCTCTTTTTTGCTCAATTGTTAATTTTTTCATTATATTACCTCCGATATACTTTTGATTATTTTTTTAATTATTTTAGTCATAAATATAAAATCTTCCATAAGGATGAATCAAATATCCTTCTGTTCCATCAGATAATTTTACTTTTATATCAACTGGTGAATATTCTTCTGCTTTGATAAACTCTATTACTTTAAATTTTGCATTTTTATCTAACTTATTTATATTATATTTTTTTCCTAAAGCAATTAATTCTTGTGTATCTCCATTTTTTGAATCGTCTTTTTCAAATTTTTTTAGATTTTCTAAATCAGTTGTAAAAAATCCTGTGCTCGAGGTATATTCATAATTTTTATTATATGAAAAATCTAAAGTATGTTTCTTAAATTTATTGTTTTCTATTGTATAATAGCAATTATATACTTGTGGACTTATCCATGGCATATCTCTATGAGCAGCCAATATTCTTCCTTTTCCATCACACAAAAAACTTCTTTCTACGCCAAGTTCGCCCATTTTTATTATTTTATTTCCAACTTTTCTAAAAAAATAATAACCAGGATCATCACTAGGTCCATCATCATAAACCCAAATATCTAAGTATTTGTCTCTACTATCTAAATCTACAATACCAACTGAGCCCATTCCATTCCAATGATCATAAATTGACTTTCCATTATATTCCAATGAATAATAATTTCTATCAGAAGAATATTCTTCTTCTTTTTCGTTTATAATATGTTTTAGTGTTATTTTATCTATAGTTCCATCTGAATCCAAATCATAATTAAAATATTTATAATTTTTAACCTTTTCATTTTCTCTATATTCTTTTATTATTGATTTTATTTCATAAAAATTTCCGGCTAATTGTGGTACTACTTTTGAGCTTGTTGATTGTGAGTCTATATTTTTATTCATTGGTTGTGGTCCATCATCTTCAGATTCATTACTATTATTTTCATATCCATTTTCTGCTAAACTTTTTAATTCTTTTATATAATCATCTTCTCTTAAATTTAGCTGAAATAACTCCATTGTGTCTAATTTCAAATAATAATTATTATAAGATTTTTCTTTATCTTCTATTAAATCATATATTAAATATTCTTTTGTATAAGTAGACTCTGACATTACTTCTGTGTAATTTTCTAAATGATCAATTGGATCACTTGCTTCTGCTTTAACCATTTTTCCACCTTTGACCTTTTTTTCTTTCTTAACATTCAAAACAAGCTTATTATTTTCGATTTTCCACGTTCCAATACAACTTATTGTTTGTCCTTCTCGATTAAAGTAAGGTAAAGCTATATAAGAAAAATTGCCATTATCCATAAAATAGTAAATATCTGGATATCCAGCTCCAATTAAATTATGAGGTGAAATAACTTTTCCACTAGCTAAAAATTGTTTTATCTTTTCTTCTTTTTCGTTGGATATATTTGTACCTGTTTTGTTTTCTGAATTTTCCATCATATTTTCTTTTTTTTCATTATTTATTTTATATATATAAATTCCCATAACAATAATTATGATTATTGCTAATATTAATAAAATTGTAGAAATACTTATTTTTACTTTTTTCTTTTCTTCCATTATTACTCCCCCTCTTACTATCTTTTTATTGTCTATCTCGGTTCATCACCTTGCTGTCTTATCTCATCACGTAATTTCATCCATAATTTTCCTAAATTATTTTGACCACATCTATCTTCTCCCCAACCCCAAAAATTGTCTTTTGGAGAATCTTCTACTATTGTATAATCTTTTGTCTCAAGTAGTTTTTTCTTTACATAAGGATTCTGTGCAATTTTGGCTCTAAGTAATTCTTCCATAATAGAAACTTTTACATTATCCCAATCTTCTCTTCTTTTATCTTTATTGGCATAAGCAATTTTTTGTGCTTCATGTGCCGAATAAGAATTCTTTATTTTTTCAGCTATTTCAGGACAACTATCTATAAATCCAATAGTTTGATAAGCTTCTTCAACTGAAGAATATAGTACTCCCTTATACAATATTTTAAAAGAACTGAAATTATCTAAACAATAAAATTCCCTTGGATAAAAACCTATAACCTCATCCATTTTCTCACTCAACCATTTATCTCTATATTGTTCTAATTTTATCATCTTAAAAACCCATCCTTTCTCTCATTTTTTGAAGTTAAATAAAATTATGAAAAACTATTTCTTTGAAACTACTCTTTCATATTTTGTATTTATAATAAAATAATATCATAATTTCACTTTTTTTTCAATTATTTTTTGGCTTTTATATCAAAAAAATTGAGAGCGTTTTACTCCCAACTTCATTATTTTCCAATAAACATCTGCACATATATTTTTCCATATTTAGATCCTTTAACTACTCCAATACCTGTTTGATTAAAACTTCCATTTAAAATATTTGCTCTATGTCCTGGAGAATTCATCCAAGCTGTAACTGCACTACTATTGCTTGAATTTCCAGCAATATTTTCACCTGCTGTATTATATGAAATTTTAAAACTTTTCATCATATCAAAAGGAGAACCATAAATAGGTGAAGTGTGTGAAAAATAGTTGTTATTTACCATATCTTGTGCTTTTATTCTTGCAATTCTTTGAAGTTCACTATTTTCTTTTAAAGGTGATAAACCATTTTGAGTTCTTTGTTTATTTATTAAATCAAATACTTCTTTTTCATCACTATTCATAGTTGTTGAAGTTGCACCTGCGTTATTATTCGTGTTAGCTGAGTTCCCTGTGTTTGAGCCACCTGAATTTGAATTACCTTGATTTGATGCACCTTGATTTGATGCACCTTGATTTGATGCACCTTGATTTGATGTTCCTGGGTAAATTGGCTTTACATATTTTTTACTTACTGCACCAATGTAATCTCCCTCTACTTGAACAACATACCAATCTCCAACACCTGCAAACACTCTTATATATTGATTCTTTGGAACTGATGTTACAATTTTAAACTGTGTTCCTGGACCGCTTCTAACATATAAATTTGTTGCTGTAACTAGCCCTGTTTGAAAATCTACTTTATAATAGCTTTGCATAGCAAATGATTTTGTTATCATTATTGCTAAAATTGTAATTATAGCACATATAATAGTTATTAAAAATTTACTTTTATTTGTTTTCACAAAAAATCACATTCCTTTCTAACTTCTTTTAGATGCACACATTATAATTATTTTTAAACATTGAGTTCATTCTTTACCTTTATAAAACATATTTTATTACTAAAATATTATTCATAAAATATATTAATTTTTTTAAAAAATTTGTAAAGACTTTTTCTTACCAAACAAAAAGCTTGAAACATACCCCAATAATAATCCTGTTATCTGCGAAAATTTAGTTTAAGCTATTTTTATTGTTTTATTCAACTTTTAAAACATTTTTCACTCTAAAAATTGCTTGTGATTAAACCTCACGTTGCTACTAAAAATGGGGGTCTATAGAAATTTTTTTTAAATGATTATATGTTTCCTAAAAAAAAACTTAATGGAAAACTTTTCAATTGAAATAAATTATATATTATGTTATTATAGATTATGTAAAGTCTTACTTTATAATAAAAATATCTTCGAAATAATTGTATGCTGTTTATTGCCAGCACGAATTAATGGAGGTTTTTCAATGTTAAAACAAATGTTAAATAAAATTATAGATACTATAAAAAATTTAGATAAAAAAGTTATAAAAATATTAAAATATGGACTTAAATTATGTTTTGCGATTTTAGTTTTGTCTACAATAATTCTTATTACATATTTATTTTTTGTACATAATGATTTTATTTTTCAAATTGGGTTACTTACATTTCAAATTGGACTTTGTTTTATTGCAGAGTTTTTTGTTTCTGCAATTGCAGTTGATACAATAAGTAAGCAACAAATCTAAATGCAAAAACAATTCATTATCCTGCTATTATTATAAAAAATGCTCCAATCGAGTTATAAACTATATGACATAATATATTGTTTGTTATGTTTTCTGTTGAAGCATAAATATATGCAAAAAATCCGCCCATTACAGAATATGGTATCATATTTACTAGCGCATTTACAAAGTTTTCTTCTATAAATACATGTGATATACCAAAAATAATTGCAGAAAAAATTATAAATATTATTTTATTTTTTATAAACCTTCTAGGTATACCTCTATATATAAATTCTTCTAAAATAGGTCCCATTATTACGGCATTAGAAATAAGATACCATATTGGTAAAACATCTACAATTTGCTGATTTTCTGATTTCTGACCATTTGATAATAAATTTGTACATACAGCACTAACTATAAAATATATTAATAAAAACTTTAAAAATCTAGGAAAAAGATATTTTAAATAAGTTTTTGAATTTTCTTTAAATATTTTTAAATCTCTTTTTATTATATCCTTAAAATCAAAAATTGCAATTCCTAATATTATTAAATCTGAAGCAAAAGATATTAAAAGCACTCCTGTTATGGAACCTTTTGATGGAAATAGTAAACTCAATAAATTTGTATCTTTTATAACAATATATATTACAACACATATTATACTCCATATAATTTCTTTTTTATTAGATTTTTTATATTCTAATTGTGGAATTATCACCTGTTTTTTCATTTTTTCTTCCTTTCTTATATTTTTTATATCTACCCCTTGTTTTATTAATATTTCTAAGTTACTATATATTCTTTATATCTATCCCTTGTTTTATCAATATATTATTTATTTTTTCTGTGTCGCGATACTTTCCATTTTTTAATTCATATATAGTAGCATCTTCAATGATTTTCTTACTATCTTCTAATTCTTTTTCTATATCATATTGGACTTGAATAAAATCTACATCTAAAGTATTATGTTCTTTTGAATCCATTACTCCTTCAATTATCACATAGTTTGCACACGTTGTATTTAATATATTTCCATCTTTCTTTTCATTTCTTATATATTCTAAATTGTTTCCTACACTTCCACAACAAATTAAAGTACGATTATACATTTTGTTCATTAACTGGATATGAATATGGCCATAAATCACTATATCTGCTATATTATTTGAAATAGTTAGAGTATTGGGTTCAAACATTTTATACTTTTCATTAATACTTGCCCATGCTCCTACATTTGAATAATTATATAATGAATCAGGACCTGCATGAAATAATCTTACAAGTCTGCCACTTAAATAGAATTCATATCAACACATTCATTCGAAAACGCGCCTTTAGATATAATATCTCCCAAACATATAATTTTGTCACATTTTCTTCTTTTTATATCTGCTAAAGTTGTTTTTAGTGCCTCTCTATTACCATGAATATCAGATATAATTGCTATTTTAGTCATCATTCTCACCCATCACTTCCTATTAAATAAATATTTTATATTCCACCTAAACTCTCATAATAAGAATTGTATAAATTAGAATAATATCCACGTTTTTCTAATAATTCTTTATGTGTCCCTTGTTCTATAATTTCACCATCTTTTAAAACCAGAATCTTATCCACATTAACTATTGTTGATAATCTATGTGCAATAAAAATCGCTGTTTTTTCTCTTGAAAGTTTATCTATAGATTTTTGTATTAATTGTTCTGTTGATGTATCAATATTTGCAGTCGCTTCATCTAATATAAAAACATCTGGATTTAATGCAAAAATTCTTGCAAATGCAATTAATTGCTTCTGTCCTACTGAAAAGTTCTCTCCTCTTTCATATGCCTTTTCATAAATTCCATTTTGAAGTGAATTAATAAAACTTCTTGCTGATGCTAAATCTATAGCTTCATTTACTTTTTCCTCACTCATATCATTACATAATTCAATATTCTCTTTTATAGTTCCAGAAAAGATAAATGGATCTTGAAGTACATTTCCAATATGTTTTCTTAAACTACTCAAATTAATATCTTTTATATTAACACCATCTAATAATATTTCACCTTTTTGAATATCATAAAATCTATTCACTAAATTAATTATAGTTGTTTTTCCAGCACCTGTTTTTCCTACTAGTGCAATAGTTTGAGTTGGCTCAATACAAAAACTAATATCTTTCAGTACCCATTTTTCATCATTATCATTATATTTAAACCAAACATGTTTAAATTCTAATTTTCCAATTACATTTTCTATTTCTTTTCCTGATGAGAAATCTTCTAAGCTATTTTGTTCATCAATTATATCATATATTTTATTAAGCGATACTACAGCTTCTTGAACTCCTTCAATATTTTCTAAAGTTCTTGTTATTGGATCAAATAATTCTCTAATATATGTAATAAAAATATATACTTCTCCTAATGCTATTTCTATATTCCACAATTTTTTTGCAGAAATAACAATAATTATTGAAATCGCTAAATACATAAAGAAAAATAGTATTTGTGCAAGTGGTGCCTCATATTTGGCTGTATTTACTATTTTTTCAGCATGATCTTCTGCTATTTTTCGCTCTTCTTTATCAATTATTTTTTGAATATTAAATATTTTTATAGTTTTTGCACCATAAATTGCTTCTGCCAAAAAAGTATTTAATTTAGTTCTTGCATTTTTGGATAAATTATATGCTACATTAGCTTTTTTAGTAAAGATATAAGTAATAACCACACATATAATTACTACCCCATATACAATTATGCTTAATTTCCAATTTAATCTTAACATTATGATCGATATAACAATTATATATGATACATCTTGAAATAGAGTAATTAAAACATCTTCAAAAAAAATTGCTAAATCTTCTGTATCACTAGTTATTCTTGCAAATAGCTTTCCACTTGGTGTTTTATCATGAAATTTAACATTTGCTTTTTGTGAAAAAGAGAAAATCTTCTGTCTTGTTTCGTGCATAATTTTTTCACCTGTTACAGATGTAAGTTTCATCATAAAAAAATCTAATGTATTTTCTATTAACACAATTAATATATACATAATGCCAATAAAGTTAACTGATATAATAAAATTTCTGCCAAATTTACTAAATTCTTTTATCTCGACTTTATTTTGCATAAACTCATCAATTACATTTTTAACTAAAATAGGTCTTGATGCAGCAAGTATATCTATAATAATAGAAAAAAGTATAATTACTACAAATGCTTTTAGATGTGGTTTTGCTATTTCATAAAATCTTTTTATTGTTTTATTTTTCAAAATTCCTCTCCTATATTCATTTCTTTTAAAAATTCATTTGAACTTTGTTCATTATAGAAATTTCTGTATAATCCTTCTTGTGATAATAATTCATTATGTGTTCCTTTTTGAACAATTTCCCCTTTATCTAAAACTATTATTTTATCTGCCTGTTTTACATCTGATATTCTATTTGAAATTATGATACATGTCTTATTCTCCAAAAATCCTTTTAAATTCTCTAAAATCAACTTTTCTGTTCTATTATCAAGTGCTGAAAAAGTATCATCAAAAATAATAAAGTTTTTATTAAATAAAAATGCTCTTGCAATTGCAACTCTTTGCTTCTGCCCTCCAGATAAAGTGATTCCTTTTTCTCCTACTATTGTTTCTATTCCATTTTCCATATTTTTTATATCTTCTGTAAGAGCCGATTTGCTACTGCTTTTCATAATATCATCATTTGAAAACTCTCTAAATAATTTTATATTTTCTCTAATTGATTTTGAGAATAAAAAACTTTCTTGTGTGATATAGCAAAAACTATCTCTTAATTGTTCTATATCTATTTTATTAATATCTTTTCCATCAATAAAAATTTGTCCATCATTAACCTCATATAATTTTAATAATAAGTTTGCGATAGTTGATTTACCACTTCCTATTGTACCTATTATTCCTAATGTTTCTCCACTTTTTATTGTAACATTTATATTTTTTAAAACATTTGTATTATCATAGCTAAAATCTAAATTATTTATTACAATATCTCCAACAAGTTGTTCTTTAGATTCTCCTAAAATTTCTTCATTTATTTCATAAAAACTATTTAATTTATTAAATGCTACTTGCATTTTCTTTATTCTTGTAATTAATTGTGGTATCCACTTCAACGGCCAATACATATCTCTAATATATGAATTAAATGCTATAAATTCGCCAACTGTAATTAATTCCATAATAATTAATTTAGTTCCAAAAATAAAGCTAATAGCATAACAAATTCCAAAACATGCCCCCATTGAAGCTGATAATAGAGAAGAATATATACCTAACTTTGTATAATTATTCTTAACTTTTTCAGATTTAGTTTTAAATAATGATATTTGATATTCTTCCTCATTAAATGCCTTAGTTGTTCTTATTGAATCTGTACTTTCCTGTACAAATTCAGACATTTTTGTATATTCTTCTTGTGCATGTTTTTCAGAATTTTTTATCTGTTCTTTTAATTTATTTACAATTATCCCCTCAATTACCATAGGTATAATTACTATTAAAGTTAATTTCCAATTTACATTTAGCATTAAAATGAAAAGCACTCCGAAAGCAAATATAGTTCTAATTCCATAAGCTATAATTCCATATATTCCTCCTCTAATGTCATTGACATATTTTGTAATATAGCTCATTAATTCACCATTTTTTGTATTTTGCATATCTTCTAATTTTAGATTTAAAAACTTGCTAAATATTTCATTTCTTAAATCTTTTTCAAACCTGTAAGTTGTAGCTTTTACTATATATTTATATAAAGATCTCGAAATGCAATGTATAATAACACATGCGAAAAATACAATAAAGTTTCGAATTATTAACCCTTTATTATTTGTTGCATCACTTAATAAATCTATTATACTTCCAACTTTTTGTACTGGTATAAATCTAGTTATTTGAAATATAAGTAATGTTACAATAACCCATAAATATTGAATTTTATATTTCTTTAATAATTTTATTAATACTTTTTTCACTACACTCTCCTGATTTACTTATTCATCTCTTCTACAAACAATTTATTAAGCATTTGTGGATTTGCTTTTCCTTTTGTAGCTTTCATAGCTTGTCCAACCAAAAATCCTAATGCTCTGTCTTTACCTGCTTTAAAATCTGCGATAGACTGAGGATTTTCTTCTAAAATTTTGCTAACTACTTTTCTAATTTCACCTTCATCAGAAATTTGCGCCCATCCTTTTTCTTTTACTATTTCTTCAGGCTCTCTTGGATTTTCAAACATTTCTTCAAGCACCTTTTTACCAATACTTGAACTAATTGTTCCTTTATCTATAATTTGAACCATATGTGCTAGATGTTCTGCTGTAAAAGGAATTGCAGATGGTTCCATCTCCTTTTCATTTAAAATTCTTGAAATATCTGAAATTATCCAGTTACTAACAGCTTTTCTGTTTCCACAAATATTCGAAGCAGATTCAAATAAATCTGAAAGATATTTTGAAGCTGTTATAATTCCAACTTCTTTTTCTGTCATATTATATTCATTAAAATATCTTTCTCTTCTACTTTCAGGAAGTTCTGGAAGATTTTGCTTTATATTCTCAATATATTCATCAGAAAGTTTTATTGCAACTAAATCTGGTTCAGGGAAATATCTGTAATCATCAGCATTTTCTTTATCTCTTGTTGAAAATGTTTTTCCAGACACATCATCCCATCTTAAAGTTTGTTGTTTTACTCTTTCTCCCGCTTCCAATAAATCAATTTGTCTTTCAATCTCATATTCAATTTCTCTTGATATACTTCTAAAAGAACTCATATTCTTGCATTCTGTACGTGTTCCAAGCTTCTCCCCTTTTTTATGAACAGATACATTTACATCTGCTCTATATGAACCTTCTTCCATCTTGCAATCAGAAACTTCTATGTATTCTAATATTGATTTTAACTTTTTAAGATAGCTATCTGCTTCTTCAGGAGAAGCAATATCAGGTTCTGAAACTATCTCTATAAGTGGAACTCCAGCTCTGTTTAAGTCAACTAAACTATCTCCACTAAAATCATCATGATTTAGTTTTCCAGCATCATCTTCTATATGAATTCTTAAAATTCTTATTTTCTTTTTTCCATTTTCTGTATCTATTTCTATATATCCGTGTTCACAAAGAGGTTTATCAAATTGTGATATTTGATATGCTCTTGGTGTATCTGGATAAAAATAATTTTTTCTGTCATTTTTACTATCTTGTGATATTGTACAATTTGTAGCTAATCCTGCTTTAACAGCATATTCTACTACTTTTTCATTTAAAACAGGTAATGCTCCTGGCATTCCCATACATACTGGGCAGACTTGTGTATTTGGCGCACCTCCAAATTTTGTACTACAATTGCAAAATATTTTTGTTTTTGTTGCAAGCTCTGCATGGACCTCAAGTCCTATTACAGCTTCATAATCTTGTCTTGACATTTTTTCCTCCTTTTTATCTCATATATAACTGTTTTAATGCTCATATTATCATCATTTTAATTTGGCTTAAAAGATTAACTATTTCAAATAAAATACATACACCTAAAATAACCAATCCGAATTATAAAAAAAACTTTATTATAAAAAGAGTTTATGGGACTTTTCATCTTTTTAATAAAAGAAGACCTTTTATAAAACTTTTCAACTTGTTTCTCTCTTGTCGTAATATCTCCCACATCACTATTATAATCTTTTTTATTATCTAATTGATTTGATATGATTTTTATAAACTCTTTCATTCTATCTTTGTCAGCAAAATAGTTAATGTTTTTATATATGTATAAACGATCCGTTTTAATTTTATTTTTATTATTAAAATAAGCAATCTCTACATACTCTCTGTATATTTTTCTTGTATTACGATATATAATATATTGAATTTTTATTACATCATCAACATTTATTGAATATGATGGAAATATTTTTCTTTCTATATAAATTGTATTGTTTTCTAATTTCAATTTCCAATTGTCATACTTTATAATTAAAAAATCTATTAATCCTATTCCAATAAATGCTAATAATATAATTACATCAAATCTTTTAAATTCAATTTCTAAAATTATATTAAATAACACACATAATAAAAAAATAACTATAAATAAAAAATGAGATTCTATTATCTTCCTTCTATCAGTTTCAATTATCATATATTTATTATTTTGATATGATTGTATATTTTTTTCACGATTATTTGATTGTTTCATAAAAACCGCCTTTTAAAATATCTACTTAAATTCTGGTCTAAATTTTTCTCTAAACTTAATCTCTCTTTCCATTGCAAATGCTGTATTTAATATTGTTTCCTCATCAAACTTCTTTCCAATTAATTGCATTCCTATTGGAAGTCCATTGCTGTCTACTCCTACAGGAATAGAAATACCTGGAAGTCCTGCAACATTTACAGAAACTGTACAAATATCTGATAAATACATTTCTAAAGGATTTTTTGTTTTCTCCCCTATTCCAAAAGCTGTTGTAGGTGATGTAGGTGTAAGAATTACATCATATTTTTCAAATCCTTTATTAAATTCGTTCATTATTAATGTACGTACTTTTTGAGCTTTTTTATAATATGCATCATAATATCCTGAAGAAAGTACATAAGTTCCAAGAATTATTCTTCTTTTTACTTCTGCTCCAAATCCTTCACTTCTAGACTTTTTAAAAATATCTTCTAAGCTAGTTGCATTTGGAGATCTATATGTGTATCTGATTCCATCAAATCTTCCTAAATTTGAACTTGCTTCTGCATCTGCAATTACGTAATATGAAGCCAATGCATAATTTGCAATATCTAGTGAAAATTCTTCAATTTCTACTCCAAGTTCTTTATATTTTTCTATTGTTTTTTCTAAAGATTCTTTTACTTCTTCATTAATTCCATCTCCAAAAAATTCTTTTGGAACTCCTATTTTTAGTCCTTTTATATTTCCAGTTAGAGCTTTAACATAGTCTTTTTCAAATACATTTACAGATGTTGAATCTTTTTCATCATGTCCTGCAATTACATTTAAAAGCATAGCACAATCTGTAACATCTTTTGTTATAGGTCCTATTTGGTCAAGTGATGATGCATAAGCAACTAGTCCATATCTTGAAACAAGTCCATAAGTTGGCTTTAATCCGACAACTCCACAAAGTGAAGCAGGTTGTCTTATACTACCCCCTGTATCAGACCCAAGTGCCCATGGAACCATATTTGCAGCTACTGCAGCTGCAGAACCTCCTGAAGATCCTCCAGGTACTTTAGATAAATCCCATGGATTTTTTGTTATTTTAAATGCTGAATTCTCTGTTGAACTTCCCATTGCAAATTCGTCCATATTTAGCTTTCCTAAATTAATTAAATTCTCTGTATTTATTTTTTCCATAACTGTTGCATCATATGGAGATACAAAATTTTCTAATATTTTAGAACCACATGTTGTTTTTACTCCTTTTGTGCAAATATTGTCTTTTATTCCAATAGGAATTCCTGCTAAATTGCCCTCAAGTTCTCCTTTTTCTTTTTTACTTTGTAAGTCCTCAGCTTGCTCAATCGCCTCATCTGTTAAAGTTGTTAAAAAAGCTTCTACTTGTGGCTCTTTTTCCGCAATTCTATCTACATAAGCTTTTGTTATATCTGTAATTTTCAATTCATTGTTTTCTAATTTTTCTTGTAATTCATGAACTGTTAAATCAGTAATATTCATTATAATCCTCCTTTTTCATGTTGATTAGCTAAATATTATTATTAAAAATATAATTATTAAAATATAACTTATTATTTCTATTGTAGCTATATATATCTTATTCTTCTTTTTTATAATATCTATTATATATTTAATAGTAAAACAAAGAGCTGGTATTGATATTACTATACTCATCAATAGTATTAAATATAAAAAAGGTAATATTGTTATTAGTCCAAAAAAATCACCTATGCCACCTTTTAAATATAAACCATTAATTCTTAAATACACAATAAATATAATAAAACTATATATTGGGCATAATGATACAATAAAACTAATAATATTTTTTATAATTATGCTTTTTTCTTCTTTATTATTTAGCATAGTTATCCCCCATTTTTCTATAAATACCAAGTTGAAAAAGAATTAAATTTTGACAAGGCAAAATCTTTCTCAAAAAACGGAGCATACTTTGTGTATGTGAGTATTTTTAAGTAAGATTTTAACGCAGTCAAAATTGTAATTATTTTTAAACTTACTGTACTACTTTTGGTATTTTAAACATATTTAGCTCCAAACTTGGTGCATTTTGAAGTAAACCTTGGGTATTATCGAATTCTTTTACTTCATCTTTTCTAAATACATTTTTGGCTTCATTTGCGCCAATTGTAATATCTAAATCATCTGTTTGCACACTATTTATAGCATTTGCAAATTCTAATATTTCTTGTAGATTTTTTAAATATTCATTTACTTCGTTTTCTTCAATTATTAAATCTGATAAATCAGCTATATGTAATAATTCTTCTTTACTTACATTCATTTTCATGCCTCCTCTTACTATAAAATTTTTGATATTTATTTGATTATTTTTGATTACTTTTTAGTCATATTAAAACTTCTATTATTTACTTGTTTCCACTACTTTGTCTTCATAATTTTTTATTGATTTTTTAAATAGCAAAATTGCAATACCCATTGTTATTATTTCTGCTATTGTTACAGCCCACCAAAAAATAGAAACTCCAAAAGTATGTTTTAATAAATAAACTATAGGTAGTGTTATAGCTATTTTTCTACACATAGTAATTATTAAGCTATATGAGCCATTTCCAAAACTTTGAAAAGTTGCGGATAATACTAAACTTACTCCTGCAAATATTAGTCCTATTCCCAAAACTCTAAATGCTTCTATTCCCATATTTATAGTTAATTCTGTTTTAGTAAACCAGCCAATTAATGTAGATGGGAAAGCTATAAATACTATTGTTCCAATTGCTGTTATTGCAATTGATATTTTCAGGAAATACTTTATTGTTTCTTTTACTCTATCATAATTTTTAGCTCCCAAGTTATATCCTACTATTGGTATCATTCCATAATTTAGTCCATAAATTGTTATAAGTACAAATTTTTGAACCCTTTCATATATTCCCCAAATATCTACTGCTGAATCTCCAAAATCAATTAAAATTTTATTAAAAATAAATACTATCATAGATGTAACAATTTCTAATAATGTTGTTGGAAATCCAACTTTATAAATATCTTTAACAATACTTTTTTCTATTCTTGTATTTTTTAGGTCTGAAAAATTAAACATTTTGTATTTAAAAAAAACTAAATATGTACCATAAATCATCCCTACAAGTTGTCCTAATATTGTTGCTATTGCTGCACCTTTAATACCCATAGGCTTAAAAATCCAAAATCCAAAAATAAAAATCGGGTCTAATATTAAATTTATTACTGCTCCAATAATTTGAACATACATACTATCTTTAGTTTTTCCATGTGCTTCAAGTATTTTTTCAAAAGTAATTTGAAAAAGGGTTCCAAAAGAAAAAATTCCAAGAATTTTTATGTATGTTGCACCTAAATCAATTATCTCCTGATTTTTTGTAAAAAACTCAAATATCATATTAGAAAAAATTGCAATTATTATTGCAACTACTACCCAGCTAATAATTGTTAATTTTATTCCATTAATTATAACTGCTTTACACTTTTCTGTATTTTTTTCTCCTAAAGTCCTTGATAATAACGAATTTATTCCAATTGCTAGTCCTAATCCAATTGCTGTAATAACATTTTGTATTGGATAAGCAAGAGAAATAGCTGTTAATGCTGAATCTCCTGTTTTTGATACAAATATAGTATCAACAATTCCATATAATGCTATAGAAATCATAGATATAATCATAGGTAATGAAATCTTCCATGCAAGTTTTGATATCTTCATTTTTTCCATATCTATTGATTCGTCCAATTTTGCTCACGTTCCTTCCACATTTACTAAGGTATTTTGTAATAATCATTAAAATCTCTATATAAAACTAAATAATTGCAACACAATTCCAGAAATCACTCCAATTGCATAAAGTAAACCAACAATTGCAATATTTTCTTTTATATTTTTATTTGTCCTAAATAAAACTATAAGACCTACTCCTGCACCTGTTAAAAGTCCTGCAATAAGTGAAGCACCACTTATTATATTTTGAATATATAGGTTTGTTATAATTACAGAAGCTGCACAGTTTGGAATTAATCCTATTAAACTTGAGATTGCTGGCCCTAAAATCGCGTGATTTCCTACAAATGTAGCAATATTATCTTCTCCTACCCATTCTACAATTAAATTAATTATAAGTGTTATAACAAATATATATATTAAAATATTTATTGTGTGTTTTATCGCTGATTTTAATATTCCATTTTCTTCACAATGACAATGTTCATGCTCACATATTTCTTCTATTTTTTCTTTTTGCTTTTCTTTATTTTTCTTTCTCAAAACTAAATCAATTATAAATCCAAAAACTATACCTATTACAAACTTTATTGCAAGTATTTTTGTAAGTGTTAAAATCGGAACTTTTTCTGATATAAATATAGGTATCATCTCATCTGATGTTGATAAATATACTGAAATTAATGTTCCAAGACTTATTACTCTTGCTGAATATAAATTTGTTGCTGAAGCTGAAAATCCACATTGTGGAATTATCCCTACTGCGCTTCCTAATAATGGTCCCCATTTCCCTGCTTTTTTTATTGTAGTTTTAGATTTTTCAGTCATTTTGTGTTCTATATATTCCATAATGGCGTATGTAATAAACAAAAACGGTAAAATTTTAGCCGAATCTATAATTGCATCTAACAAAATTTCTGTCATATTATTTTCCCTTTCTATTTTTCTTCTCCCCAATTGAACTCTTTCGTAATCTCAATTTTAGACTTTCCACGTTTTATGTTTTTGTTTGGAGTTACAATTAAATCAACATCATAGATATTTTTTAATTTTTCTATATTTTCTTGTTTATATCCAATTACATTGTTTGTATCTTCTGGATTTACTGTAACTTCTACTTCCATAACTTTTGTATTTAACTTTTTAATTTTGTTTACAATTGCATCATACCAAAGACCTGATTCTACTTGCTGTCTAAAAGCTGGATGGAATGGTCCTGCCAAAACGATTTCCGAAAAAGTTTCTTGTTTTATTTCGCTATCTAAAGGCTCGAAACCAATTGCAATAATTTCTATGTTTTTTTCATTAAAAATTTTTGCCAAATCTTTGCATGTTTCAACTGCTTGTACAACAGCTAATGGCTTATAACTTAAATCTTCATATTCTTTTTCTAAAGGTGTATTTTTTATTACCAATACAGGATTAATACTTACTGTAGTGGTTTTTAGTTTTATAAGATTTTTTGCAGTATTTATATCATCTATTTTTGTACTATCTGGAAGTCCAATCATAATTTTATGTCCTAATTTAAATCTATATAATCTAATTAACCTTGATGCTTTTTTTATGTCCTTAAAAGTATAATCCATTCCTATTCTTTTTAAAATATAGTCATTGCCAGAATATACCTCTAGTTCTATAGTTTTTACCTTATATTTTTTTAACATTTTTAATTTTTGTTTGGTAATATTGTTTGGTCTTATACATACGCGAATACTATCTATTCTTTCCATTCTAATATATTTTTGTATTAATTCAAGCAATTCTTCTTGTAATTGCTCAGATAAATTTGTGAAATCTGTTCCTGTAAACGCAACTTCAACATAATAGTGTTCTGTAGATTCTTCTATTTTTTCTAGATGTTTTTTAATAATTTTTTCTAATGATTCTTTAGTTAAATCTTGACTTACCATATTGATTTTTTGATTGTCAAAAATCCAATCTTTTTTCTTTTCTGAATATGGTACAATTACTGGTATTACATACTTTTTCATAGATTCCACCTCTAAATTATATTTTAAGTTAGTCTAAATTTATCAATAGCATTTTTTGCAGCTTCCATTTCAGCTTGCTTTTTGCTTTTACCTTCTCCTATTGCAAGTACTTTATCATTTAGTTTTACTTCTGATGTAAATATTTTCTCATGATCTGGTCCTTTTTCATCTATAATCTCGTATTCTATATCTACTGTTCCATTTCTTTGCAAAATCTCTTGTAATACAGTTTTGTAATCCTTTTGACCTATATGTTTTGTTGCATTTTCTATTGGAGTAGCTAAATTTTTTATAATAAATTCTTTTGCCGGTTCTAGCCCTCCATCTAAAAATATTGCTGCAATTACTGCTTCTACACTATCTGCCAAAATTGCTGCTCTTACTTCTTTTTGAGAAATTCTCTCAGATTTTCCTAAATATAAGAAATCACTAAAATTATGCATTTTTGCGACCTCATGCAAGCTTTTTTCACATACCACGCTTGCTCTAACTTTAGTCATTTCTCCTTCTTTTAAATTTGGATATTTATGATAAATATATTCACTAGATACAAATTCTAAAATACTATCGCCAAGAAATTCTAGCTTTTCATTGCTTTGCTTTTTGTTTTCATATGCATAAGATGTATGTGTTAATGCAGTTTTTAATAATGCCTTATTTTTGAATTCGTATCCTATCTCCTTTTCTAATTTTATAAACTCTAGCATTTTTAATTCCTTTCTCTATTTGCTTCAAACTCCATATAATTATAAAAAACTATTGCACACTTTCTGCACTATAACTTGAATTTATATTATTTTCGTTTGTTTCATTATTTTTTTCAGTTGACTCTTTAGCAAAATATCCTGTTAAAAAGCCAATTAAAAATACAACAATTATTAATATTGCTGTTTTAAATTTTTCTTGACTTACATACATATATTTATCATAAATTTTTACTCTATCTTTATCTTGTTCATTTTTATCCATAATTACCAATATTCCTTTCTTTTTCGCATGTTACTATTATACTATTTTTATCGCAAAAAATCAATACTTTGGTGCTTAAACACTAAACTTTTTTTGTAAATTACAATCTAAATATTTTTCAAATTGATAACAATTAATATATATTATTTGTAATATAGAAATCGTTCAATTATTTCATTAACTTACTCTTTCCAGTTTTATAATCTATCTCAACTCCTGGCTGATTATTATATACATACACATTAAAACATATACTTTTTCCTTTATCTTCTACAGATTCAGCTTCCATTTGAACTCCGCATGCCACTAAATTTTGGTCTTTAAAAATCGGAGTCACTCTATATAGTACGTGTTTGTTATATTTCTTAACATATTCTGCAATTTGATTTTCAAATGGCAACATTCCATCTACATTTAAATATCTTGTACCTGTAATTAGATTTTTAGGGTTAGCATTTTCTCCTGCAAGTTGAAATCCAATTAAGTGACATCTATTGTATAGATATTTTCCATCTACAAAATCATATTTTGCAATTTGCCAACCAGATGGCTTTATCATTCCTATTTCTCCTCTTTCTTCTTTTGGCATTATATCTTTTCCAATATTTGCAAAAGCTACTCCACATCTTCCAAGAGCATCTAAATCACTGTATTTTTCGAAAGATTTTGCCCCAAAATCTTTTTCTTCAAAATTTGGTTTATTGTTATTTATAATTACATAAGGCTCATTTGTAAATTCTGGAATTGTATCTAAATTAAAAGATATTTTTGTACTTTCCGCTTTTTGCTTTCCTATATCTTCTATTGCATTTGTAGCAACTGCTATAACATCTTGTGTTTCTATTACTTCTTGTAGGTAATTTCGTACTTTATCATTTGAAATCCCTATAATGATTATAACTATTAATGATAGTATAACTAACCATATTTTTTGTTTCTTATTATTTTTTCTTTTTTTCATTATATATCAAATCTCCTTGTAAAGTAACTTTTTTCCTATTATTCTTCTACCCTTTTATCCTCTCTTGACTATCTACTCTTGTCATTTTATGTTTTAAATCGTCTCTTGTTTGTTTATTTTTTCCTACGTTCTTTCCCACTGCTTGTCTCATTTTAGCAATTATATCTTCATCTTGATTTCGTCCAATTTTTCTTATATATTCTTCTATTTTTTCTTGTATACTCTCTTGTTCTTCTTTTGTCATTTCTTTTTTTGATTCATTTTCTCCCAAAAGTACTCCTGGTTCTTTGAATCCTTTGTATAATTCTTTAAATATTATTTCTATTTCTTGCTTTGTTACTTTATATTCTCTTAATAATTCTATTTCTTCCTCTTCTGTAAAAGTTTTATTTGCTATTGCTTCTGCTATCTCAAATAATACCAATTTTCTTTTAAAAGCTTCTACTTGATCACAGCTTAGAATTACATTTTCTTCTTCTTTATCATCCACATAAAATGTTCTTTTATATTTGTCATATTCCTCTCTTATATTATCATCTGTTAATACTCCATATATTTCTTCCATCCAGTCTTCATCTAATCCCTCTTTTTTGGCATTTTTTCTTATTATGTATTTCTCTACTCCTTCCTCTAATGATAATATTTCATCTCTCATATATTTTACTACCCTATCTATGTCTATACTATCTTTTAACATTATATGTCTTAATAGCAAACCATATTTTTCGAATATCCATTTTTTTGGAATTTGTTGTCCATTTTTTTTGTAATAATCTACTGCTTCTTCTAAACTCTTTCCATAAACATTAATTGCTCTATATATACAAGCATAGTTTAATTTATTCTCAATACAATATTCTCTTAATGTTTGTCCATTTGATAATTTTGTAACTTCTTTTTTGAAACCTTCTCTTCTTCTTGTTGGTTTTAAATCCATTTCAATTATTTCATCTACTTTATATCCTTTATCTATCAAATTCATTAGTTCGTTGTATTTTATTCCTAGAATTACAGATAGATCATAGTAACTCACTCTTCCATACTTTTTTGTATCTATTTCTTCTTTTCTTCTTTTCATATTTATTTGTCTATTTTTGCATATAAATACTGCTTTATATATGTTTCCTGTTTTCTCATAATGTCTTATTAATGATGTTCTCTTCAATCCTTCTTCTCTTGCTATTTCAGTTATAGTTATTTTTTTTCCTTTATAATCTATCTTTTGTCTATTTTTTCTATTTTCTCCTGTTTTTTTTACCGCTTCATATATATTTCCTGTCTTTTCGTAATATTTTTTTAATGTATCATCTACTAATCCTTCCAATTGGGCTATTGCGTATATAGTCATCATTTCTCCGTTATATTCTATCTCTTTTAAAACTTTCATATTTTCTTTTGATTTTTTGACAGCTTCATATATGTTTCCTGTTTTTTCATAATTTCTTTTTAATGCTGCAGCTGTTAATCCTTCTATTTTTGCTATTGCATGTATAGTTAACATTTTTTCGTTATATTCTATATTTCCATTTTGCTTTATTTGGTTTTCTTTAGTTATTTTCACTGCTTCATATATATTTCCTACTATTTTATATCTTTTTGATAACGTACTAACACCTATTCCTTCTTTTTTTGCTATTGCATTTATACTAAGAATTTCTCCTTTATACTCTATCGTAAATTTTGACATATTTTCACCTCCGTTATTTTAATCCTAAAGCCACTTTAATTCTTTTTAAAAGTCTATGATACCATTTTTCTTTGACTTTTGGAATCATATATAATTCTTTATTATCTGCTTCTATGTTTTTTTCTTTAAATATTTCCGTATTATTCTTTTTTCTTTTTTCTTGTTCTTCTTTTAATTTTATTAGTCTTTCTTTTTGTTTTATGATTCTTTTTTCTTCTTCACTTGCAATATAATCTGTATAAATAACTGATAATAATTTTTCAGTGTCAGTTAGTAATTTCATATCTTTAATGTTCTTTTCTTGTATCTTAAATTCTTTATCCTTATTTCTTTCAATCATATCTACAAAATCTTGTGGTATTTTTTTCTTTAGTGAGTTAGACATTAAACCTATTATATGACTTACTTGTGTATATGCTCTTGCGTCTATCATTTCTATTCTCCCTCTTAAAATTAAAATTCACATATAATTATATACTAAAAATAATAAAATGTATATCATTTTTTTATATATTTTTTACAAAAAATTATTACAAGCAATAAAAAATAACCTTAAGTTTCCCCAAGGTCATTTTTTCACATTTTTAAACTAATTATACTAACATTAATATTGCTGTTTCAGCTCCGTCACCTTTTCTTGGTCCAGCTTTAACAATTCTAGTATATCCTCCAACTCTGTCTACATATTTTGGAGCGATTTCGTTAAATAATTTTGAAGGTAAATCTATGTTATTTCCTTCTGAATCTTTAACTTTATTAATGCTGTTCATTATTTTTCTTCTAGCATTTAGTCTTGATGGCATATCTTTTTGTCTAGTTTCTGTAGTTTCTTCTTTTACTACTTTTAAGTATTCTTTGCCATTTTTACTTTTTACTAATTCTGTTTGCTTATTTCCTTTTGAATCTAATTTTGCTTTAACTACTTTTACATCTACCATTTCGAAGTTATCTTTTTCTTTAATAGCAAGTGCTATTATACTATCTACTATAGATTTAACTTCTTTAGCTCTAGCTTCAGTTGTTGTTATTTTTCCATACATAATTAGATCTGTTGTAAGGCTTTTAAGCATTGCTTTTCTTATATCAGTTGTTCTTCCTAATTTTCTATTAGCCAACTTAGTTCACACTCCTTTACAATTATTCTTCTTCAGGTGCAAAATCTAATCCTAAATCGTGAAGTTTTGCTGTAACTTCGTCTAAAGATTTTTTTCCTAAATTTCTAACTTTCATCATCTCAGACTCTGTTTTATTAGTCAAATCTTCAACAGTGCTTATAGCAGCTCTCTTTAGGCAATTAAATGACCTTACTGATAATTCTAATTCTTCGATTGATTTTTCTAAAATCTTCTCTTTTTTATCTTCTTCTTTTTCTATCATAACTTTAGTATTTTTAGCAGCTTCTGATAAGTCTATGAATAATTCTAAATGACCTGTCATAATTTTTGCTGCTAAACTTAAAGCTTCGTATGGTTTCAAGCTTCCGTCTGTCCATACTTCTATAACTAATCTATCTAAATCTACCATTTGTCCAACACGTGTTGCTTCTACTTGATAATTTACTTTTTTAACAGGTGTATAGATAGAATCTATTGGAAGTACAGATATGTCTTGATCAGGCTTTTTATTTTTGTCTGATGATAAATAACCTCTACCTCTATTTGCAGTAAGTTCCATTTTTAAATGTCCACCCTTAGATACTGTAGCTATATGTAAGTCAGGGTTAAGTATTTCTACAGTTCCATCTGTTTCAATATCTCCTGCAGTTACTTCTCCTTCTCCATCAAAATCTAAATGTAAAATCTTTTCTTCGTTTTCGTCGAATTTAAGTCTTACATTTTTTAAGTTTACTATTATTTCTGGTACATCTTCTACAACATTTGGAATACTTGAAAATTCATGTAGTACTCCATCAATTTTTGTGCTAGTAATAGCACATCCTGGTAGTGATGATAGTAAAATTCTTCTTAATGAATTTCCTACTGTAACTCCATATCCTCTTTCTAGTGGTTCACATACAAATCTAGCATAATTATTTTTATCATCAACTTTTGTACATTCAATATTTGGCCTTTCAAATTCTATCATTATTTACCTCCTAATTATTTAGAGTATAGCTCTACTATTAAATGCTCTTCTAGTGCGATGTCTATATCATCTCTTGATGCTAATCTTAATACTTTTCCACTTAAGTTTTCGTTATTTCTTTCTAACCATGCTGGTATTGGTCTTGTTGCTGTTGCTTCTACATTTGCTTTTAAAGTGCTATTATCTTTTTTACTTTCTCTAACTTCGATAACATCACCTGGTTTTACTAAATATGAAGCAATATTAACCTTTCTACCATTTACATTAAATTGTGCATGTGTTACAAATTGTCTTGCTTCAGCTCTTGAAGCTCCGAATCCTAATCTGTAAACTACGTTGTCTAATCTACTTTCTAATATTTGTAATAAGTTTTCACCTGTTACACCTTTTTTATTTGAAGCCATTTCAAAATATTTTCTGAATTGTTTTTCTCCAACTCCATAATATGATTTTGTTTTTTGTTTTTCTCTTAATTGTGTTCCGTATTCAGAAAGTTTTGTTTTTCTTTGTCCATGATCTCCAGGTGCATAATTTCTTCTGGCTACACTGCACTTATCTGAATAACATCTTTCACCTTTAAGGAATAATTTACATCCTTCTCTACGGCAAACACGACATTGTGCGTCTTTATATCTTGACATTTCTATTTCACCTTCCCTTTAATTAAACTCTACGTTTTTTTGGTGGTCTACAACCATTGTGTGGTATTGGTGTTACGTCTTTTATTGCGCTTATTTCTAGTCCTGCTGTTTGAAGAGCTCTTATTGCTGCTTCTCTTCCAGAACCAGGTCCTTTTACAAATACCTCAACAGTTTTTAAACCATGTTCCATTGCTTTTTTTGCTGCAGTTTCTGCAACTTCTCCTGCTGCAAATGGTGTGCTTTTTCTAGAACCTTTGAATCCAAGTCCTCCAGCACTTCCCCATGAAATTACATTTCCAGCTGTATCTGTTATAGATACTATTGTATTGTTAAAGCTTGAATGTATATGTGCAGCTCCTCTTTCGATGTTTTTTCTATTTCTTCTAGTAACTGTCTTTCTTGTTACACTCTTTGCCATTGTTCTTACTTACCTCCTCTATTAAAGATAATTCGATTTTTAAATTCTTTTTATTTTTAAATTTACATTTATTCGCTAGAGCCTAGCGAACGTAATCTGTCTGTTTTGCAAACAATTACTTCTATTTTTCTTTCTTAGATCTGCTTACTACTTTACGTGGACCTTTTCTTGTACGTGCATTTGTTTTTGTTCTTTGTCCTCTTACTGGAAGTCCTCTTCTATGTCTTATTCCTCTATAACATCCGATTTCTGTAAGTCTTTTAATATTTAAAGCAACTTCTCTTCTTAAATCACCTTCAACAGTGTAATCATCATCAATTGCTTTTCTTATTTTTGCTACATCATCATCTGTTAAGTCTTTTACTCTAACATCTGGACTTATTCCTGTTTTTTCAAGGATTTTTTTAGAACGTGATAATCCTATTCCATAAATATATGTTAGTCCAATTTCTACCCTTTTTTCTTTAGGTAGGTCTACTCCTGCTATACGAGCCATTCTTTTTGCACCTCCGAATTTTTTGTTTTGGTATTTTACTTTCTAAAAGTGAAATGCATCAAATGATTTTTTAAAAGGGTTATTATCATTTGATTTTTAGATTATAAAATACAATATATATATACATAAATAGTATAAAACCTAAAGGTTTCAGCCGCAACCATTTATGTTATAAACTAAATTAGTTTTTGCTATATAGGCAATTTGTTTTAAAAATATTGCTTTTATAGCTAAAGTTTGTCTTTTTTAGACACTTAAAATAATTATATGAAATAATAATTATTTTTATTTTAAAGTGAATGTTACTTTGTGTTGAATCCACTTTCTTTACTATTTCATATAATTATCCTTGTCTTTGTTTGTGTTTAGGGTTTTCGCAAATAACTCTTATTACGCCCTTTCTTTTAATTACTTTGCACTTATCGCACATTTTCTTTACAGATGGTCTTACTTTCATTTTTTTCACCCCTCTACTATTGCTTTTCATTCAAGCTACTTCGCTCTCCAAGTAATTCTACCTCTATTTAAATCATAAGGTGAAAGTTCTACTTTTACCTTATCTCCTGGTAGTATCTTTATGTAGTTCATTCTTAATTTACCTGAAATATGTGCTAATATTTGATGCCCATTTTCAAGTTCTACTTTAAAATTTGTATTAGGTAAAGCTTCTACAACTGTACCTTCCACTTCTATAGTATCTTCCTTAGCCATAAATTCCGCCTCCTTAAAGAGCTTTGTAATATGTAAACTTTAATTTTGTCCATATTAACTTCTATATTATATACCATTTTTTTTAGATTGTCAAGATTTTTGGCTCATTTTCTGTAATTAAAATTGTATTTTCATAATGAGCTGCTAAACTTCCGTCTTCTGTAACTATTGTCCAACCATCTTCAAGCTCTAAAATATTGTGTTTTCCTTGTATTACCATAGGTTCAATTGCAAGTGTCATACCTGGCTCGATTCTTGGTCCTTTTCCTGCTTTTCCGTAATTTGGAATTTCTGGTTCTTCATGCATTTCTCTTCCAATTCCATGTCCTTCAAATTCTTGAACTACTGAGTATCCATTTGCTTTTACAAATTCACCTATTGCATGAGATATATCTCCTATTCTATTTCCTGGTTTTGCATATTTTATACCTTCATAAAAAGCTGCTTTTGTAACATCTACTAGCCTTTGTGCATCTTTTGATGTCTTCCCTCCACATATAAAAGTACGTGCCGCATCTCCATTAAATCCATTTTTTAGAATGACTGTATCTACACTTACTAGGTCCCCTTGTTTTATAATTTTATTTTTTATAGGAACTCCGTGAATTACCTCATCATTTACAGAAATGCATGTTGCATGCCTATATGGCGGAACACCTTTTATTCCTGGATCATATCCTATCTGGGCAGGTATTCCTCCTAAATCACGCATTATTTTTTCTGCTCTCCTGTCTAGCTCAAATGTTGATATTCCTGGTTTTACTTCTTTTTCTAATTCTTCATAAAATTTTGCAACTATTTTGCATACATCTTCCATCAATTTTATTTCTTTTTCATTTTTTATTGAAATCATTTTATTGCCCTTCCTCAATATCATTCTCACTTAATATTTTTTCTAAATCTTCCTTTAAATTATCAATATCATTCTCTATGATATCCCAAATTAAGTTTAGGTTTATTCCTTCATAATCATGAACTATTTTGTTTCTTAAATTCTTTATAATTATCCACTCTATATTACTATATTTATCCATAGTGTCTTTACTTATATTTTTAACTAATTCTCCAATTTGACTTATTGCAAATACAGTTGCATCAACCTTTTCTTCATTATTAGAAAATTGTTCGAAATTATAGTCTTTTGTATATTTCAATGCTTTATCTGCATAATCTATCATCTTTCTTATAGACATATATTCCTTATTTTTCATAAACAACAACTCCTGTCTTTTTTATCTCTTTATCTATTGGAGAATCCATAATTATCTCATATTTTTCAAATCCATCTATTTCTTTTTGCATTTTTTCTTCTATAATACTAAATAACTTAAGTAATGCAAATCCTTTTAATTCTGAATGAGTATCTACAACTAAATCTATATCACTTTTTTTATTTGCTTTTTTCTTTGCATACGATCCAAACAATACTACATGGTATACTGGCTGTTCTTTTAATATTTCTTCTAACATTTTTTTTATTTCATCAATTGTGTATACTTTTTCACTCATAGAAAAATCCTCCATTCTTATTCATTAGGTTCCCAAATTGCCGTTAATACATAACGATCATTATTATTTTGAGTTACCTTTGTAGATGATGTTACATAGTATGGTTCGTATTCTGTGGCTGTTGAGCCTTCTTCAAGTTGAACATTTGAAATATCCACATTTGCATCTCCAGGAGTACTCATTCTTACAAATCTAAACCAAATATATGGTGGTGAATAAAGAAAACTACTTGGAGTCGTAAAACTATCTGTTTTTCTTCCTGAATTAGAATAGTTTCCCAAAGTACTTGATATATCTTTTTGAAATGTACTTATACCATAGCCCACGCTATCATATATATTATTAGTTGATGAATTGACCTTATAGTCAAAGGACATTATATAAGTTGTATCCGGCTTTAATGTATATTTAGGAGATGATGTTGTATCTTTATAATAATTATTATTAAAACTAATATTTTGATCTTGGATGTTAACTAAATTCTTCCCATTCCACCCCTTAAAAGTATATCCATCTCTTGTTGGGGTAGGAAGTTCTCCATAGGTTTCTCCAAGTTTTACAACTTTAGAAGTTGGAGTTACAGTTCCTCCATTTGGGTCAAAAGTAACTGTTCTTTTTAAACTTTCTTCAGCATATATTTGAGACTCATTCCCTACATCTTTCTCATAGCTTAACTTAATTTTTTCTAGTTGTGAATCAATACTTCTTTCTTTATTTTTAAAGCTAACACCTACACTTGTAACTACAACTAAAAAGAACAAAGCTGATAAAAGAACAAATAGTGAAATAGAACCTTTTTCATTTTTTAATATCTTTTGCATATTATATTTTGTATTGCGCACTTAAATCAAAGCTCACAATACTCTCCTTTCTTCATTTAATTGTATTTTTATTTTTTTAAAATTAATATACCTTAAAACCTTTTTATTTTCTCATTGAATCTATCAAATCTTTTGCTGCTTCAGGTGCTAGTCTATTAATTGAAATACTTATTTCTTCTTCTTTTACAATTCCCTTTTCTTTGTAGTATTTTATAACTGGTTCTGTTTCATTAAAGAAAATTTCAAGTCTTGTTTTTAATTTTTCTTCTGTGTCATCTACTCTTTTTGTAAGTTCTACACCGCAATCGTCACAAATTTCTCCATTTTTAGGTTTGTTAAGTACCATATTATATACTCTTTTACATTTTGGGCATTCTCTTCTTGCCATTACTCTTTCAATTATTTCTTCTGTTGGAGTTTTTAAATATGCAACTAAATCTAGTTTTGTGCCCTTTTCTTCTAATATTTTATCTAATTCTTCTGCTTGTGCTATGTTTCTTGGATATCCGTCTAATATAAATCCATTTTCACAATCAGGTTCATTTATTCTTGATTTTACCATTGCATTTGTAACTTCATCTGGTACTAATTTTCCTTCATCTGCATATTTTGTTGCTATTTTTCCAAGCTCAGTTCCTTCTTTAATATTTTTTCTGAATATGTCTCCTGTTGAAATATGTGGAATATTTAATTCTCCTTTTAATATTCCTGCAACTGTTCCTTTTCCTGTGCCTTGTGCACCCATCATAACTATATTCATACTCATTTCTCCTTTATAATTTTTGCTATTTCTAGCTTTCTACGATTACTATTCTATATCTTTTTCCACATTTTGTCAATATATATGGACAACAAAAAAACATCTATCAAAAAACTGATAAATGCTTTTTTATTATTATTTTTCAAATTATTCTAAGAATCCCTTATAATGTCTCATAACTAATTGAGATTCTAGTTGTTGTATTGTTTCTATAGCTACACCAACGACAATTAATACTGCAGTTCCTCCAAAAGTAATATTTAATCCTGTGAATCTTAGTAACATTGGAAGTATTGCGATTATTGCTAAATATATTCCTCCAAATAATGTTATTTTAGAAATTACAGATGATAAATATTCTGTAGTTGGTTTTCCTGCTCTTATTCCTGGTATAAATCCACCATTCTTTTTAATATTTGTTGATATTTCTGCAGGGTTCATTGTTGCATAAGTATAGAAATATGTAAATCCTAAGATTAATAATAAATATACTATTGCATTTGCAATTGTAAATCCGATTCCAACATTGGCATCAGATGTTGCAATTGAAAATTTATATACTCCTGCCCAAAAACCTGTAGCAGTTTCAATATTTCTATTAAATAATTGAATTACAATTGCTGGAAATGTCATAAATGCTGAAGCAAAGATTATTGGCATAACTCCTGCCATTGCAAGTTTTAATGGTATATGTGTATTTTGTGCTCCCATCATTTTTCTTCCAACAACTCTTTTTGAATATTGTACAGGAATTCTTCTTTCTGCAAGTTGCATATATACTACTGCAGCAATTAATATTATTGCTCCAATAATTATTGCAAGTGATATTAAAAATCCTGTTGTACTAAATCCACTTTCTGTAGCAATTAATCTCCAAATTGTTACTACAGCAGATGGCATTCTTGATATAATTCCAACAAAAATTATCATAGAAATTCCATTTCCTACACCCTTGTTTGTGATTTGTTCTCCAAGCCACATAAGTAATGAAGTTCCTGCAACAAATCCTGTTATAACCATTGCAGCTGTTAAAAATCCAGGATTTATAAATATTTGCATTGTTGTATTTTTGCTATATGTAAAATATAGTCCTAGTCCTTCTATTAAAGCTAATACTAAAGTTAACATTTTAGTATATTTGTTAATTTTTTGCCTTCCTTCTTCTCCACCTTCTTTTGTTAATTTCTCTAATGCAGGAATTACAAATCCTAATAATTGAATTATAATTGAAGCATTAATATACGGTGTTATTGTCATTGCAAATATAGAGAATCTTGAGAAAGCTCCTCCTGAAATTAAGTTAATCAATCCAGCTATACCTGTACTACTTTTCATTGCTTCATCCAAAGCCAAAGCGTCAACTCCAGGTACAGTAATATAACATCCAAATCTAAATATTATAATTAATATTATTGTGTATATTATTTTTTTTCTAAGTTCCGGTGTTTTCCAAGCATTTTTAATTGTTTTAAACAATTTAAATCACCTCAGCCTTTCCGCCTAAAGCTTCTATTTTTTCCTTAGCGCTAGCTGTAAATCTAGTAGCTTTAACATTTAATTTTTTATCTAATTTTCCTGTAGCTAATACTACGATTCCATCATTTATTTTTCCAATTATATTTTCTGCAAGTAGAGTCTCTGCTGTAACATCTGTAGCTTTGCTCTTATTAAGCATTGTTAATGTTACTTCTGTATAAGTTTTAGCATGGATATTTGTAAATCCTCTTTTTGGTAATCTTCTATATAGTGGTGTTTGACCTCCTTCAAATCCACGTCTTACACCTCCACCAGATCTAGCTTTTTGTCCTTTTTGTCCTCTACCTGAAGTTTTACCATTTCCAGAACCCATTCCACGTCCAAGTCTATTTGCTGTTTTTTTCTTCATAGCTGGTTTTAATTCTTCTATTTTCATTTTTGGTTTGCACCTCCTTGTTATGAATTTTATATTATTTCTTTTTAAAAATCAATAGTTATTCAAAAATTAAAGTATTTCTGATACTTTCTTTCCCCTCTTAGCTGCAACTTGTTCTACTGTTTGCATTGATTTTAATCCTTCGATAGTAGCATATACAACGTTTCTTGGATTATTTGTTCCAATAACTTTTGTACGTATATTTTGATATCCTGCAAGTTCAAGTACTGGTCTAACACTTCCTCCAGCGATAAGTCCTGTACCTACTGCAGCAGGTTTTAATAATACATTTGCACTACCAAATTTTCCTATAAATTCATGAGGTACTGTTGTGTTTACAATAGGAACTTCAATTAAGTTCTTTTTAGCTTCTTGAATAGCTTTCTTTATAGCATCTGGAACTTCAGCTGCTTTACCATTTCCAACACCTACATGACCATTTCCGTCACCAACAACAACAACTGCACTAAATCTAAAGTTTCTACCACCTTTTACAACTTTTGCAACTCTGCTGATAGCAACAACTTTTTCTTTTAATTCATTTTCTTGCTTTTCCATGTAAATTTCTTTACCCTCCTTTAAATTAGAATTTTAATCCATTTTCTCTAGCTGCTTCTGCTAATTCTTTAATTACTCCATGATATATGTATCCACCACGATCAAAAACAACTTCTGTTATATTTTTTTCTGTAGCTTTTTTAGCAATTAAAGCTCCAACTTCTTTCGCAGCTTCTTTATTTGCATGTTTTGTTTTTACTGATTTATCTAATGTTGAAGCACTAACTAATGTAGTTCCTTGAACATCATCGATAATTTGTGCATATATATTTGTGTTACTTCTATATACACATAATCTTGGTCTTTCAGCTGTTCCACTTATTTTTGTTCTAACTCTTTTATGTCTTCTTGCTCTTTCAAATTTTCTATCTGTATTTGAAACCATTTTATTTCTCCTTTCTTCATATTCGAATATTTATGATTTCTAATTTTAATCAAAAACGAGTATTGCAAGGCGAAATTTTATGAAAAAGCAGAGCATACAATGTAGTATGTGAGCATTTTGAATAAAATTTCAACAAAGCAAGACGAAGTTTTTCATTAAAATTATTTACCAGTTTTACCAACCTTACGACGTATAACTTCTTCAGCATATTTAATTCCTTTACCTCTATATACTTCAGGTGGTCTCTTTGTTCTTATTTCTGCTGCTACTTGACCTACTTGTTCTTTATTAATTCCTTTTACTATAATAGTATTTGGATTTGGAACATCAAAAGAAATTCCTGTAGGTGCTTTATATATAACTGGGTGTGAATATCCAAGTGAAAGATTTAAATCATTTCCTTGTTTTTGAACTCTATATCCAACACCATTTATTTGTAATTCTCTAGTGAATTCATTTTGCACACCTTCAATCATATTGTTTACTAATGTTCTTGTTAAACCATGTAAACTTTTATCTAATCTTTCTTCACTGCTTCTTGAAAATGTTAATGTTCCTTCTTCAAGTTTAACTGTGATTTCAGGATTAATATCTCTTTCAAGTGTACCTTTTGGTCCTTTTACAGTAATATGTTGTCCGTCTAATTTAACTTCTACTCCTGCTGGTACTGTAATAGGTTTATTTCCTATTCTTGACATTTAAGGTTCCTCCTTCTTTTTATTTTTAACAATGTTTATAATTAATTTGATAAAGATAACTAGTTGAATATTCGCTGTTATTATTAGCAATCCATATTTAACAAATAATTCTATATATGTTGTAGATGTTCCTCCAGACACATCATAATATATTTTTCCTAAATATGTATAAGTTGATGGATGCCATATACTTATGTTCTCTACAACTATATTAATTATTCCTGATAAAATAATTAGCAACAATCTATAGGACTACCCCAAACAAAGCTAATTTTATTATTCATATCTATTACCTCTTATCTTAATCTCAATTACCAAATATAAGCTAAAACTTCTCCACCTACTCCAGCTGCTCTTGCTTCTTTGTCTGTCATAAGACCTTTAGATGTAGAAATAATTGCTATACCTAATCCATTAAGTACTTTAGGTAATTCTTCTTTATTTGCATAAACTTTTAATCCTGGTTTACTTATTCTTTTTAAACCATCTATTACTTTAGCACCTTTTTCACCGTACTTTAAAGTAATTCTAATTGTTCCTTGAGCATTATCATTTATTTGCTCAAAAGATTTTATATATCCTTCTCTGTATAAAATCTCAGCTATACCAACCTTCATTTTTGAAGCAGGTACATCTACTGTTTTATGCTTTGAAGTATTTGCATTTCTTATTCTTGTTAGCATATCTGCTATTGGATCAGTTGTGTTCATTACTAACCTCCTTTTTCTTTTAATTCATCTTAATATTTCTTTATATTTGCTTTATTACCAGCTAGCCTTTTTAACTCCAGGAATTTCGCCCTTATTAGCTAATTCTCTGAAACAAATACGGCAAATACCATATTTTCTTATATAGGCATGTGGTCTACCACATAATTTACATCTGTTATATTCTCTTGTTTTGTATTTTTGTGGTCTTTGTTGTTTTACTTTCATTGACATTTTTGCCATTGAACAATTCCTCCTAAATTAAATTTTGTTAAACTAATCAAAAACGAGTATTGGTAAGCGAAATTGTTTTAAAATGCAAGGGAACGTACTTTGTGTATGTGACCGCGTTTTAAAATAATTTCAACAACCCAAGACGACGTTTTTCATTAGTTTAGTTCTTAAAAGGCATTCCTAATAATCTAAGTAACTCTCTAGCCTCTTCGTCAGTTTCAGCTGTAGTTACAAAAATTATATCCATTCCTCTTAATTTATCAACTTTATCATATTCGATTTCTGGGAATATTAATTGTTCTTTTAATCCCATAGAATAATTTCCTCTACCATCAAAAGAATCTGCTGATACTCCTCTAAAATCTCTAACTCTTGGAAGTGCAACATTAAATAGCTTGTATGCAAAATCATACATTTTATCTTTTCTTAATGTTACTTTGCATCCTAAGTCTTGACCTTCTCTTATTTTAAATGCTGCAATTGATTTTTTAGCTTTAGTTACTATAGGTTTTTGACCTGTAATTTGAGCTAATTCTTTCATTGCATTTTCTAATGCTTTAGGATTTTCTCTTGTATCTCCTAAACCAATATTTATAACTATTTTATCTAATTTTGGAACTTGCATTGTAGATTTGTATTCAAACTTTTTTGTTAAAGCTGGAACAACTTGTTTTTCATATTGTTCTTTAAGTGCATTCATTTCTAGCTCTCCTTTCTTTATATTTTATTATATAGAAAAATCTTTGATTTTTCGTATATAAAAAGAAAATTTACATATTTATAGTGCGATTGCGCAGCAATCTGCACATCGTGGAAATTATCTTACTTTAATTCTGCTCCACATTTTTTACAAATACGAACTTTTTTATCATTTTCTATTTTATATCCTACACGTGTTGCTTTTCCACATTTTGGACATACAACATTTACTATACTGCTATGTACAGGAAATTCTGATGGAATAATTCCTCCTTCTTCTCCTGCTTTTCTTGGCTTAACATGTTTTTTTCTTATATTTACACCTTTAACAATTACTTTTTCTGTTTTAGGTATAACTTCTAATACTTCACCTGTTTTTCCTTTATCATTTCCTGATAAAACAATAACATTGTCGCCTTTTCTAAGTTTCATTTAAGGTTTCCCTCCTTCTTTTATTATTTTAGTTATCTTTCATCTATTTCGCTAATTTATATTCTTCCGCTATCTTCCATTCTTGGCTGATATATTTGTAAGTCCATCAATTCTGCATCAGTAAGTTCATCTTCAGTTTTTTTAATTCCATCTTTCCCAATATAATATCTTTTTCCATCTGTACCTACACCTAGTGATATTATATGTTGTGGTAAAAATTTGGAATTTGGTATTTTTTCAATCCAATCTTTTCCTTGATTATTCATAATAAATATATCCTCCTACTTAAAAACTTACTTTTTTTATATTACTTAATATCAGTCTTGAACCCTATAGTACTTCTGGTGCTAGTGATAAGATTTTTAAATACTCTCCATCTCTTAACTCTCTAGCAACAGGTCCGAATATACGTGTACCTTTTGGTGTTTTGTCTTCTTTTATAATAACAGCTGCATTTTCATCAAATCTAATATATGATCCATCAGCTCTTCTAATAGGATTCTTAGTTCTAACAACAACTGCTTTAACTACGTCACCTTTTTTAACAACTCCACCTGGTGTTGCTGATTTAACAGAAGCAACTACTATATCACCAATTGTAGCTGTTCTTCTAAATGATCCACCTAAGCATCTGATAACCATAAGTTCTTTTGCTCCAGTGTTGTCAGCTACTTTTAATCTTGTTTGTTGTTGTACCATTTTGGTATCCTCCTTCTTATTTAATTACTGCCTTTTTAACTATTTCAACTACTCTCCATCTCTTATCTTTAGATAAAGGTCTAGTTTCCATAACTTTAACTGTGTCTCCTACTTGGCATTTATTTTCTTCATCATGAGCTTTTAATGTATAAGTCTTTTTTACTGTTTTTCCATAAACTTTATGTTGTACATTTCTTTGAACAGCTACAACTACAGTTTTATCCATTTTATCAGATTTAACTATACCAATCATTACTTTACGAAGATTTCTTTCCATTAGTTATCTCCTTTCTTTTCAGCAATCTTTCTTTCAGTTAAAATTGTGTTAATTCTTGCAATGTCCTTTTTTACTGATTTGATTTTCATTGGATTGTCTAATCCATTTGTAGCTAAGCTGAATTTTAATTTAAATAATTCTGTTTTTAATTCACCTAGTTCTTTTTCTAATTCAGGTGAAGACATTTCTTTTATTTTATTTAATTTCATTAATTTTCACCCTCCTCGATATTTTCTCTTACTACGAATTTTGTTCTTACTGGTAATTTGTTAGCAGCAAGTCTTAAAGCTTCTCTTGCAGTTTCTTCTGATACACCTGCAATCTCGAACATTACTCTTCCTGGTTTAACATTTGCTACCCAAAATTCTGTATTACCTTTACCTTTACCCATACGAGTTCCAAGTGGTTTTCTTGTTACAGGTTTGTCTGGGAATATTTTAATCCAAACTTTACCATCTCTTTTCATATAACGAGTCATTGCAACTCTGGCTGCTTCTATTTGATTTCCTGTAATAGCTGCAGCATCTAATGTTTGTAGTCCGAATTCGCCTTCATTTACTACATTTCCTCTTGTTGCCTTTCCTCTATTTCTACCTTTTTGTACTTTTCTATGTTTTGTTCTTTTTGGCATTAATGGCATTATTGTTCTCCTCCTTCCATTTTTTTGCTAGGAAGAATTTCTCCTTTATAAATCCATACTTTTACACCGATTTTTCCATATGTAGTTGCAGCTTCTGCAAATCCATAATCTATATCAGCTCTTAGAGTTTGTAAAGGAATATTTCCTTCTTTATAGAACTCTGTTCTAGCCATGTCTGCTCCACCTAATCTTCCAGATACTGCAGTTTTAATTCCTGCTGCTCCAGATTTCATAGTTTTTTGCATACATTGTTTCATTGCACGTCTAAATGAAATTCTTCTTTCTAGTTGGTTTGCTATATCTTCAGCAACTAGTTGTGCGTCAAGGCTTGTATTTTTAACCTCAACTACATTTAGGTTTACTTCTTTACCTATTAATTTTTTTACTTGATTCTTTAAGTCTTCTATTCCAGCTCCACCTTTTCCAATTAGGATTCCTGGCTTAGCTGTGTAAATATTAACTTTAACCATTTTTGCTGTTCTTTCTATTTCAATATTAGCGATTCCAGCATCATATACTTTTTTCTTTAAAAATTTACGGATCTTTTGGTCTTCTACTAAGCAGTCTGCAAAGTCTTTATCACTTGCATACCATTTAGAGCTCCAATCTTTGATTATTCCTAATCTTGCTCCTGTTGGGTTTACTTTTTGTCCCATTAGCTTAAGCCTCCTTTTCTTTAAGAACAATTGTTATATGACTTGTTCTTTTTCTAATTCTTACTGCTGAACCTTTTGCAGCAGGTCTTATTCTTTTTAGAGTTGGACCTTGATTTGCATAGATTTCAGAAATATATAATTTATCATGTTTCATGTCATGATTGTTTTCAGCATTTGCAATTGCTGATTTTAATAATTTTTCTATAATGTCTGAAGATGCTTTTGGTGTAAATTTTACTATTGCTAAAGCTTCATCTACATTTTTTCCTCTTATTAAATCTGCAACAATTTTAACTTTTCTTGATGAAATTCTTGCATATTTAAGAGTTGCTGAAGCTGTTCTTATTTCTTCTTCCATAATTAACTCCTCTCTATTTATTTTAGATTCTAGTTGTATCATTTATTTTGATTATTTTCCGTTCTTGAAGAATTGGGATTTGACTAGGCAAAATTTATTGGAAAGGCAAGGGAGCATACTTGGTGTATGTGACCGCGTTTTCAATGAATTTTAACAACGTCAAATTTCAATTATTCATGAACTATTTCTTAGTTGTCTTTTCTCCTGCATGACCTTTAAAAGTTCTAGTAGGAGCAAATTCACCTAATTTATGTCCAATCATTTCTTCTGATATATATACTGGAATATGTTTTCTTCCATCATGTACAGCGATTGTGTGACCAACCATTTGTGGATAAATTGTAGAAGCTCTTGACCATGTCTTTAAAACTTCTTTTTTATTTTCCGCATTTAGAGCTTCGATTCTTTTTAACAATTCTGGAGCTATAAATGGTTTCTTTTTACTTGATCTTGACATAAGTTCTATTTCCTCCTTTTAACTATAAATTTATTTGATTGTTTCTTTTTATTTCTAGTCTTGTATCCTAGAGCTGGTTTACCCCAAGGTGTTAATGGTCCAGCGTGTCCGATTGGAGCTTTACCTTCACCACCACCATGTGGGTGATCTACTGGGTTCATTGCAGAACCTCTAACTTCTGGTCTCCATCCCATATGTCTTTTTCTTCCTGCTTTTCCTAATTTAACATTAGCATGTTCAGAGTTTCCTATAACTCCTACAGTTGCTCTACAATTAGCTAAAACAAGTCTCATTTCTCCTGATGGTAATCTTACATGTGCATATTTTCCTTCTTTAGCCATTAATTGTGCGCTTTGTCCTGCTGCTTTAACAAGTTTTCCACCTTGTCCTGGATTTAATTCGATGTTGTGAATTAAAGTACCTACTGGAATGCTGTTGATTTCCATACAGTTTCCTGGTCTGATATCAACTGCTTTTCCTGATACTACTGTATCACCGTCTTTTAATCCTTCTGGAGCTAAGATGTATGATTTAACTCCATCTTCATATTGAATAAGTGCTATATTTGCACTTCTGTTAGGATCATATTCGATTCCTACTACTGTGGCTTTCATATCGTCTTTTTTACGTTTGAAATCCATTATTCTATATTTTTGTCTGTTTCCTCCACCTTGATGACGTACTGTTATTCTACCATAAGAGTTTCTTCCTGCTTTTTCTTTCTTTACTGCTAATAAAGATTTTTCAGGAGTCTTTTTTGTAATTTCTGAATAATCTAATACTGTCATATTTCTTCTTGAAGGTGTGTAGGCTTTAAATTTTTTTGTTGCCATTACTTTTCTCTCCTTTAATTTTTATTTGTGAGTTTTTTCCTGCCTCACTACAGATAAAATTTATTCTCCGGGTTCTTTCCCGATACCTTTATTAATTTTTCTTCTTACCATTCTTGGGCTTTGTCTTTTATAAATAGTTTTACCTAAATCTTCAATTAATTGTTTTTCTTTTTCAGTTAACGGAGTTTCGAACCTTCTAATTTTTTTTTGCATATAGTTCTAATAATTTGGCGTATTTATCATTTTCTTGATTCATAATTTTTCTCCTAAAACTTTCCGTTTATTGTTTAAGCATCTAAGCTCCCATAAATTCTTCGATAGAATCCTTATACTTCTTAGAACCTTTAACTGCTTTTCCGCCTTTTCCTAAATATGTAACATCTCCTGGATTTGTATCTATTGTAACAATAGCTTTTTTCCAATCTGATGTCTTTCCTGTATGATATCCTACTCTTTTGCTTTTTCCTTTTACACTTACTGTGTTTACTTTTAATACTTTTACTTCAAAAAGTTTTTCAACTGCATTTGCAATTTCTACTTTTGTAGCATTTTTGTTTACCTCGAAAGTGTATTTACCTTGTTGTAACATATCGTTACTCTTTTCTGTAACAATTGGTGCTATTATAATATCTTCTGGCTTCATTATGCATACACCTCCTCTAATTTTTTAACAGTATCAAGTGGTAATACTAAGTTTGTATATTTTAATAAATCATATACATTTATTTCATTTACTAATATTGTTTTTGCACCTTCAATGTTGTTTGTTGATGCTTGAACATTTAAGTTCTTTTCTGGTAAAACAACTAATGTTTTTCCTTCTAATTTTAAATCAGCAAATGCTTTTACCATTGATTTTGTTTTTATTTCTTTAAGTTCTAATTTATCTACAACTGTTAATTCTTTTTCAAGAACTTTTGAACTTAATACAGATCTTATTGCTAATCTCTTTTCTTTTTTATTTAATGTATATTTGTATGAACGAGGTTTTGGTCCTAAAGCTATACCACCTTTAATCCATTGTGGTGCTCTAATAGAACCTTGTCTTGCTCTACCTGTTCCTTTTTGTCTCCATGGTTTTCTTCCACCACCACGAACTTCTGATCTAGTCTTAGTACTTTGTGTACCTTGTCTTTGATTAGCTAAATAGTTGATTAATACTTCATGAACTATATTTTCGTTTGGTTCAATTCCAAATACGTTTTCATTTAATTCAACATCACTAACCTTCTTACCATTTATATCATATACGTCTACTTTTGGCATCTTTCTTCCTCCTTTCCTTAATTAGCCTTAACTGATGATTTTATTTTTAAGATAGCTCCTTTAGCTCCTGGAACACTACCTTTTACTAAAATTACATTTTTATCCATATCTACTCTAACAATGTCTAAGTTTTGGATTGTAACTAAAACTCTTCCCATATGTCCTGGAAGTTTTTTACCTTTGAAAACTCTTCCTGGTGTAGATGTTGCACCCATTGAACCTGGTCTTCTATGATACATAGATCCATGTCCCATTGGTCCACGATGTTGTCCATGTCTTTTTATAACGCCTTGGAATCCTTTACCTTTTGAAATTCCTTGAATATCAACATTTTCTCCTGCAGCAAATACATCTGCTTTTATTTCATCTCCAACTTTTACACCTTCTATAGAATCTAATCTAAATTCTCTTAAATGTTTTTTGTTTTCGATTTTTGATTTTGCAAAATGTCCTGCTTCTGGTTTATTAATATGTTTTGATTTGATTTCTCCAAATCCTAATTGTAAAGCATTGTATCCATCTGTTTCTACTGTCTTAACTTGAGCTACAACACATGGTCCTGCTTCAATAACTGTAACTGGAATAACGTTTCCTTTTTCATCAAATATTTGTGTCATTCCAAGTTTTCTTCCTATTATTCCTTTTTTCATTACTTTCTTACTTCCTTCCTATTGGCTGACTTTCTTTCCGAAAATATTTTGCCAGCATTGGTTTTTTTATTTTTTCTTTACTATTTTATAGCTTTATCTCAATATCCACACCAGCTGGTAGCTCTAATTTCATTAAGCTATCAATTGTTTTTTGTGATGGATAAAGTATGTCGATAACTCTTTTATGAGTTCTCATTTCGAATTGTTCTCTTGAATCTTTGTGTTTGTGTGGAGAACGAATTACTGTTACTATTTCTTTTTTTGTTGGTAATGGAATAGGTCCTGAAACTTTTGCTCCTGTCTTTTTAGCAGTATCTACTATTTTTGCAGCAGACTGATCTAAAATAGATGGCTCATAAGCTTTGACTCTTATTCTAATTTTTTCGCTTGTAGCAACTGTTTTTGCCATACTAATTTCCCTCCTTTTAAATATTTTTGCTTTGAATATAGCTTGGCAAGTAGTAACGCTACCTGGTGTTTTGTATCTCACCAGTATTAAATCCCAAATTTGTATGATAAAATTGGGATAAGTGCTTTTCAACTTACCGCCTGGTCTAAGCCATGACATACTCCACTGAAGTTCCCTCCACCCTTACTGCTTAGCGGGTGTAGCCACATTCAGCTTCAACGCTAAAATTCATACTACATTAGTATATAACAAAAAAGGCTTGTTGTCAAGCCTTTTTTATATTTTTTTGTAAAATGTCATATTAAATTATATTTTTAATAATTTTTCGATAAATTATTCTTAAGTTTTTGTATTTCACTGTCTGTCATTCCACCGCCTTTTAAGTAATTTTCCGCACATTTTACAAAATTTACATTTTTCCAATCACTTGCTTTTGGATGATTATTGTTTTCAGGTGCTTTACCAGTAATTATTCTTAAGTATTTAGAAAATCCAGCTGTAGTATTTTCATTAAATCTACCTGATATCCTGAAATTTTCATCTGATTTTTTATAGTCATTATACATACTTTCAAAAGGTACATCCATTAAGCATTCTAATAATACTATTGTAAAACCTGTTCTATCTCTGCCTAACCAACAATGTACTGCATATGGCCCTTCATTTTTTGCAAAGAATTTCACACGATCTACTATTTGTCTCTGCCAATCTTTACCATCTTTCGCTCCACTAATAGCTCTCGCACAAACTTTTCCTGAGTTAAATAAACTTCTATAATATGTAGATTTTGGATAACTGCTTTTTCTTATCGAACTACTATCATTATCTAAATTAAGAATTGCTTTTACATTATGTTCTCTCAACATTTGGTCTGCATAATTACCTGCTGTTGCATATTTTCCTTTAGACCTGCTCTTACCATGTATTGGATTAATACATCTATATAATACATTTTTGCCTAGCTTTCCTCCACTAACATTTCTAAAGTTTGCATATTGTGCTTTTGTTATTGTTCTTCCATTTACAGTTACTTTTTCATCTTCTATATTAACTTGATCATCTACTATGATTTTACATGTTGCAATTTTTCCATATTTTGACTTAGCAGTTATTGTTGCTGTTCCTTTTGTTTTTGCTGTTATTGTAACTGAACCATTAGTTGTCTTGCTACTTCCTACACTTACTATATTTGCATTTGATGATGTCCAATCAATCTCTTTTGAGCTTGTATTTATAGGGTTAAAACTTACTGTGATTTTTTCTGTATTTCCTTTATTAATTGTTATATTTGTTTTATTTAAGCTTATACTTTTCGCTGGCGTAAATCCAACTATAGTATATATTGCACTTACTCCACTTTCTTTTTGAGTTGCAGTAATCTTTGCTGTTCCATTTTCAATTATATGTACTACTCCTGTGCTACTTACAGTTGCAACTTTTGAATTACTTGAACTCCATGTAATTGTTTTATATGTTGCATTTGCTGGGCTTACTGTTGCTTTTAATTGTACAAATTTTCCTTTTTCTATTTGTCTCCACATTG
>CAMMZC010000007.1 GCA_946529215.1 uncultured Clostridia bacterium
TGTTATCAAGAGTGGACGAGAGATTCGGCTTTAAGACTCCACAGCAACCTATTTAGGTTAGGTGCTAATACCGACCAAGAAAAAATGTACTTGGGATGATGATTTTAAAAAGAGAAATCAACCTTTGTACAGAAAAGTATGAAGGTTTTTTTGCGCAATACGATAGGCTTGAAATATTATAAAAACATATTATTAAAAAAATTAATGAAACATATATGAATTTTTTTTAGAAAGGATGATGAACATGAGGAGATTATTTACATCAGAGAGTGTCACAGAAGGGCACCCAGACAAACTATGTGATTACATATCAGATAGTATTTTAGACAGCTTTTTGGAAAAAGACAAAACCGCAAGAGTAGCTTGCGAAACAGTTGCAGGGAAAGGAGAAATATATATAACAGGAGAAATAACTTCAACAGCAAAAGTAGATATAGAGCAGGTTGTAAGAGACACCATAAAAGAAGTTGGTTATGACAACGAAAATACAGATATAGACTATAGAACATGTAAAGTTACAATAAATATGTCAAAACAATCCCCAGATATTGCACAAGGTGTTGATAGATCTTACGAAGATAAAGATGGACAAGCATTAGAGTCAGAAGGCGCAGGAGATCAAGGATTGATGTTTGGATTTGCTTGTGATGAAACAGAAGAATTAATGCCACTTCCAATTTCTTTGGCACATAAATTAGCTAAAAGATTGACAGATGTTAGAAAACAGAACATTTTAAATTATTTAAGACCAGATGGAAAAGTGCAAGTTACAGTAGAATATGAAGATGATAGACCTATAAGAATAGATACAGTTGTTGTTTCAACTCAACATTTAGATGGAATTGAAATGTCAAAACTTCAAAAAGATATAAAAGAAAATGTAATAAATGTTGTAATTCCAAAAGAACTTTTAGACGAAAAAACAAAATACTATATAAACCCAACAGGAAGATTTGTAATTGGTGGCCCTTATGGAGATAGTGGATTAACTGGAAGAAAAATAATTGTTGATACTTATGGAGGATATAGTAGACATGGAGGAGGAGCTTTTTCAGGAAAAGATCCAACAAAAGTAGATAGATCTGCTGCGTATATGGCAAGACATATTGCCAAAAATATAGTTGCAAATAAATTAGCAAAAAAATGTGAAATTCAGTTTTCTTATGCAATAGGTGTTGCAAAACCTGTATCTGTATATATAGATACATTTGGAACAAATCAAATTCCAGAAGAAGAAATAATAAAAAAAGTAAATCAAAAATTTGACTTAACACCAAGAGGAATAATTAATTATTTAGATTTACAAAATCCTATTTACAAAAGAACTACAAACTATGGACATTTTGGAGACAAAGATTTACCTTGGGAGAAAGTTATTGAATTATAAGTAATTTTGTGGTTCTTTTTGGGAACGGAGGAAAAAAGTAACTCTAGAATTCATAGATTAATTTATGAAATATATGCTTTTCTAATGAGAAAAATAAATTGTTTTACTTGACTTTTAAATATACAATGTATATAATATAAAAAAAGAAAGGAGTTAAATTTTTTATGAAAAGATTAAGTAAAGTATTATTATCAACAATTATAGCTGTAACAGTTTTATTTATAACGCCAATTATATTTACAAATAGCGATTATTCATATACTGTTAATGCAGCTACAAAAGTATCATTAAGCAAAACTAAAAAAACTCTATATGTAGGAGATACATACAAATTAAAAATTAAAGGAACAAACAAAAAAGTTAAATGGAGCACATCTAACAAAAAGATAGCTACAGTAAATTCAAATGGAAAAGTTAAGGCTAAAAAAACAGGTAAAGTTACAATAACAGCCAAAGTAAGTGGAAAGAAGTATAAATGTACAATTAAAGTTAAGAAAAACTATGTTAAAGCAGGAAAGTATAAATTAACTTTTGGAAAGTACAAAAGTACATTACCAAAATATGATATTTGCGGAGGAATTTATACTATAAATGGAAATGGAACATATTCTTACGAAAATACATGGAAAGATTATAGTGGAAAAAAATCAACCAAGAAACATAGTGGTAAGTACAAAATTGAATATTATAAAGACTATATGGGTGAAGTAGATAAAAATAAATATGTTATAGCTTTTTATGCGAAAAAATCAAATGATAAATATGATGATTTCTTTATTAAAAAGGGATATTCATTAGATTGTTATAATATTGTTGGAAATAATAAATTGTCAGCAGAACAATATTTAAATACATTTAAATTAAAAAAATAAATATGAAGTTACTTTTTGGGACGGAGGAAAAATGTACTTATGCAATTTTTTAAATGAGGTTACTTTTTTCCTCCGTCCCAAAAAAGAACCTAGAAAGGAAGATGATTATGGAAAAATCTAAAGTTTATTTTATAAAAGAAATTACACCTGAGAATGTTGTTAAAATATATCAAAAATTAGGTAAAGAATTACCAGGAAAAGTGGCTGTAAAAGTTCACTCTGGAGAAGAAGGAAATCAAAATTATTTACATCCAGAATTTATGAGACCAATGGTTGAATATGTTAATGGAACAATTGTTGAATGCAATACTGCTTATGTGGGAGAAAGAAACACTACAGAAAAACATTTAAAAACAATTGAAAGACATGGTTGGAATAAATATTTTGATGTAGATTTAATGGATAGAGAAGGACCAGATGTTGTTGTTCCTGTAAAAAATGGAAAAATTTTAAAAGAAGATTTTTTAGGGAAAAATATAGAAAACTATAATTCTATGCTTGTTTTGTCACATTTTAAAGGACATCCTATGGGTGGATTTGGAGGAGCTTTAAAACAACTTTCTATTGGATGTGCATCATGTGAAGGAAAAGCTTGGATTCACTCTGCAGGAACAAACAAAGACCAGTATACATTATGGGATAACCTTCCTAAACAAGATGAATTTTTAGAATCAATGGCAGATGCTGCTTCAGCAGTAGTTGGTTATTTTAAAGGAAATATGGCATTTATAAATATTATGGCAAATATGAGTGTGGATTGTGACTGTTGTGCAGTAGCAGAAGATCCATGTATGCAAGATATCGGAATTCTTGCTTCTTTAGATCCAATTGCAATTGATCAAGCTTGTATAGATTTAGTTAATGCAAGTGATGACCCAGGAAAAGAACATTTCCTAGAAAGAGTAAATTCAAGACATGGAACTCATACAATAGATGCAGCAGCAGAATTAGGATTTGGAACGAAAGAATATGAATTGATAAATGTAGAATAAATTTAAAGGAGAAAAATATATGTATATTGATAACAAAATCTTAATTGGAAAAAGCAAAGAAAAAGAATTATTTATTGTACCAAACAAAGCAAATAGGCATGGATTAATTACAGGAGCATCAGGAAGTGGTAAAACAATTACTTTAAAGGTTATGGCAGAAAGTTTTTCAAGTATGGGAGTACCAGTATTTTTAGCAGATGTAAAAGGTGATTTAGCTGGAATGTGCTTACCAGGAGAGTCAAACGAAAAAATACAAGAAAGATTAGAAGGATTAAACATAAAAGATTTTTCTTTTAAAGGATTTCCAACAGTATTTTGGGATGTATTTGCAAAATCAGGACATCCTATAAGAACAACTCTTCAAAGTGTTGGACCAACAATACTTTCAAGAATGCTTGGACTTAACGAAACTCAAGAAGGAGTTTTAGCAATTATTTTTAAAATTGCAAGAGAAAATGGCTATGAATTAATAGATTTAAAAGATCTAAGATTGTTGCTTCAATATGTTGCAGAAAATAGTAAGCAATATACTATAAGCTATGGAAATATAGCTGCACAAAGTGTTGGAACTATTCAAAGAAGTTTATTAATGCTTGAAGAACAAGGTGGAGACTTTTTCTTTGGAGAGCCTGCAATAGATATAAATGATTTTATAAAAATAAATGAAAACGGATTAGGAAATATAAATATACTTCATGCTACAGAATTATACAAACAACCAACTCTTTATGCATGTTTCTTATTGTGGCTTTTAACAGCTATAAATGGAACTCTTCCAGAAGTAGGAGACTTAGATAAGCCTAAAATGGTATTTTTCTTTGATGAAGCACATCTTTTATTTGATGATTTACCAAATTATATGCTAACTCAAGTAACTCAGATTGTTAAACTTATAAGGTCAAAAGGAATAGGACTTTACTTTATTTCACAATCTCCAAAAGATATTCCTGATGAAATTTTAGCACAACTTGGAAACAAAGTTCAACATACTTTAAGAGCATATACACCTGCTGAGCAAAAAGTTATAAAAGCAGTTGCAGACTCATATAGAGCAAATCCAGAATTCAATACAGAAGAAGCAATTTCTGCACTAGGAACAGGTGAAGCATTAATTTCATTTATGAATGAAAAAGGAGAACCAAATATTGTAGAAAAGGCAACAATTTTACCACCACAAAGCCAAATGGGAGCAATTGATGATTCAATTAGACTTATGGTAGTAAGCAAAAGTGCATTTATGGGCAAATATGACACAGTTGTAGATAGAGAATCTGCATTTGAAATTTTAAGCAAAGAAATGGAAGAAAAAAGAGCTTTAGAGCAAGAAGCTGCAAAGGCTAAAGAAGAGAAAAAACTACAAGAAGAGCAAGAAAAAGAAGCGGAAAAAATCAGAAAGGAAGAAGAAAAAGCACAAAAAGAAGAGGAGAGAGCTGAAGAAAAGGCAAGAAAAGAGGAAGAAAGAATCCGTAAAGAAGAAGAAAGACAAAGAAAAGAATTTGAAAAAGAAGCTGAAAAAGCAAGAAAGAATTCATGGCAATATAAAGTAGGAAAACAAGCTGAAAGAACTGCAAATTCAACAATTAACTCAGTAGCTAGAAAAGTTGCAAATAATGTACTTAAAAATTTATTTGGGTTAAAATAAAAAGTGGCTTAGTAGGCTATTCAAATATCATTTGCTTTGTTTATTTGGTTGCTTAAGCGGTATCTCAAAATAACAAATTTCAATTTTTAAGTAAAATTAAAAGAAAAAGAGTTGACAAATTCGAAAAAAACGTGTATAATCGTATAGTATGAAATAAAAATTAGAGAAATAAGGGTATATACATATATCTATTACAAGAGGAGGGATTTAGATGGCACAACCAAAAAGAAGATGGTCAAAAGCTAGAACACACAAAAAAAGATCAACATGGAAATTAGAAACACCAAAATTTACAAAATGTTCAAATTGTGGTGAACCAGTATTACCACACACATTATGTTCAAATTGTGGATACTACGATGGAAAACAAATTGTAGAAAAAAAAGAAGACTAAAATCCGCTAAGGAGGAACAATAAATGCAAGTATTAAAAATAATATTAACAGTAATTTATTTTATTGTATGTTTTGCAATTATAGTATTAGCTATGATGCAATCTAAAGAAGATGCAGGATTATCTTCAACTATTACAGGTTCATCATCAAATAACTTCTTTGAGAAGAACAAAGGAAACACTAGAGAAGGTAAGCAAAAAAAATGGACTATTATTTTTGGAATAGTATTAGTAATCCTTTGCATTGGATTAGGAACAATTTATATGTTGTAAAAATTGCTTTACAATATGTATAGTTTGTTTGAATTTATGAATTAAAGTAAATAAAAAGTCGCCAGAGATGGCGATTTTTTGCGTTGTAATTAATAAGAAAAGCGGACGCTTTTTTGTTGAGCCGACTCGCCACAAAGTGAGAGTCGGCGGAGGAAGAACGCGTGAATATTTTAAAGATTATAGAATATCTTTGACATAATAATAGCAGCTTTTGTTGTAAGAGGAGAATGAATTTTATTTAAATCTAAAGTTTTCAAATCATACCATTCAATTTCTGAGATATTTTCTTGTTCATCTAATTTTTGTTTAGTTTGTACATAGTTTTCTTCTAATTCTGTTAAATAAAACTCAATCATTTCTTCTGTAGCATAGCTTAAAAGTAATTTATTACATAATTTAATCATTTTTCCATTTATTTGTATACCAGTTTCCTCAAAAGCTTCTCTTTTGGCTGCAAAATCAAATAATTCTCCATTTTCTACAAGGCCTGCAGGTGCTTCAAAAAAGTATTCATCAACATTTTCTCTTGCAACAAATGGAGACCTTTGTTGTTTAGATAATCCTATTTTTACTTCTCCATTTTCTATTTTTGTTAAAATACATTGAACAGAGTTTTTTGTAGTGGCATATACAGATTTATCTCCAAAATATTGTATTTTGTTTTTATTGTGTAATTTTAATACTTTTTTATCTGTTATATATTTTTCTACAACACCAAATCTGTATATTTCATATATTTTTTTCAAATATTTCTGCTTAGGATTAAAATGTTTTCTTAATAATCTTTTATTTTCTTTAAATTTTATAGGAATTAATTTTTTTAGTTCATTTTTATATTTTTCTTTAAACAGCATTAATCCATATTTTGTTTGTAAAGACATATTTATATCTTGTTTATTTAACAAATCATCTAAGCAGTTAATTGGATACCATTGAAAAATTTCTTTTTTATCTTCATATTTAACTTCTATTTCTACAAATTTAGCCATTTGATCTGTGAATGATTGGGATACAGGTGAAAATCCAAAAGATAATTCTTTCCAATTAATAATTTTGTAATTTATTTTTTGGAAAATAATATCTATGGTAAAATCTATATTTTTATCCATTTTATATGCGGGCAATTCTAAAAATATTTTATTACAAGCTGGTATATATGTATATTGCATTGCAAAATATAATGTTCCTTTATTATCTATTTTTAACAATATTGGAACAATTAAATCATTCATATGTAAATAGCTTTGCATTTGCTCTTTGCCTGAAGAAGGATTAAAGTATGTAATTTCATTCCTACAATATATATAGTTAGGATTTTCGACATTTTGTTTAGTTTCGAGTTCATTTATATATACTGTTTTATTTTCCATTTTATAGGTTCTCCTTTGCTTTATATTTGATTATATTTATATCACAATTTTAAATTTTTAACAAGTATTTAAAGGTAGATAAATGTAGTTCTTTTGAATATAAAATATGTGATGGAAGAAAATGTCGGAATATGTCAAAAAAAGTGTATTAATAATTTGAAAAAGGTATTGACAATTTTTATATTTATATGATATAATTCGATTATGCAATAAATATTTTAAATTGCAAATTATTTTGATTTAAGTGTTAAGAGGTTATTAAGATTATCTAAATTTAAGGATTAATTCAATTTTTTGAAATTCGATTAGTTTAATTTTTAGAATTTAAATTTCTAATAAAAATTTTTTGAGAAAGGAGAGTGAGTATATAACAGTATAAGCAACAATTATATATTTATTGCAAATTTTAAAAAATTATATCAAAAAATATTGCACATAAGCATAAAATTTGATATAATGGAAAGGAATAAAAAATATGGAAAAAGTTTATAATTTAAAAAATGACATTATTTTTAAAGCATTTTTCTCAAGAAAAGGAAATGAAGAATACTTAAAGGATTTTTTAGGAGCACTTTTAGGAATTGAAATAGAAACAATTAAGATTAAAGAAGAAGTAAGTCTAGAACAATTATCAACCGTAGAAAAAGGAGGAAGACTAGATTTACAAGCAACTTTAAATGAAAGACAGATAGTTAATATAGAGTTACAAAGCAAAAATAATGGTAACTTTAGAGTTAGAACTGTTTTTTATGCTTCAAAAATGATTTCAAGAGAAGTTGTAAGAGGAACAGATTACAACGATGTAGAAAGAACTATTCTAATAAATATATTAGGATACGAAATGTTTCCTCAGTATGATGACTATATTAACAAAACGGCAATTGTTTTGAGAGACCATAGAGAGTGCGAAGTTTTAGATGACGTAGAATGGTGGTTTATAGAATTACCTAAATTTAGAAAGGCTCATCCAGATATGAATTTAAAAATCAATCAATGGCTTGCGTTCATTGATGATGAGGATAAGGAGTTGATCGAAATGGCTGAGAAGAAAAACAAAATATTAAAAGAAGCAAGAAATGAAGTAAATTATTTAACAGGAAATGAAGCGATAAGAAGAATGGCTGAACTACGTGAAAAATGGGATTTAGAATATGAGATGAGCATGGAATATGCAAAAAAACAAGGACAAGAAGATGGAAGAAAGATTGGACTAGAAGAAGGAAAAGAGCAAGGAATAAAAGAAGGAAAAGAGCAAGGTATAAAAGAAGGAAAAGAGCAAGGTATAAAAGAAGGAAAAGAGCAGGGGATAAAAGAAGGGGCAAAAAAAGAAAAAATTGAAATTGCTAAAAGAATGAAAGAACAAAATATGGATATAGAAGACATAATTAAAATAACAGGTCTTACCAAAAATGAGATAGAATCAATAGAATAGAATATAGTAGAAATAGTCACTTGTGGGTAGAGTGACTATTTTGCTACATTTTTTGTCGAAAATTGTCAAAAATTTTTTCTTGACAATCTAAGTATTTGTGGTATAATGTATATAATTAATTCAAAAGAATTATGAAAAATCTTTACAACCCAAATTATTAATCTCTAAATTTAATATAAAACTAACTACCTCCACAAGGAGGAAAATATGATTAAATTATTATCAAAAATTATAGCAATATTGTTAATTGCAATATTTATTTTAAATATGTCTGCGAACTTTATTTTTGCAGCAGTCGAAGTAAATATAAATAAAGCATATATCGAAAAAATAGGAGAAGCAAATCAACACTTAAAATATTATAGAGAAGATAGAGACATCTATACCTATTTAGTTTGTTCAGTAGTTGGTTTTTACGACAAAAACAAAAATTTTAATCCTGCATATTGTATGAATAGAAATTTAGTAGGAGCAGAAGACGAAGCTTATTATGTTAAAGTAGATAGTTTGTTAAATAATAACAAAGTATGGAGAGTTATAAAAAATGGATATCCATATAAGTCTGCAAAACAGCTAGGATTAACATCAAAATATGATGCATTTGCTGTTACTAAATTTGCAGTATATTGTATATTAGGAGAAGCAAAACTGGAATATTTTAAAGCAGAAAAAGATGATGAAGAAGCATTAGCAATGCTAAAAGCATTAAAAGAATTAGTAAAGATTGGAGAAAAGGGAACAGAAAAACAAGATAAAGATCCATTAACTCTTAAAAAAGAAGGAAATATAAAAGAAGAAGAAATTTATTATTCTCAAGAATATAGTTTAGACTCTTCTACAGATTTTGAAAAATACGAGATTTCGAAAACAGAAGGAATGCCAGAAGGAAGCTATATCTCAGATATGGAAGGCAACAAAACTACAAAACTTAATCAAGGACAAAATTTTAAAATTATGATTCCAAAAGAACAAATGACAAAAGATTTTAGTATAAAAATAACAGCAAAAGCAGAATGCAAGTCTTATGTTATATTAGAGGGAAAAACTACTGTTACAAAAACTCAAAACTATGTTGTAACAGCAGGTGAAATGGCTACTGCAACAACTGAAGACACTTTAAATATAAATGTAAATAATGCAAAATTAAAAATAAAAAAATCAGAAGAAAATACAAATAAACCTATAGAAGGAGTTAAATTTGCAATTTATAAAGAAAATAAAATAGTGCAAGAAAAACAAACAGATAAAGATGGACAAATTTTATTTGAAAATCTTTATCCAGGAAAATACTATATAAAAGAGCTTGAAACAGCTGAAAAATACGTATTAGAAAATTCACCAAAAGAAATAGAGCTAAAGTATAATGAGACAAAAGAAATAGAAATAACAAATAAACTAAAAACAGGAAAAATAAAAGTATATAAAGTAGATAAAGATAACAAAGAAGTAAAAATAGAAGGAGTTAAATTTGATTTATATAGTGAAGAACAAAAGAAAGTTGTAGGAACATATACCACTGACAAAAATGGTGAAATTAATATAGATAATTTGCCTGTAGGAGAATACAAAGTAATAGAAAAAGAGTCTAATAAATGGTACAATTTAGCAGATGAGATAAAAATAAAGGTAGATTTTAACAAAACAGCAGAAACAACAATTGTAAATGAATTAAAAAAAGGACAAATAAAAGTTATAAAGGTAGACAAAGAAAATAATGAAGTTAAACTAAAAGGAGTAAAATTTGAAGTACAAGATAAAGATGGGAAAGTTTTAGAAACATTAAAAACAGATAAGAATGGAGAAGCAATAACTTCAAAATATGCTATAAAAGACTACGAAAATCTTTATTTAAAAGAAATAGAAACAAACGAAAAATATGTTTTAAATGATAAAATTACAAAAGTTAAACTTGAAGAAAACAAAATAAAAAACGTAGTTTTTGAAAATGAAAAAATAAAAGGAAAAATAAAAATTATTAAAACAAGCAAAGATTACAATAAAATAAATAAACTAAAGGCCGGAAGTCCAATTGAAGGAGTAAAATTTGAAATATATAATTTAGATGGCAAGCTAATAGAGACTCTAACTACAAATAAAGAAGGTGTTGCAATTTCTTCAGATTTAGAAAAAGGTGAATATAATGTAAAAGAAGTTGAAACTAACAAAAACTATATTTTAAATAATCAAACTCAAAATGCCATTATAAAAGAAAACGAAGAAGTTGTTACTTTAAATATTACAAATGACTCAAAAAATCCTGACATAGATATTGAAAAAAGTGGACCAGATAAAGCCGAAATAGGAAGCAAAATTGAATATGATATAAGCATTAGAAACACAGGAAATACAAAAATTGATAACTTTACAATGAAAGATATTTTGCCATATAAATATATCAAAGCAAATAAATTTAAAACTGGAACATATAACCAAGATGTAAAATATAATCTATATTACAAAACAAATATGAACACAGAATATGTACTACTTATGGAAGATTTGAATTCAAAAGAGAATTATGAAATCAATTTTGATGAAGAATTGGCAGAAAATGAATTTTTAACAGAAATAAAACTTGAATTTGGAACTGTAGATGTAGGTTTTTGTTCAAACGAAAATCCTCATATCTTTGCTACAATAAAAACAGATGTTAAAAGTGAATCTATTTTTACAAATATGGCAGATGTTTCAGGAAACTTAGATGATTACAAGCTTTACGATAAATCTAAGTGGAAAACTTTTTGCTACAAATTATTGCCAAAGACAGGATTCTAAAAAAAAAAAGCATATATTTCACACATAATATATGGTAGAAGAAACTATTTATAGTAAAAAGTATAAAATTCTAAAAGATGTACATAATAGTAATGTCTTTTAGAATTTTTTTATGAGAGGAAGTCGAGATTTTATGAATGAAGATAAGAAAAATATACAAGAAAGAATAACTTATGAATCAGGAGAAGATGCAACTCAATATGGTGAGTTTATATCTTCATATTTTGCATGGGTATCTTTGCCAGAGCAAAAGAATATAGTAAATAAGTTAGAAAATATTACAAAAGATAAATAGATAATTGCCAAAAACACAAAAGAGTAGTATAATTTAAAAATATAAAAGTGTTACAGCAAAAAAGTAGCAAGCTGTAACAAGATAGGAGAGTACATAATGATTTATAAATTTACTGCCAGAGCTAGAAAAGCGATAGATTTAGCTGGGGAAATAGCTAAAGAATTGGGACATAGCTATATTGGAACAGAACATATTTTATATGGTTTAGCAAAAGAAGGAAGCGGAGTTGCAAGTAAAGTATTAGAAAATCAAGTAATAAATGCACAAAAAATTGAAAATGAAATAATTGAGTTAATAGGAAAAGAAGAAGCATTAAAAGAGACTTTAGGCTTTACACCTAGAACAAAAAGAGTATTAGAAAATAGTTTTGTAGAAGCAAAAAAAATTGGATATGATTACATAGGAACAGAGCATTTGCTTATTGGAATACTTCGCGAAGGTGATAGTATTGCTGTTAGAATTTTGCTAGATTTAAATGTTGATATACCAAAAATATATAATGAAATAGTAGGTGTTGTAAGTGAAGTTGAAGCAGCAACTGGTAGCAAAAATGATACTAAGAAAAATGCTTCAAAGTCAAACAATCCAACTTTAAATCAATTTGGAGAAGATTTAACAAAAAAAGCATTAGACGGAAAATTAGATCCAGTAATTGGAAGAAATGATGAAATACAAAGAGTTATACAAATTTTATCAAGAAGAACCAAAAATAATCCATGTTTAATTGGAGAATCTGGAGTTGGAAAAACAGCTATAGTAGAAGGATTAGCAGAAAAAATTGCAATAGGTGATGTGCCTGAAATATTAAGAGATAAGTTAGTTTTTAGTATGGATATTTCAGGAATGGTTGCAGGTGCCAAATATAGAGGAGATTTTGAAGAGAGAATAAAAAAGGCTCTTGCAGAAGTAAAAAAAGCAGGAAATATTATTTTATTTATAGACGAAATTCACACAATTGTTGGTGCAGGTTCTGCAGAAGGTGCAATAGATGCGGCAAATATTTTAAAGCCTATGCTTGCAAGGGGAGATATTCAGTTAATAGGAACTACAACAATTGAAGAATATAGAAAATATATAGAAAAAGATTCAGCGCTAGAGCGAAGGTTTAGTCCTATAAATGTACCTGAGCCAAGCAAAGAAGATACAATTCAAATTTTAAATGGATTAAGAGATAAATATGAAGCACATCATAATGTTAAAATTACAGATGAAGCAATAAATGCTGCAGTTGAGCTTTCCTCAAGATATATTAATGACAGATTTTTACCAGATAAGGCAATAGATTTGATAGATGAGGCAGCTTCAAAAGAAAGATTAAAAGCATACACAGAGCCTGATTTATTAAAAAAATTGGAAGAAGAATTAGACAAAATTCAAAAAGATAAAGATGAAGCAATAAGAAGTCAAAAGTTTGAAAAAGCAGCAGAATTAAGAGATAAAGAAATTGAAATTACAGAACAAAAAGAAAAAGAAGAGCAAAAATGGAAAAATAAAAATACAAAAACAATGATTACAATTTATGAAGAAAACATAGCAGAAATAATTTCAAATTCAACAGGAATTCCTGCAGATAAAATAAGCAAAAATGAAAATGAAAAATTAAAAAATCTTGAAAATAAGCTACACGAAAGAGTAATTGGACAAAATGAAGCAATAGAAGCTGTTGCAAAAGCAATTAGAAGAGGAAGAGTAGGGCTAAAAGACCCTAACAGACCAATAGGTTCATTCCTATTTTTAGGTCCAACAGGAGTTGGAAAAACAGAACTTTCAAAAGCTGTTGCTGAATGCCTTTTTGGAGGAGAAAAAGACTTAATAAGAATAGATATGTCTGAATATATGGAGCCACAATCAGTTTCAAAACTAATAGGTTCACCTCCAGGATATGTAGGTTTTGAAGAAGGAGGACAATTAACAGAAAAGATTAGAAGAAAGCCATATTCAGTAATTCTTTTAGATGAAGTAGAAAAAGCACACCCAGATGTAATGAATATTTTGCTACAAATTTTAGATGATGGAAGACTTACAGACTCAAATGGAAGAACAGTAGATTTTAAAAATACAGTAATTATTATGACTTCAAATATTGGAGCAAGGCTTATTACAGACAAGAAAAATTTAGGTTTTGGAAATTCTTCAAATGCAGATGAACAAAAAGAATATGAAAATACAAAAAAAGATGTAATGGCAGAATTAAAAAGAGAATTTAGACCAGAATTTATAAATCGTATTGATGAAGTAATAGTTTTCCACAAATTAAATGATGATGAAATAAAACAAATTATAGACCTTATGCTAAAACAAGTTCAAGAAAGATTAAAAGAGCAAAAAATAAATATAAAGATTAAAGAAAGTGTAAAAGAGCTAATTGAAAAACAAGGTATAAATAAAGCCTTTGGTGCAAGACCTTTAAGAAGAACAATTCAAAGCTTAGTAGAAGATAGTTTGGCAGAAGCAATTTTAGACAGCAAAGAGGCAAATAAAGAAAAAGAATTTGTGCTAGATGTAGAAGGAGAAAAAGTTGTTTGTAAAAATTCTTAAATAATTAAGATAAATTAATGAAATAGTATTAGTATAAATTAGAGATAATAAAAAGTAGAAAATTGTCGAATTTTGCGATGAAAAGTCTAAGAAAAAGCTAGAAAACACTTGAAATGATAATTTATTTGTGATAGAATATATATAGTATTAAAGGTGGTGCGACACCATATCAATCCGACTTAGAATATTATTCTAAATGTTGATCTAGCAACAAGGAATCTAGGACTTTTATTACAGGACGAATGAGCCTGATCGTTGGCGGACAACAGAAAAATCGCACATTGAGGGAAATGGATAAAAAGTTGCGAACCTATTCTTTTTCCCTCTAAATATTTTTAAAAATCGTACAAATAGGAGGAATAATAAAGATAGATAAGAAAGAGACTTTTCAAATATTACATAAATGTATCGAATTATATAATAATAATTTAAATAAATACAATCTACTTTTCGTATTTAAAGAGAATAATGAATTAAAGTATATTGAAACTATTTTTTATCCATATAATTTTTTACATCTTACAGGTTTAGAATATAATCCAAAAAATTTTAAAATTAAATCAAAGTATAATAAATCTATTGATTTTTATCAAAATCTTTTAAAAAGTAAAATTCCAGAGAATAGTATTGATTTCAAAAATTCCATAACAACAAAACTAAAATTGCAAGTATTACATAATTTATGTAATATAGATAGAACTGCAAAGTTTATTGGAAACTATGACAATACAATTAAAGATAATCTATATACTGAGAAAGTAATTGGAAATAGTACTTATTGTTTGGGCTTTGTAAAAGATAAAAAAACAGGTTATTATATTCCAAATTCAGCTATCAATGACATAATAAAAAACATATTATGCAATATTTCAAATGTATATGTTGTTTTAAAAAAGAAGAGATATGAGAAATTGTATAAAAGTTTTACTTATATTAAAAAAAGTATTGATTTAAAAGAAATTTTTAAAAATCTTAATTTATGTACTAGTATAGACTTTGAACATATTGAGTATGCTAACAAAGATGATATAAAGAATACAAATAAGGTAGAAGAATTAAGAAATGCTTTCAACGATGAGAATGAAAACTGCAATATTTTCTAGTGATAAAAAAATGTTAATGAATTACGTTATTTGATTTTAAGTACTAGTATAGGTAATTTAGCAAATAAATCTTCACTAAACAAATTAAGAAGGAAACTATTATAAAAAGTAAAAATTAGATTTCACAATAAATCGAGATGTATAATAGAGCATAAAATAAGCTGTGCCAAAAGGGGATAGTGGAATTTGGCAGATTGTATTAATGGTTGAAGATGAAAAAGTAGATTACAAAAATTTTTGAAAAATGCGATAATAGTGTTGATAAATTATGTAAAATAAAATATAATAATTAAAGTTGTTCGAAAAGAACAGCTGTAAGGGGCTAAGTATAGAAAGAGTAGCGACGAGCGAAATTATGGATACAAAGTTGGGTTCGATTCCCAATAGCCCCACGCGGGCAGGCTTTAGTTTATATTAGTAAAACACATAACAGTAATGCTAGCTAGCTGTTATGGAATGAGGTTCAATTCCTCAAAGCCTGTCCGAAAAGAAAGAGATCCGGTTTATTTGGGTCTTTTTTTTTTTTTTTAGATTATTTACAAAAATGTGATTTTTGAGTAAGAAACACTTACAAAAACGTGATAAAAATAATGAAATGGCTTGCAAAAATGTGGAAATATGGTATAATATAAGTAAGAGATAAATATAATAATAAGGGAAGTGATGATATATGGAACGATTTATTATGAAAAGACTAATAGAGTGGAAAGAAAGTAAAACCAGAAAACCACTAATATTAAAAGGAGCAAGGCAAGTAGGAAAAACATATATTTTAAAAGAATTTGGACAAAAATATTATGATGGAATAGCATATTTTAATTTTGATCATGATGAAGATTTATATAATTTATTTAAAGAGACTAAAGATCCAAAAAGAATATTAGAACAATTGGCATTTATATATGGCAAAGCTATTATTCCAAAAAAAACATTAATATTTTTTGATGAAATACAAGAATGTCCAAACGCTTTAAATAGCTTAAAGTATTTTAATGAAGAGGCTAATGAATATCATATTGTTTGTGCAGGAAGTTTGATTGGAATAAGACTATCTCATACATCATTTCCAGTTGGAAAAGTAGAATTTATGGAAATGCATCCAATGTCATTTAGTGAGTTTTTAATTGCAGATAATTGCAGTAATTTAGTTGAATACATGAATTCAGTAAATACCATAGATAAAATACCAGAGATATTTTTCAATATGTTAGAGGAAAAATTGAAAGCATATTTCATAATTGGTGGAATGCCTGAGGCAGTATATTCTTGGGTTAATGAAAAAAATATGGAAAGGGTAAACAAAATACAAGATGATATTTTAGCTTCTTATGAGAGTGACTTTTCAAAACATACAACTGAAGCAGAAGCTAATAAAATTTCTTTAATATGGAATAGTATTCCGTCTCAACTTGCAAAAGAAAATAAAAAGTTTTTGTATCAAACTATTAAAGAAGGTGCAAGAGCAAGAGAATATGAATCGGCTCTAAATTGGTTAAATGATGCAAATCTTGTTTACAAAATATATAATGTAAATAAAACAGCTTTACCACTAAAGGCATACACAGATCTAAGTTGTTTTAAGATTTATATGAATGATGTTGGTTTATTAAGAAGAATGGCAAACATAGATAGTAGAATTATAATAGAAGGAAATAGACTATTTGAAGAATTCAAAGGTGCATTTACAGAAAACTATGTATTAAATGCATTAACTCAAATATGTGAAAATGTACCAAATTATTTTACTTTTGACAGAAATGAAATAGATTTTGTTATACAAACAAAAAATAAAATAATACCTATTGAAGTAAAATCAAATAAATCGACTAATAACATAAGCTTAACAAAATATAATTCTAAATTTGAAAATGATTTAAGTATAAGATTATCAATGAATAATTTAAGCAAAGATGGAAAGATTTTAAATGTACCTTTATTTTTGATAGAATATATGAATAAATTTATTGATTAAATGCCAAATGGATGAGGCAATTTGGCAGATTGTATTAATGGTTGAAGATGAAAAAGTAGCTTGCAAAAACTATTGAAAAATGGTGATGAATAAAAAATATTAATATAAAAGAAATTTTATCAATGACAACTAATACTAAAATTTAAAAAATTTTTTATTTAGCATACTATTGTAAAAAATTAGAATTATTGATATTATATATTCAAAGATAATTATGAAAGGAGCAATAACTACAAGCCACGAAATGAATGAAAAATATGAATGGCTAGATAAGTATTACCCTTTTATAAAAAAGGATAATATAATTTTTGTTTCTAAGTCTGAATATAAATTAATTGCTATAGAGCAATATGCTAAAAAATTAAAAATAAATAAAAAAGATATTGTTTTTATAGATGATAAACATAGCACATTAAGACAAATTGAGGAAGCAGGATTTACAGCATATCATGTAACATCATTTATAGAATAATATGATTAAAATAAAATTATAGAATGGGTGAAATAAATGGATTATATAAAAAAAATAAGACAATATATCGGACATGATCCTATGCTTATGTGTGCGTGTGGATGCTTAATATTTAATGAGAGAGGACAAGTTTTGCTTCAAAAAAGAAGTGATGATAACTTATGGGGAAATCCAGGTGGATCTATGGATATAGGAGAAACAATATATGATACAATAATAAGAGAAATTAAAGAAGAAACAAATTTTGATATAGAACAAAAAGATTTAAAAATATTCAATATTTATTCTGGTGAAGAACAACACCATATATATCCAAACGGAGATGAAATGTATTTTGTAAATATTATTTTTGAAACACATAAAGTAAAAGGCGAGTTAAAGAAAGATGCTGAAAGCTATGACTTAAAATTTTTTGACATAAATAATTTGCCTACAAATGTAACTAAACCATTTGAGAGTGTAAGACGTGATTTATTAAACAAAATATATTGAGTTGTATAAAAGAGAATAAAACAAGCTGTGTCAAATGGGACGTAGCAATTTGTCAGATTTTATTTATTGTAGAAGAAAAAAAGAGGAGTGAAAAGCATTATAAAAAAGAGATAAGATTTTTATAAATAGGGGAAATAAAATGGATGAAAAATATATAACAATATTATCAAATCTAATTCCGATTCTTATTTTTATAGGATTAATTTCAAGTTTATATGATAGAAATAAAAAAATAAAAAGAATAAAAGAAATTATAAAAAATGAACCAGTTAAATATAATTATAATTCTAAAAACATAAATATTTTTTCTGATTCGAATAGTATATATAATAGAATTAATAGAGCTATCACCATATCATATAAGAATAGAAGAAGGCAATTTGTACTATAGACATTTAGTTAATACATTAAATAAAACAATTATAATACCAATCGAAGTTATAGAGAATGTATCATATACAGATTATTCCAAAAGAGAAAAAAATCTTTCGCTCTATATAAATCTAGATTTATTAATAAATATTAATCTGGCACTCGTAAATAATTCAAATGATATAATATATGAATTACATTCTTACATAAAATATAGAAAGAAAAACGAAAATGTTAATTATATAAATGAAAATAAAAATGTACAAATTAGATTATCTTATGGATATATATTTATAATTTTAGAACTATTAATTTTTGAATTGGCAATTATATATAGTTTATTTAATGGTTATCATGATATAATCACAATACTATGTGCAATTTTACTACCAACTATAGCTATATTTATTTTTCCATATAAAATATGTTGTGAGAACGATATTTTAAAATTTAAACATTTTTGGTATACGCGAAATAAAGAAACAAACATTAACATTTATCAAATTGATAGTATTAGTATGATTACTGAAAAAAAATATTTTAGATATTCTATTTTTTATACGCATAAATTAGTAATTAGACATAAATACGATTTGGATATAGTCCCACTTTACTTTAAGAATATTGCAGATGCAGTAAAAATGATAAATTATATAAAAGCAAAAAAAGAATGGAATGACAATAAAAGTAGTTAAGATTAAAAATAATTGTAAAACAATTATTTTTAATCAAATTGTGAGCGTTAATAGAAGGGGATGTTATTAAAAAAATGGAAATAAAAGAACTAATAAGTAAAGAAAAAATTGAAAAAAGAATTGAAGAATTAGCAGAACAAATAAGCAGAGATTATGAAGGAAAAAATGTAGAATTTATAGTAGTATTAAAAGGTGCTGCAATATTTGCAGTTGAACTTGCTATGAAATTAAAACCAAATGTTAGATTTGATTTTATAGAAATTTCAAGCTATAGTGGAACTGAAAGTACAGGAGTTTTAAAAGTGAATAAAGACTTAAAAGCAGATATTGAAGGAAAAGATGTTTTAATAGTAGAAGATATAATAGATACAGGAAGAACTTTAAGCTATCTAAAAGAGTATCTACTTAGTAAAAATCCAAATAGTTTAAAAATATGTACACTAGTTAGTAAGCCATCAAGAAGAATTGTAGATGTTCCTATAGATTACAATGGATTTGAGATAGAAGATAAATTTTTAGTGGGTCATGGGTTTGATATTGATGAAGATTATAGAAATATGCCATATATTGGGTATATTGAGTAATAAAGTATTTGTCAGAAATTAATGAAATTGACATAATGTTGCAAAAATGTAAAAAATATGTTATAATATCCTTGTGATAATAAAATAAGGAGAGATTGAGAAATGGAAAGAGAAGATAAAAGAAACGAATTACTTAAGAAAATACGAATAGGTGCAACTGCATTAGTAACAGCTGCTGGAGTAACTATTGGCGCTGGATGTTCTAATGCAAATACTGAATCAACAAAACAGAATATACCTTATACTGAATGTCTTGAAAACTTAGAACAATTATCAGAAGAAGCAAATGAAAGAATATTGTTAGATTATTTATTGTTTCATAATGATGAAAATTTTTCAAAATTAAACACACAAGGAAAAGCAAATGCAAAAGTACAAGTTGATAAAGATATAGATGAATGGTTTCGTATTCAAATAGCTAAAGCGGTTACAGAAGGAACACATCAGGAATGCCGTCCTGAAGATGTTTGGACATTTTGTTCATTTTTTAATCCAGGATTTACGTGGGAGGGTGCTAATAATACATATACTGTTAATGAAGGTAGAACTCATGTAGAAAAAACTTTGAGTCATTCTTCAATATGTGATATACTTGAATTAATGGCAAGAGGAAAACAGCGAAATTATTTAGAAAATACAGATGGACGACTAATTATAACAGAAGTTAGAGATGGAATAAATGGCGAAGAATTAGATGAAAAAATTAAAAGAAGATATAGTTTAGTTTTGCATTATATAAAGGACTTTATGAAAAAAGGTGAAAAAGTATCTTTTAATGGAGAGAATTTTAGTGTAGAGGAAGAAAAAGATTTAAGTGATGATTACAAACAGCAACAATTGAATATGAGTACAGAAGATTTAGAAGGCATAATTAAATCATTAAATGTTAAATATAGAGAAGATGAGCAAACATTAGAACAATTGGATAGACAATTAAAAGAATATGCAGATTTATTTGAAACAGGAGCAGTATATACAGCGATGTCTATAAAACAAAAAAATGAGCTATACAGAAAAGCAGAAAGAGATATGTGTAAATTTGTACGTATACAACTAGCTGATGCTATTACGAAAGGAACAGGAACGCAATGTCTTCCTGAAGATGTTGTTATTTTTACGACAAGTGATAGAAATCTATGTGGAATTACATGGCAAGGGGCAGAACAAGCTATAACATATAAAAGACATAGTGAAGAAAATCCACAACATGACCAAGTAATAGAAGATACAATAAAATCTTTACGTGGTTTTAGATTAAGTACACGTTATGACAATGCGGATGGTATGACCGTTACAGATTGGATAAACGAAAACACAGATACATATGATAATGAGAAAAAATATGGAGAGCGTATGTCTAATATAATTAATAGGATAAGAGAAATGAAATCTAATGAAATTACTTATAATGGCGAAGAATTTAATTCAAGCAAGCTAAAGGATAAACAAGAGAAATCAAATGACTCAATGGATATGACACATTAATAAATAATAGTAAATTTTTATTTTAAAGAGTTGACTAAATAGAGTGCTATAAGAATAGTACTATTTAGAATACTCTTTTTTTCTTGCTATTCTCCAAAAAATATGCTATTATAACATATAGAAAAACTATTAAATATCTAAGTAGGAGAACATAAAGCAAAATTTAATTATGCTATTATAAGGGAGAATAAAGAAAAATGTTTATAATAGAAGAAGAATTAAAAAAATTGCCTAAAAAGCCAGGCGTATATTTAATGAAAGACAAAGATGATAAAATAATTTATGTAGGCAAGGCAATTAATTTGAAAAATAGGGTAAGTTCATATTTTAGAAAAACAGATAAAACAAATAGAATTCTAAAAATGGTGTCATTAATAGAACATTTTGAATATATAGTTGTTGATAATGAAGCAGAAGCATTAATTTTGGAATGTAATTTAATAAAGAAAAACAGACCAAAATTTAATGTCCTTTTAAAAGATGATAAAACTTATCCATACATAAAAGTTGATGTAAAATCTGAATATCCAAATGTTGCAATTACAAGAAGAATTGTAAATGATGGTTCAAAATATTTTGGACCTTATGCAAATCCAGGTGCAGCCAAGGAGATGCTAGATTTTATAAAACAAAAATACAAGATTAGACAATGCAGGAATTTTAAATATAATGATAGACCATGCTTAAATTATCATATAAAAAGATGCTTAGCTCCATGTCAAGGATATGTATCGCGCGAAGAATATATGGAGCAAATAAATGAAATAATAGATTTGCTTGAAGGAAAAACTGATAAAATTTTAAAGGACTTAAAAAATCAAATGAAAACAGCATCTGAAAAACAAGAATATGAAAAAGCAGCATACATTAGAGATAGAATGGTTGCAATAGATAGAGCTTCAAGTATGCAAAAGGTTTCAAACATTTCAGAAAACAATATTGATGTTATAGGTCTTGCAAAATCTGAATTTCAAATTTGTATTGAGGTATTTTTTGTAAGAGGAAGCAAAATGATTGGAAGAGAGCATTACTTTTTTACAGATTTAAATGATATGGAAGAATCTGAAGTAATAGCAGGTTTTATCAAACAATTTTATATGGACAATTTAAATATTCCAAATAAAATAATGATAAAAGAAGTGCTAGAAAACGAAGAGGTGCTTGAAAAGTGGTTATCCACAATTGCTGGACATAAAGTGGAAATTCATAGCACAAAACGTGGACAGAAACTAAAATTTGTTGAAATGGCTGAAAACAATGCAAAAGTTACATTAGAAAATAAAGAAAAACAAAAAAATAATATATTGTTAGAATTAAAAGAAGTTTTAAAAATGGACAAAATGCCAAGAAAAATTGAAACTTATGATATTTCAAATATTTCTGGAAACTTTATGGTTGCTGCGATGTGTGTTTTAAAAGATGGAGAAATAAAAAAGAATTTATCAAGAAGATTTAGAATAAAAACAGTTTTAACTCAAGATGACCCAAGATGTATGGAAGAAGTTATAACAAGAAGATTGGCTCATTCTGTAGAAGAACCAAATAATGAGCAGTTAGAAAAATCAACAGATAATAAAGCAGATACAGATGATAAAGTTTATAAAGGGGTAGCAAAGAATCAAGCCTTTGGAGAACTTCCTGATGCAATTTTTGCAGATGGTGGTATTACTCAAATAAGAGCAATAAGAAGAGCAATAGACAAATACAATGTGCCTGTAAAAATTTTTGGAATGGTAAAAAATGATAAGCACCAAACAAGAGCTTTAATTGATGAAGATAGGAATGAAATAAAAATTTCTCCAGAACTTATGCTTTTAATTACAAGATTTCAAGATACAGTTCATGATACAGCAATTTCGTATTATAGAAAACTACATGAAAAATCTTTATCGCATTCTGAACTTGATGATATTAAAGGAATTGGAGAAGCAAAGAAAAAAGCTTTAATAAAGACATTTGGAAGTGTGGAAAAAATAAAACAGGCAAGTATAGAAGAACTTTGTAAAGTTAAGGGAATAAATAAAGAATTAGCTGAGAAAATAAAGAAAGAACTTTAAAGGAGCGAAGAATATGGAGTGGACCAAAGAACAACTACAAGCAATAAGCAAAAATAAAAGTAACATATTAGTTGCAGCAGCTGCAGGTAGTGGAAAAACTGCTGTTTTAGTTGAGAGAATTATCAACAAAATATTGAATGAAAAAATTGATATAGATAAATTATTGGTAGTTACTTTCACAAATGCTGCAGCATCAGAAATGAGAGAAAGAATTTTAAATGCAATATATAAAAAGATAGATGAAAGTGCAAATGATGAAGAAATACAAAATTTACAAAAACAGGTTGTTTTGCTAAATAAAGCAAGTATTTGCACAATCGATTCATTTTGTCTTGATGTTGTAAGAAATAACTTTTTTGAGATAGATATTTCTCCTAATTTTAGAATTGCAGATACAGCAGAGATTGAGCTTTTGAAACAAGAAGTTTTAGAAGAACTTTTTGAAGAAAAATATGAAGAACAAAATGAAGATTTTCAAAATCTTATAAAAACATATACAAGCTATAGAGATGATACACCTTTAAAAGACCTTATTTTAAAGATCTATTCATATATTTCATCTAGTCCATATCCAAAAAAATGGCTTGATAATGCAGTAGAAAGATTTAACATAAAAGACATAAATATAGATTTTACAAAAACTGTATGGGGAGAACTTCTAATTCAAGAAATAAAAGAAGAGTTACAAGATGATATTGCAATTTTGGAAGCTGAGGCTCGCAAGCTTTCTGTAGAAAAAGAGCTTATTTTGTTTCAAAAAACAATTGAAAATGATATTTGCGAATTGCAAAAATTACTTGCAAATTTGGATAATTGGAACAAAGCTTATTCAATAGCAAATTCTATAGAGTTTATTACATGGCCAAGAAATAAAGTAGATTTAATCGAAAAGGAAAATGCAAAAAATGTAAGAGATCAAGTTAAGAAAAAATTTAAGGCAAAGTCTGACAAAATTTTTGTATCTAGTTCAGAAGAAGCAACCCAAGATATTTTAGAAATGCATAAAACTTTAATTAAGCTAAAAAATTTAATATTTGAATTTGATGAGCTTTTTACCAAAAAGAAAAAAGATAAAAATATTGTTGATTTTTCTGACATAGAACATTATGCTTTGCAAATTTTAGTTAGAGAAAAAGAAGATGGAAAACATGAAAGAACAGATGTTGCTAAAAAATATATGAGTCAATTTGAAGAAATTGCGATTGATGAATATCAAGATAGTAACTTGGTTCAAGAATATATTTTAACATCAGTATCACGTGGTAACAACATTTTTATGGTTGGAGATGTGAAGCAAAGTATATATAAATTTAGACAAGCAAGACCAGAGCTTTTTTTGGAAAAATATAAAACATATAGTTTAGATGAGGCAAATGAAAAAGGCTTAAAAATTCAGTTATTTAAGAATTTTAGAAGTAGAGAAAATATATTGGATTTTACAAACACAATTTTTGCAAATATTATGAGCGAAGATTTGGGAGAAATAGAATATTCGAAAGAAGAATATTTAAATTTAGGTGCAGACTGGGAGGCTAAGGAAATAAAAAACGAGATTGATATAATAGACATAAAAGAGCAAGAAAAACCACAATCTTATGATGAAGAATCTAGCGAAGAAGATGAGGTTCAAGAAAATTTAGAAGATATAGAAATAGAAGCAAAATTTGTGGCTAAAAAAATAAAAGAATTGATATATGGCAAGTATCAAGTCTATGATTTAAAGAAACAAAAATATAGAGACATAAAATACAGAGATATTGCGATTTTGCTACGTTCAACAAAAGGAAAAGCTCCAGTATTTGAAAAAGAATTAATAGAAAAAGATATTCCAGTTTATTCTGATATGTCTTCTGAGTATATAGACACAATGGAGATTCAAACAATTTTATCTTTATTAAAAATAATAGATAATCCAATGCAAGATATTCCACTTGTGACAGTTATGCGTTCAAGTATTGGGAAATTTACAGATGATGAATTGGTAGAAATTCGCCTTGCAGATAGACATTCAGAATTTTATTTAGCTTTGCTTAAAGCTAAATTATCAGTTTCTGCTGAATTAAAAGAAAAAATAGAAAGATTTTTGAATCAAATAGATAAGTGGAGAGAAGAACAAGAATACTTATCTTTAGATGAACTAATTTGGAAGATATATGAAGATACTGGATTTTTAAACTATATGGGAGTTCTTCCAAATGGAATGCTAAGACAAGAAAATTTAAAAATGTTATTTGAAAGAGCAAAACAATATGAATCTGCAAGTTTTAAAGGACTATTTAATTTTATAAGATTTATAGAAAGATTGCAATTAAGTAGTGGAGACTTAAGTTCTGCAAAAATGATAGGTGAAAACGAAGATGTAGTAAGAATTATGAGTATTCACAAAAGTAAAGGTTTGGAATTTCCGATTGTATTTTTGACAAGTTCATCGTCACAATTTAATTTGACAGATTTAAATAAAGACATTTTATTAGACCAAGAACTTGGATTAGGCGTAAAATATATAGATTATGATATGCAGGTAAAATATGATACATTAACAAAACTTGCATTAAGAAACAAAGAGCTAAATTCAGTTTATTCTGAAGAGATGAGAATTTTGTATGTTGCTCTAACACGTGCAAAAGAAAAACTGTATATAACAGGTCTTAGCAAGGATTTTTCAAAAGCAAAAGAAAATATTGAAAATATGATTTCTATATACCAAAATGACGACATAAATAAAGAGCAAAGAAAAAAAATTAATCCAATTTTGATTAAGAAATATAAAACTTATTTGGATTGGATTTTGATGGTGTATTATAGTGATTTTGAAAAAATGAAAAATCTTGTAGATGTTAATATCTTTGCGAAAGATGAACTGATTAAAGATTTGAAACCTGAAGAGAAACAAGAACTTGATTTGCTAAAGATTATAGAGGAAAATTGCAAAAATGTAACTGATGAAGAAGTAAAAAAGGTTGAAGAATCTCTAAGCTTTAAATATAAATATGAAGCAGACACTTTAATTCCTTCAAAAACATCAATTACAGCCATTGCGCATAAAAATATGGAAGAGATAAAGTCTAATGCTTGGAACGAAAAAATAATAAGTTTTCCTGTTCCAAAATTTATGAATAATGAAGCTGATGAAAAAGTTACTGCAAGTAAACGTGGAACAATAATGCATTTGTGTATGAAAAATCTTGATTTTTCTAAAGATTATGAATTACAAGATGTTGAAAATCTAATTGAGGAGCTAAAAAATAAAGAGGTTATAACTTCAAAAGAAGCAGATTCTATTAATGTAAAACAAATTCTACAATTTACAAAATCTGATGTGTGGCAAGAACTAAAAGTAGCAAAAGAATATCATAAAGAAGAACCATTTTACATAAATGTACCTGCAAATGAAATTGAAGAAACAGATAGTAAAGCAAATATTTTAGCACAAGGTATAATAGACTTATACTACGTAGACAAAAATGATAAATTGGTACTTTTAGATTATAAAACAGATTTTGTAAAAGAAGGTGAAGAGGAAATTTTGCTAGAAAGACATACACCTCAGCTTATGCTTTATAAAGAAGCTTTAGAAAATGCATTAGATAGAAAGGTTGATAGAATTTATATTTATTCAACTACTTTAGGAAAAAAGATACAACTTAAGGCATAAGAGAGGAATTTAAAAGATTTTGATATGTCTTTTTTCTCAAGAAGACATATCAAAATATAATATTAATTCTAAAGAATCTGCTTTATGTGATTAATTTTAAATTCAAATTCTTTAACAAAAACTTCAATAATATCAAATCTTATAAAAGCATCTTTTATACATTTTTTGTATAAATAGTATTTCGCAACATTAAGTATATGCCTTTGCTTTATTGTAGTCACAGCTTGAGATGGTCTACCAAAGTTAAATGTCCTTCTTGTTTTAACCTCAACAAAAACAAGTTCATTTTTATCTATGTCTTTTGCAATAATATCGATTTCACCTTGTCTACATCTAAAGTTTCTTTCTATTATTTTATAGTTGTGCGTTTCTAAATAATTACACGCTTTATCTTCGCCATATTGCCCAAGTTGTTGATTTACATACATATATAGCCTCCTTGAACTTTTTTAATATATCCATTCATTTCAAGAATAAATAATATTGACTGAATTTCATTTATGGAAAAGTTTGTTTTTCGTGCTAAATCATTTGGAGTGATTGGTTTTTCTTTTATAAGCTTGAAAATTTTAGCTTGCTTTGGATCTGAAAAATTTTGTCTTGCTTTAAATGAATTCATTACATCTATTTTATCAATTGCAATGTTGGAGTCTGCATTTTCACTTGCTTTTATTTTTTCATATATTTCTTTAAATTCCGAAAGCTTCAATTTATCTAAAATATCTGAAGCATCAGTAATTGGAATCGCTCCTTTTTTTAATAATCTGTTTGTTCCTATACCATGAGGATCATCTATTGAGTGAGGCAAAACAAAAACAGGTTTGTGTTGTTTTGTTGCAAATTCTGCGGTTTTACTTGTACCACTTCTATGTTTTGCTTCTATTACAAGAATGCCAAGGGATAAACCACTTATTATTCTGTTTCGAATAGGAAAATGTTCTGATAAAGGCTCTGTATCAGGCGAATATTCGGAAATTACAAGGCCATCATTTTGCAATATTTTTTTATATAAATCTTCATTTTCAGGCGGAAAAATATTATTAAAGCCACTTCCTAATACAGCGATAGTTTTCCCTTTTTGATTATATGAGTAAGTGTGAGCAACAGTATCAATGCCTCTTGCTAGACCACTAACTATAGTTAATCCTGTACTAGACAGTTCAGATGTAAATTTTTTTGCAAATTTTTTACCATTTTCACTTGCTTGCCTTGAGCCAATAATTGCAATAGAATTTGATTTTAGAAGTTCTAAATTTCCTTCTGTATATAAAATTGAAGGAGGATTTTTAATTTTTCTCAATATGTTTGGATATATTCTCTGATTAATTGTTATTTTTTTCAAATTTATCACCTTTTATAATATATTTAGATTTTAGGAGAAATCTATAAACCTATTTTATAAAATATAATTCGTAAAAAATGTATTTAAGAAAATTACATTTGAGATAATTTATAAAAGTTATTGGGGTTATTATTAATAATTTTAAAAAAATTTGTAAACGATTTTTTAAAGTAAAATCGAAGCGTCAGACCATAACTAGAAGTATAGTTTAAAACGATTTTAAAAATGTATTAAGGAAAGTTTTATAATAAATATGCTAAAAAAACAAATTGATGCCTGAAAAATGCATTTACGTTGATCCTCACGTTACTATCGATTTTGGGGGTGCGTCGAAATTTTTTAAAAAAAATAATATATTTACTTATAGTTAATTAAAAAGTTTTCTAAATTTTATGTGATAGTATTAAAACTTTAAGTGCAAAGTGGGTATAAAATTAAAAAATATACCCACTTTATAAAGTTACAGCAAATATTTCCTATCTAAGCCTCTATACTGAATTGCTTCTGTAATATGAGATACTTCAATGTTAGGAGAACCATCTAAATCAGCAATAGTTCTAGCAACTTTTAAAATTTTTGAATAGGCTCTAGCACTTAATCCAAATTTTTCAAATGCAGATTCTAAAATTTTTTTGCATTGTGGATTAAGTTTGCAATACTTAGAAATGAGATTTGGAGTTAATTCAGAATTTGAATATATATTGTAATCTTTGTATCGCTTTAGTTGAATTTGTCTTGCTGAATTTACTCTTTGACGAATAGAGGCAGAAGTTTCAATTTTAAAATTTTCATTTTCAAGTTTAGAATATTTTACACTTTCAACTTCAATGTGAATATCAATTCTGTCTAAAAGTGGACCACTAATTTTATTCAAATATTTTTTTATTTGAAAATCATTGCATGTACAAACTCTGTCTTTTGAGCCGTAATATCCACATGGACAAGGATTCATACTTGCGACAAACATGAAGTTGCATGGATATGTTACTGAAGAATTAAGCCTGCTAATAGTTACAAATTTATCTTCTAAAGGTGTTCGCAAAACTTCTAATGAAGATTTATTAAATTCAGGCAATTCATCTAAAAACAAGACTCCATTATGAGCAAGACTAATTTCACCTGGTTTGGGATTTCTACCACCTCCAATTAAAGACGTTTCAGTTATTGTGTGGTGTGGAGCCCTAAAAGGTCTAGTTAAAATTATTGGATTTTCTTCAGAAAGTAGTCCACATATACTATGAATTTTTGTTGATTCCAATGATTCTTCAAAACTTATATCTGGTAAAATACTAGGTAATCTTTGGGCTAGCATAGTTTTTCCAGAACCAGGATTTCCAATTAATAAACAGTTATGTCCACCTGCTGCAGCAATTTCCAATGCTCTTTTTACATTTTCTTGACCTTTAACTTCTGAAAAGTCAAATTCGTAGTCAGGGTGTGGAGCATTTTCAAAATATGAGTTTGGAATTTTTTCTATAATAGAGTTTCCATTGAAGAATTCTGCAAGTTCTGATAAAGAATTAACAGGAAAAATATCAATTCCTTCAATTATACTTGCTTCAACTGCATTTTCTTTAGGTAAGAAAAGTCTTGTAATTCCAAGTTTTTTGGCTTCTATGCAAATAGGAAGAACGCCATTTATTTTTTCAATATGACCATTTAAAGATAATTCGCCTAAAATTGCAGTATTTTGAAGATATTCTTCTAAATTTTTATTAATTATATTTTCATTTGCAATAAGAATTCCAACAGCAATTGGCAAATCGAAATTTGAACCTTCTTTTCGAATGTTGGCAGGAGAGAGGTTAACTACAACTTTTCTACTTAAAAATTCAAATCCTGAGTTCTTTATTGCAGTTTTTATTCTTTCTTTTGATTCTTTTACTGCAACATCAGGAAGTCCAACGATTTCAAAACTTGGCAAGCCTGAAGAAACATCAACTTGTGTTGACACTAAATATCCTTGTAAGCCATTTAAGGCAATGCTTTTTATTATTGATAACATTTTTATTCCACCTTTCTACGTGATTTATATCGCGTATATATTAATGACTATATGTCAATTTGAGGTGGTTAGGTAATTTTGAGATTTGATAAATTATATTATTGGGATGTAAAATTATTTAGCATTTAAAAAAATAAATTTGCTTAACTTTTAAAAAAAGATTAATTTGAATTTGTTCAATTTCTAAAATTTAAAATGTAAATTTACTTAATAACTCTTATTATAAACAGATTTTTTAAATTTGTCAATAAAAATTGGAAAATTTTTACAAAAAGCCTAAAAATTCAGTTAAAATAATCGGAAATTCTGCAACAAAAAAGTTGCTAAGTTTTTTTAGCAACTTAATAGATTAATTTATTGTTGTGCTAGTGGCACCTTTTCCTACAACCTCTTCTTGCAAAGAACGCCAAGTATTACAACCTATGATCCCATCAGCCAAAAGACCTACTTGAGATTGATAAGCTTTTACTGCATTTTCTGTTTGTAAACCAAAGATTCCATCAAGTCCGCCTGTTTGGTAGCCTAAAGTGTTTAAATCATCTTGAGCAATTAATACATAATTACTTTTGCTTCCTCTTTTTATCAAAGGAAAGCCACCTGAACTGCAAACAGGACTACCAAATCTTTTATCAAAATGAACCCAAGTTGGGGTTAAAGCAAAAGGTTCTACATAAGACCAAACACCTGAAGAATTACTACTATTCCATAAGGCTCTACGTCTTTGGGAACTTAAAGTTTGACCTACATCAAAAGCTACACCTGCATAGTGTTGAGACAAAAAACTATGACCACCTTCATAAGGTCTTCTAAATGCAAAACCAACAGGAATAGGGGAGCCAAAAATATATCTTTGACTATTCCAAGATTGCATAGTTCTTTTTGTTGTCCACAATATATTTGACTTACTAGATCCTCTAAATTCACGAACTGTCAAGGTCCCATTTGTATTATATGGCATTGGAGCAGACTCAGCTCTTGTATATGTTTCCATTCTATCAGTATCATTATTAAAAACAATGATTTTCGCCATAAAAAATCTCCTTTCCATTGAAAATAAAATTTTAATATGTTTTCACTTTATGTTTAGCAACTTTTATAAACTTCATAGTTTTTCCTATATTATATTACAAAAGCTTTTTTTGGTTACAAGTATATTTTTTTAGAATTTACAAATAATTGTTAAAAAGGAAGGAAAATATTTATGAAAAATAAAACAAAAGAATTATTAATTGAAACAATAGGAACTATAATTGGTGCTTTTATTATGGCATTTGCTGTATCTTTTTTTCTGTTGCCTAATGAATTATCTTCAGGTGGATTTTCTGGAATTGCTACAATTTTGTATTATAAATTGAAAGTACCAATGGGAATTACAATAGCAGTGCTAAATATTCCACTTTTTTTAACTGCAGGATATAAAATTGGAAAAAAATTTTTTGCAAAGTCAATTATTGGAACAATTAGTTTATCTGTTTTTATAGATATTTTAGATAAATTCGAGACATTAACAAATGATAAGATGCTAGCTGCAATTTATGGAGGAATTTTGACTGGAATAGGTACAGCAATTATCTTAAAATCACATTCATCTACAGGTGGTTCAGATTTATTAACTAATATTATAAAAAGATTTAATAGTAAAATAGAGATGGGGAGAGTTATTACAATAATTGATGCTGCTATTGTTTTTGCAAATGTATTGTTCTTAAAAAAAATTGAAATTGGACTTTATTCAGCCATTGCTATATATTTGATGGGGCTTATGATAGATATTGTTTTCGAGGGAATATTTTTCTCGAAACTTATATTTATTATTTCTGATAAAAATGAACAAATTTCAAAAGAGATACAAATTAAGATAAATAGAGGAATTACAGGATTATATGGAAAGGGAATGTACAAGGATAAAGAAAAACTAGTTTTAATGTGTGCAGTGGGTAGGAGGGATATTGGAAATATAAAAAATCTTATTAAGAGTATTGATAAAGATGCATTTGTGGTAGTTACAAATTCTAGAGAAGTATTAGGAATTGGATTTAAAAACTAAGGTGCTTTTTGGGGACGGAGGAAAAAAGTAACCTCATAGTTAAAAAGTGCATTTTATAACTGAAAAGAGTATAAATATTATTCTGTGAAAGAATTATATTTATACTCTGCAAATATTAGTTATTATCATTATTATTGATGTTTTCTTTTTTCTCTTTAGGAATTATAATATTTCCTTTTTTTTCATTATTGTTATTAGGTTTATCAAGAATTATATGGTCATATACTGGAGAAATTTCTATTTCTGTACCATCTCCATTTACAACTTCAATTTCTTTTTTCTTTTCTTCTTCCTCATTATCCATTATTTCTTCCTCCTTTCTTGTTTTCGTATTTTATATTATTTGAGTTATTTTTAAGTTTGAATTTTTTTACGATGTCTAACAAGGTCAATTATAAATACAAAAATTATAAGTACTAAGCCTACATATGAAAGTTTTGTACCTAATTTAAGGTAAGGAGTTTCATATACTAATTTAACTGTATGCTCACCTTTAGCCAAAGGAATTCCTATAAATCCGGTATTTACATTTATTATTTCAGTTTTGTTTCCATCAACATAAGCTGTCCATCCTTGAGAGTAAGATGTAGATAATTGCAAAATTCCATCTTCATAATTATTAATTGTACCACACACATCTTTATTACTAAAAGATGTAATATTAAATGGATATTTTTTTAAATTATTTATATCAGTTTCATAATCATCTACAGGAACTGCAATTAGTTTTATATCTTTGTAAGAATATTCACCTTTTTTTACAGAAAATACAATAGAAATATTTCCGCTGTGATTATCTCTATAGCCTAAATTGAACAATATATTTGGGTTATCTATATAATATGGGCTTGTTACTTTATCTCTTATAAGTTGTTTTTTTTCAATTTTATTATATTTGACTATTATTGATTGTTCTGCATGAGTACTGTATTTTTGACCTTCTATTAATAAATACAATTCGCAATTATTAATATTTTTGTCTTTTATTTTTAATGTAAATGAATTTTTATTTTTCTTAGGTGTAATAATTTTTGTATCTTCATCAACAATTTCTAGATCATCTTTTATTTCATATTTTACTTCTTTTGATGAAGAAATTCTATTAGAAATATTTTGATTTTGTATTATATTAGTGTCTTTCAAAATACTTGAATTTTCTATTACAGCTGTTTTTAGTAATGCATGCTCTTTTTCTATAGGAGAAAGAGGCTCATAGTTTTTCTTTAAAGTATAATTATTGTAAAATAATGTAAATGGCAAAGCATTATGATTTTGATAAATTTGAGTTGTGTTATTGTCATTTTTTTCATCTTGTATTTCATAAATTAAATTATATCCATAAGGCACATAAGATGCATCTTTTTTCGATACAATATAATATTTAGTTCCAAGTAAAGTCATTATTCTAAGTCTAGAGTCAAATTCACGTAATGGGTTTGTTTTGGCACTATTTAGTATCAATAATTCTCTTGAAAGTGTTGTTAAATACTTGTTTCCTACAGAAAGATAAGTATTTAGTCCATTATAATTATATTTGTATGAAATATTGTTTGATTCTAAAACATTATTTCCAATTCTGTAAATTCCATTATCATGTTGTTTAATGTAATTTACTGCTTCTGCATAATGTTTTATATTATTTCCAATACTTTCATAACTTGATTGTGCTTCACTAAATTTTAAAAATTCTTTATAATAATTTCCATGTATATAAGCTATCCAAGAGTAGACTAATATATACCCACATACTGTAAGTAGTATAATTTTTTTAACCATTTGAGCAATTCTTTTTGATTCTTCGCTTTTTAAATTATCTGCAAATTGAAAATATAAATCTTTTTTTATTTTTGGATAATCTAAGCTTCGAGAAGCTAAAACTATTAAAAATATAAATGCAAATGCAATTGAAAAAGCTGGGAAAGTTCCTGCAAGTGATTTAAGCAAAAACCACAACAAGAAATATATTGTTAAGCAATTTTTTATTAATTTAAATTCTCTTTGTGAATATGTTAAACTATTTCTTAAATTAATCACTACTAAATAAGAAAGAGCAAAACTAAATCCAAATGTCCATCTGTTAGATTGGAATGAAAATCCATTCATTAAAGAGCCAAGAAATGGTATTAATAAAATTACAAAATACACAAGCAAATTTTTAAGCCAAGTTCTGTTTTCTTTATTTTTTTTGTAATTTAAAATAGCAACTGGTAAAAGAACAATTGCAAGTGGACAAACACTTACTTTAGCCCAATAAGGTGTTTTATCATTTAAAAATATCAATTTTGCATAATAGCCTAAAGTGTAATGTGTGAATCCAGTATTTCCAACTCTGGAATTATTTAAAAATGCATAAATTGTTGGTAACAATAGTATTGAGACAGATAATACACCGATTAAGTAACATAATGCTGTTTTAAAAAATTTTGCACAAAATGTTTTTATACCATTTTCTTTGTATTCGGTTAAATATTTAATAATTGCATAAATAAAGGTTAAAATTGTAATCATATATAAAAAGTAATAATTCGAAACAGCTGATATTGCACTTACAAAAGTAAATAATTTGTATTTGTCTTCTTTTAAAATTTTGTCTATTCCTAAGAACATTAAAGGTAGCCATATTGCAGCATTTACGAAAAATGGATGACGTACTGCAGCGAACAAAATATATCCACTAAAAGTATAGATTAAAGCTCCAACTAATGTTGCAAATCTGCTTTTTTTATGATAATTACAATATGCTATAAAGCTAATTCCTACAAAATACATTCTTGCAATAACTAAAGCACTATATATATATTTTAAGTATTTGATGGGAAATAGCAAACTAAAAATAGCAAAAGGGTCTCCTAAACAATAATACGTTAATTGTCCAACTTGGTCTAAACCAAGACCTAAGTTCCACGAAAATGTAGATATTCCACTTTTAGTATTTTTTACTATTTCATAAAATTTTTCTAGAAATACAAAGTGCTGCTTGAAACCATCAGGCTCCCATATAAAGCTTCTTCCACTTATTATAAAACTAAAAAATACTCCAAAACATAGTAATATAAAAATAATTGTGAATAATTGATATGTGTTTATTTTTTTTGATATTTTTCTCATAATTTATTGCTCCCCTTTTAATTTTGTTATAATATTTAACATTTTTACATTGAGATATGTTCTTTTTTGCATTATATAACTTTTATGAGTTTTTGTAAAGAAAATAAAAACTTTTTTTAAAACTTGCATATTTTAAAATTAAATGCTATACTATATTAGTACAAAAAAAGAAGCAAAAATAAATTAAAAAAATTATTTATTTTGGTAAAGTACGAAACAATTAGATTTATTGGCATACTTGTATTTAAAATACCAAAATATATTTTTTTTGACTTCATAGAATTAAGGAAAGGATGGATAAAAAATGAAAATAGCAGTATATGGTGCAGCAAGTAGTTTAATAGATAATACTTACAAGCTTGCAGGAGTGGAGCTAGGAAAGAAAATGGTAGAGAGAGGACATAGTTTAGTATTTGGTGGAGGAGCCAATGGAATGATGGGATCAGTTGCAGAAGGAGTTTACGAAAAAGGTGGATATATTTTAGGAGTAGTGCCACAATTTTTCCATGAAGCAAATGCAGAGATTTCTTTTAAAAACTGCTCAGATTATATATATACAGATTCTATGAGAGAACGTAAAAGACAAATGGAAGAGAATTGTGATGCATTTATTATTTCGCCTGGTGGAATTGGAACTCTAGATGAATTTTTTGAAATATTGACATTAAAGCAATTAGGAAGACACAATAAAGCAATAGTATTATTTAATATAAATGGCTTTTTTGATGAATTAGATGCTATGATGACTAGATCAATTAATGAGAAATTTATAACAGATGATTGTAAGGAATTATACGAAGTACATACAGATATTGACAAAATGCTTGATTATATTGAAGCATATGATCCTACAGATGTGGATTTAAGTAAAGTAAAAATAAGATAAATAGAGTAAGTTTTTAATTTATTTAAATAAGATACAACTTATGATTTAAGAAAGGATTAGCGGAAAAAATGAGAAAATTTACAGAAATAGATGAAGAATTTGTTTGTGAAAATTGCGGAAAAAAAGTTCCAAAATTAGGATATTCATGTAGAAATCATTGCCCATATTGCTTACATTCAAAGCATATAGATATTAATCCAGGAGATAGGGCAGAAGAGTGTCATGGTTTGCTAGTGCCTGTAGGTATAGAAATAAACAATAAAAAGGGATATATTATTATTTTTAAATGCAAAAAATGTGGAGCAATTAGAAAAAATAAATTTGCAGAGGATGATAATATGGATCTTATAATAAATTTATCTGTAAATAATAATTTGTAAATAAAAAAAGTGAAAACTTTGTTTTCACTTTTTTTTATTTAAATAATTTTTTATATCCTTCTAATCCTTCATAATCTAAAAATCGATTTAAATTTTTTTCAGAAATTCCAGTTTCACTTGCTATTTGGCTTAAAGAATTAATTTCAATACCATTTTCTTCAACAAAGTCTTTAAATTGAGATAATTCTAAATTATCTTTACTAGTACATTTTGAGCATACATATCCTTGATTTGTATAAAAAGCTCCACAACGAGAACATCTTTTAACTTCCATAACTAATCCTCCATTTCATTGCTATTATTTGCAAATTTACATTAAAAATAACATATTTCAATAATATAAATTTTAAATTTAAAGTTATTGTATCATAAAGTAAAAAAAAAATAAACAGGTTTTTAAAAATTTGTTGATATTTTGAAAAAAATGTAGTAAAATGAATAAAACTAAAGATAGAAATTATTTAAACAAGAAGGGGAAATATATGGCAGAACAGTTGATTTTTATAACACTATCAATAATTTTTTTTGTAATCATTTTCTTAAAAATGATAAAGAAAAATGACACAAGTTATGTTCCAATACTTGCAATTGAAGCATTAGGAATAACAATAGATTTTGTGGTTTTAAGTTCAAATCATAAAATGAAGATAGTTGTTAAATTTCTAATTTACCTAATGAGTGTAGTATTACCATTTGTTTTAATTTTATTAGAAAAAAATAACAAAAATATTATGATGAAATTTAAAATGGCAATAATAGATATGTATATGGCTGTTGGAAATTACAAAAAAGCCAAGGAAAAATTGCTAGAATTTTTGGAGCAAGATAATGAAAATTATGATTTGCATAAAAGACTTGGTTTAATTTATGAAAAAGAAGGCGGAATTAGAAAAGCAATAGATGAATATGTTCAATGTATAGACATAAATAATCAAGACTATGATTCATATTATAAAGTAGCGACTTTACTTCAAGATTTAGATAGAAAAAAAGAAGCAATTGAAATGCTTAATTCTTTATTAGATAAAAAGCCTGAATATACAGATGCAACAATTATCTTAGGAGATTTACTTATTGAAGAAAAATCATATAAAGAAGCTGCAATGGTATATATGGATGCTTTAAAATATAATCCAATAAGTTATGAGTTAAATTATAATTTAGGAATGGTCTATACATTATTAAATGATTTTAATAATGCAAAACTATGTTATGAAAAAGCAGCAGAAATTAATCATTTAGCATATAATGCAAAATATTGTCTGGCAGAAATAGCACTTATATATAAAGACTTAGATAAAGCAGAAATGTATTTTACTCAAGCTCTAAATGAAGAAGAAATTAGTGCAGATTGTTATTTTGAACTTTCAAAAATTAATATTATGAAAGGAAATAAAGATTTAGCAATTAAATATGCAAATTTAGCAGTAGATTTAAATAGTAAAAAAATTGCTCAAAAAATTGAAAAAGAGCCACTATTTATGACAATTAGAAATAAAATTTCAATTCCATTTAATTTAGAAGAAAAAGAAGATATGCCTTCATTTTCTGAAAAAGAAAGAATAGCAAAACAGCATTTGGAAAATACTACAGATATAACAACAAATATGGGGTATATTGGAAATAGCAAAAAGAAAATATTTGAAAAAGATATAAAGAAAGAAAAAGAAAAGCAGAGAGAAGAATAAGGTTGAATTTAAAGCCTGTCAATGGAAAATATAAGAATTTGTAAGCTATTCAGTTAAATAAGAATATTACTTGAAATATTTATATTTTCAGCAAGTTATTTAATTGAATTTAATTTAAAAAAAATTATTAAAAAGAGAAAGGATGATGAAAAATGTTAGTAACAACTAAAGAAATGTTTGAAAAATCTATGAGAGAGGGGTTTGCAATTGGTGCATTTAATGTAAACAATATGGAAATTATACAAGCTATAATGGATGCTGCAGCTGAAGAACATGCACCTGTAATTATGCAAGCATCTTCAAGTGCTATAAAATATGCAAGGTTAAATTATTTAATGAAAATGGTAAAGGCAGCAGAAGAAGAACACCCAGAAATTCCATTTGCAATACATTTAGACCATGGACCTGATTTTGAAACTTGTAAAATGTGTATAGATGCAGGATTTACATCAGTTATGTTTGATGGATCTAAATATGATTTTGAAGAAAATGTAAGACTTACAAAAGAAGTTGTAGAATATGCTCATAGCAAAGGAGTTGTAGTAGAGGCTGAACTTGGAAAATTAGCAGGAATTGAAGATGATGTAAATGTTTCAGCAGATGATGCAATGTTTACAGATCCAGCTCAAGCAGAAGAGTTTGTTAGAAGAACAGGATGTGATTCTTTAGCAATAGCAATTGGAACAAGCCACGGAGCTTATAAATTTAAAGGAGAAGCTAAACTAAGATTTGATATTTTAGCTAAAATAAAAGAAAGAATTCCAAATACTCCAATAGTTTTACATGGAGCTTCAACAGTTATTCCTGAACTTGTTGCTCAATGTAATGAATATGGAGCAGATATTCCTGGAGCAAAAGGTGTACCAGATGAAATGCTTCACGAAGCTTCAATTTCAGGAGTTTCAAAAATAAATGTTGATACAGATTTACGCTTAGCAATGACAGCAGCAATTAGGAAAGTATTTGCAGAAGAGCCTTCTGCATTTGACCCACGTAAATATCTAACTCCAGCAAGAGACTTAATTAAGCAAACTGTACAGCATAAAATAAGAGATGTGTTTGGTTCAAGTAATAAAGCATAATATATAAAAGCTGTATATTTTGATTTTGAAATTTATGCGCCGGAGTAAAAAGACATAAGACATAAATAGAAAAATCAAAATATACAGCTTAATAATATTTTGGGGAAATTTTTAAATCATTCGCCTTTTTCATTTGCTCTCATAGCCTTTTGCATTCTTCTTTCAGCATCTTTTTTGGCTATATCTTGGCGTTTATCATATAGTTTTTTGCCTTTTCCAATTCCAAGTTCCATTTTAACCAAACTTCCTTTAAAATAAATGCAAATCGGAATTAATGAATATCCATCTTGTTTAATTTTTCCGAAAAGCCTATTTATTTCACGTTTTTTTAGTAGCAATTTTCTATCACGTAAAGGATCTTTGTTATATATATTTCCATATTCATAAGGACTAATATGCATTCCATAAACAAAACATTCACCATTTTTTATGTTTGCATAACTATCTTTTAAGTTAACTTTTCCAGCTCTAATTGATTTTATTTCAGTTCCAGCTAGAACAATACCTGTTTCGATGGTATCTTCAATTGAGTAATTATGATATGCTGTTGGATTTTTTGAAATTATTTTTTTACTTTCCATTTTCACCATTCCTTGTACTATTAAGCAATTTGTATTTAAATTTTATAAATAACTTTTAGCTTGCAAATATAAATAATATTCTTGTTTAATATGATTTATATTTTAACACGAAACAGCTTAAAAGTAAAGTTTATAAAAAAATTTCTACGCGAATTTTCGAACCAAACAAAAGCTTTCAAGTGTATTAAAATAATACTTATATTTTTTTTGAAAATATTATATTACGCTACAATATTATTTTAATTTAGTGCAATTTAATATGGAAATCTTTCAAATAAGTATTTTATAACATCATTTCCGTTATGTTCTGTAACATATATATAAACATTTTTATCAAGACAAAGCCACATTTTTAAATCATAAGAATCTATGTTATCCACAAAAGCTCCAATAATATCAGAAGCTTCAATTGGATTTTTATATTCTATTTTCCAGAGCAAGTATTGTGAAATACTCATATCTGTTTCATAAAAACTACTTAAAAATTTATTAATTTCGTTTTCTTTTTTGCTTTTTAAACTTATTGTTACCAACACATTTATAACTCCTTTTTTATTAAAGTCTACATTTTTATTATTAGTTAATTTTTTTAAAATATTCAATTATTATATCGATTTAAATTATATGTACTTTATTATATAGGAAACGTTAATGAAAGGTGGCACAAAAAAATAAATGTTATTAAAAATAAATGAAATTATAATAATATTGTGGGTATAATAATAAAAGCAACTGAATTATAAGGAGAGAAAAATGCCGAAACTTAGCATAATTATTCCATTTAATAATGGAGAAAAATATTTGGAAAAATGCTTAGAAAGTATAAAAAACATTAGGTATGAGGATTACGAAATAATTTTAATTGACGATTTTTCAAAAGATAATTCAAAAGAAATTGCAAGAAAATATAAAAATACGAAATACTTCTATTCAACTGAGGAAACCATAGGTGTTGGAAATGCTAGAAATTTAGGAATAGAAAAATCTACTGGAAAATATATAATGTTTTTAGATGTTGATGATACAATTGAAAATAATCTTTTAAAGAAATTAGATAAATTTATGGTACAAGATGTAGAAATGATTAAATACAAAATGAAAATAATTGGAGAAAAAGAGGTATATGCAGATGGACCAATTTTTGACATAACAGATGGTGAAGATGGTTTTAATAAGTTATGTTTCGAAGATAAATATATAGATTCACCTTGTTTGTATTTAATAAAAAAAGAACTATTTGAAAGAACTAATATGAAGTTTGAAAAAAATGTGTTTCATGAAGATTTTGGTTTGATTCCGATATTACTTGCAAATGCAAGAACTACAGTTTCAACAGATATTTATGGTTATAATTATTTTCAATCACATAATAGTATTATGAGAAATGAAAATTATTCAATACAATTAGAGAAAATAAATGACAAATTTATTCTTTATGATAACTTAAAATTAGAATTAAAAAATATGAATTTAAAATCAAACACTTGTGAAAATCTTTTAGAGTATTATACAAATAGTATTATTTTAGGTGTAAATGATTTGAAAAAAGATGATAGGAAAATTTTTATGAAGAAAATAAAAGAAAAAAGTATGCTAAATAATTTAAAAGTAAGAAATATAAAGCAAGTGATAAAAAAATGGTATTTAAAATATATGTATACTTTATTTTGATGGGAATTGGTAAAATTATATAGTTTAAAGTATTTATGATTAAAATGAGAAAGGAAAAAATATGGCTAAAGTAAGTATAATTGTACCTGTATATAATGTGGAAAAATACATAGATAAATGTTTGAAGTCTCTAGTAGAACAGACAATACAAGATATAGAGATATTAATTGTGAATGATGGATCTAAAGATAATAGTGAAAAAATTGTTGAAAAATATATTAAAGAATATCCTTCAAAAATAAAATATTATGAAAAGAAAAATGGGGGATTATCATCTGCAAGAAACTATGGAATTGAATATGCAACTGGAGAATATATAGCTTTTTTAGATTCAGATGATTTTGTTGAAAAAGAAATGTATAAAGAAATGTATGAAATAGCCAAACAGGAAAATGCGGATATGGTAGAATGTGATTTTATTTGGGAATGGAGTTATGGGAAAAAGATATTTGATAAAAGGAAAGAGTATATAAAAAAATGTAATAATGCTAATAAAATAGAAGACAAAGAAAGGTGTAATATAAAAAAATTTGATGAAGTAACAATAGATACAGAAAGAAAGAAAATGATGAAAAAGCCTAGAGTTGTTGTATGGAATAAAATATATAAAAGAGAAATGCTTAACAAATATAAAATAAGATTTTCTGAAGGTTTAATATATGAAGATTTAGATTTTTTTTATAAAATACTTCCACATTTAAATAAGATTTCATATATAAATAAATATTTTGTTCATTATATTCAAAGAAAAGATTCTCTGTCTAATACACAAACAGAAAAAACAGAAGATATTTTTAAAATATTAGATAATATTTTTGACTATTATAAAAAGCAAAATTTATTTTATAAATATGAAAGAGAATTAAAATATATGAGAAGAAGAATTCTTTTTGGAAGTTCCATGAAAAGAATTTTGAAAATAAAAGAAACGCAATTAAGAAGAAAAATGATTTTAAAAACTGTAATTTATATGCTGAGATTAGGCTACAAAAGAAATTTTGTAAATAAAAAATATATAGAAAAAAATAATAAATTAAAAATATGTTTTGGAATAACGAAACTTGGAATTGGTGGGGCAGAGAGAGTTTTAGTAGATGTTGCAAATGAACTAGCGAGTGAATATGATATTACTATTTTTACTATTTATGGAGGAGGAGAGCTTGAAAAAGAGTTAGATTCTAAAATAAAAAAAATAAGTATATTTAAAGAGGAAAAAAATAATAGAATTATCCCCATATATATATTATTTTGTGGAAAGTATATATATAACAAATATTTAAGAGGATATTTTGATGTAGATATTGCATTTTTAGAAGGACCAATTACAAGAATTTTTTCATATAAAGGGAATAAAAGAAAAATTGCATGGGTTCATAATGATATTTCAAAAGTTTTTGGAAAAAACAAAGAAGCAAAATTAAAAAAAAAGATAGATAAATGGTTTTACAAGAAATATGAAAAGATAATATTTGTAAGTGAGCAAAATAAAAAAGCTTTTGAGAATGTATATGGAGATGTTTCAAAAAGGAAAATAATTTATAACTATATAAATAAAGAAAGGGTTTTAAAACTTGCAGAAGAGAATTTGGACAATAATGAATTGGATAGAAATCTAAATACTAAAAAGAAAATAACACAGGATGTTTATAAATTAGATAATAAAAAGATTGATGAAATAATGAAAAAAGATTATGACTATGAAAAAAATTTTGTTGTAGTCTCAAGATTAGTAAAACAAAAAGCAATAGATAGACTAATTAGAGTTCATAAAAGATTAATAAATGAAGGGTTGAAGCACAAGATTTATGTGATAGGAGATGGAGAAGAAATGAAGAGTTTACAAGCACTTTTGAAAAGATTAGAAGTTCAAGATACATTTATTTTTTTAGGTAAAAAGGAAAATCCGTATCCTTATATTAAAAAGGCTGATTTTTTTGCTTTCCTTTCATATTTTGAAGGATATGGAATGGTATTAGAAGAGGCGAAAATTTTAAATAAATCAATATTAGTTACAAATACTGCAGCGCTTGAGGCAGTTAAAGATTATGATAAAAAACTTGTTATTGAAAACAATGAAGATTCTATTTTTGAAAGTATGAAAAAAGTTATATTAGGTGAATTTAAATTTCTAGAAAAAAAATCTAATAATAATAATTATAATAATTATTACTTGTTGGAACAGATTAAACAGATTTTATAAGAAAGTTAACTAGAAAAGAAAGGTGTTTATGATAATTTCAATATTAACTGCAACATACAATAGAGCAAAATGTTTGAATAATCTTTATGAAAGCATAGTTAAAAATGAAAAAAATAGTAAATTAGAAGTAGAGTGGATTATAATTGATGATGGTTCAACAGATGAAACTAAATCTATTGTTGCTCAATTCATAAAAGAAAAAATAATTAATATAAAATATTTATTTCAACAAAATTCTGGTAAAATGGCTGCTATAAATAAAGGAGTAGATTGTGCCATAGGTGAATTAATTGTAGATTGCGATTCAGACGACTTTTTTTCAGAAAATGCATTTGAAATTATAGAAAACAATATTTCAGAATTACTAAAAAATCAACGATTATATGCTCTATGTTTTCTAAAACAAGATTTGAAAGGGAATATAAGTGGAAAAAGATTTTTATCAAATAATATGGAAACAACTATGTTTGATTTATATTTTAAACAAGATATAAAAGGTGAGAAGATACTTGTTTTTAAAGCAAATATTAGAAAAAAATTCAGACATGAGTTGGAAAAAAATGAAAATTTTATAACAGAAGCTCGAATGTATCATAAAATGGATGAAAAGTATAGAATTTTATGTATTAATGAAGTTCTAGAAATTGGAGATTATATAGAAGATGGATATACAAAAAATATTTCAAAAACTTTTAAAACATGCCCAAATGGATATTATAAATACTTTAAAGAAATTTTAGACAGAGGTTTAAAAGGAGTTTTGCTAAAAAAGAAAATTTATATTTTAAAACATTATATATGGTTTGGGATTATGAAAAAATAATTAAGCAAATAGATTTAAAATAGTTTGTTACTGTTAGAATAAAAAAAGGAAAGTTAATATTAAATTTATTTGTTGACTTTTTATTGAAAATGAAATATATTATTAAAGAAAGAAAAGAGAAAGGAAGATACAGTTTGGTAAGGGAAGAATTTATTGTTCTTTCTTACTAAGTTGTAACAAATAGCAATAAATGATAGCAGAAATAATAATTGATAGTAGAGCTAAAAAATTAAATAGAAAATTTGATTACAAAATACCAGAGAATCTTGCAGATATAATAGATATAGGAAGCAGGGTTTTAGTTCCATTTGGTAATTCAAAAAAACTTGAACAAGGTTATGTAATTAAAATAAAAGAAAATACAGAATTTGAAGCAAAAGAAATAGCAGGACTTGATGAAAACTTGCCACAAGAGAAAATAGAACTTGCAAGATGGATGGCAAGAAAATATTTTTGCAATGTTTCAGAATGTATTAAATTAATGTTGACACCAGGAACAAGAAGTAAAGATCTTAATAAAAGAATGCAAGATAAAAAAATAAATTTTGTTTATTTAGCATGCAAAAAAGAACCAAATAACAGGCTAAGAGGCGAAAAACAGAAAAAAGCAATGGAGTTCATTAAAAAAAATGAAGGAATGACTATTCCAGAAATAATAGAGTTTGCTGGAGTATCAAGACAAACTATCAATTCGCTTGTTGAAAAGGGGCTTTTAATATTAGAGGAAAAAAAAGTTGAAAGAGATCCTCTTGCATTAAAGAAAAAACAACAAAGCACAAAACTAAAATTAACCGAAGAACAGCAAATTGCATATAACAAAATAGAAAAATCAATAGAAGAAAATAGATTTGAGGAGTTTTTGCTTTATGGTGTTACAGGTTCAGGAAAAACAGAAATTTATATGCAACTTATAGAAAAAGTTTTAGAATATGAGAAAAATGCTATATTACTGGTGCCAGAGATTTCACTTACACCGCAAATGTTGGATAGATTTATTGGAAGATTTGGAAAAGAAAAATTAGCAGTTTTACATAGCAAACTTTCTGTTGGAGAAAGACATGATGAGTGGATAAAAATTAAAGAAAATAGAGCAAAAATTGTAATAGGAGCTCGCTCTGCTATTTTTGCACCCACACAAAATTTAGGAATTATAATTATAGACGAAGAACATGATAATTCATATAAATCAGAATCAAGCCCAAGATATAATGCAAAAGAAATTGCAGAAAAAATCTGCCAAGAGAATAAAGTTCCATTGGTTTTAGGAAGTGCAACACCTGATTTAACAACATTTTATAGAACTCAAAATTCTGAAAGTATAGCTGATAATGTTTCATCAATAGATAGAGTTGGGACAAAAGAAATTACTTTATTAAAATTAACTAAAAGAGCAAACAATTCTAATTTACCAACTGTAGAAGTTATAGATTTAAAAAAGGAACTTGCAACAGGTAATAAATCAATGCTTAGCCAAAGTCTATATAAATCTATAAAACAGAATTTGGAAAATAAATATCAAACTATTCTCTTTTTAAATAGAAGAGGTTATTCAACATTTATAATGTGTAGAGAATGTGGATTTACGGCAAAATGCCCTAATTGCAACATAAGTTTGACTTATCATAGATATCAAAATAAATTAAAATGTCATTATTGTGGTCATGAAGAAAATCCTGTTAAAATATGTCCAAGTTGTGGAAGTGAAAAAATAAGGTATTTTGGAACAGGTACGCAAAAACTTGAAGAAGAAATAAAAAAGATTTTTCCTGAGGCAAGTACAATTAGGATGGATGTTGATACAGTAACCAAAAAGAACTCTCATGAAGAAATTTTAAATAAATTTAAGAATGAAAATATAGATATTTTAATTGGAACTCAAATGGTAGTTAAAGGCCATCATTTTCCAAAAGTGACTTTAGTTGGTGTAATTGCAGCAGATAGTAGCTTAAATATAGACGATTTCAGAGCAAATGAAAGAACTTTTCAGATTTTAACACAAGTTGCAGGGCGTGCCGGAAGAGAGAATTTGCCGGGAAAAGTAATTATTCAAACATATAATCCAGATAGTTTTGCAATTGAGTTTTCTAAAAAGCAAAATTATGATTTATTTTATAAAACTGAAATAAAATTAAGAAAACAGTTGAAATATCCACCATTTTGCGATATAATAGTAATAGGTTTTTCGGGAGAAAATGTGCAAGAAATTACAAATGTAAGCACATATGTGTATAATTTGCTTAAAACAAATCTTGAAAAATACGATTTTAAGGTATTTATACCAATGCCTGCACCTATAGATAAAATTAAAAATAAATATAGATGGAGAATTATTGCAAAAGGAGATGTAATAGAAGATGTTACAATTGTAATTAATAAATGTTTGCAAAAAGTATATGAGTCTGGAATTGGCAAAAAAACAAATATTGCAGTTGATGTGAATCCAAATAATATGATATAGGGGGGAAAAAAATGGCACTAAGAACAATAAGAGAAGATGGAGACGAAATATTAAGAAAAAGATCAAGAGAAGTAGTAATAGACGATATAACAGGGGAAAAAATTCAAAGTTTAATAGATGATATGATAGAAACAATGCATAATTTTAATGGAGTTGGACTTGCAGCTGTACAAGTTGGAATTTTAAAAAGAGTAGTAGTAATTGATGTAGAAGATGGAAATGGACCTTATGTATTTATTAATCCTCAAATTATGAAAACAAAAGGAGAAAAAGAATGTGACGAAGGTTGTTTAAGTTTTCCAAATCAATTCGGAAAAGTTATAAGACCTACAGAAGTTGTAGTGGAGTTTTATGACAGAAATGCTAAAAAGAAAAAAATTAAAGCAAAAGATCTACTTGCACAAGCAATAAGCCACGAATGTGATCATTTGGAAGGAATTTTATTCGTAGATAAGGTACTTCCTGGAACTTTAGAATATGTTACTCCAGAGGAGTAGGTTTGAAAAATAATTGAATTTTGCCTAGCCAAAATGCCAATTCTTTTCCAAACGGATAAATAGTTAAACAAGGAGAAAAAAGATGAGAATTTTATTTATGGGTACACCTGATTTTGCAAAAATTTCGCTAGAATCAGTATATAATGCAGACCATGAAATAATTGGAGTTGTAACAAATCCAGATAAGCCAAAAGGCAGAGGAATGAAAATGATAGCATCTCCTGTAAAAGAATTTGCTCTTGAAAAAAATATACCTGTATATCAACCTATAAAAGTTAAAAATAATACAGAATTTATTGAAGAAATAAAAGCTCTAAATCCTGATGTTATATGTGTTGTGGCTTATGGAAAAATTCTTCCAAAAGAAATTTTAGAAATTCCCAAAATGGGATGTATAAATGTTCATGGCTCGATTCTTCCAAAATACAGAGGAGCTGCACCAATTCAATGGGCAGTATTAAATGGAGACAAAGTAACTGGAATTACAACTATGTATATGGATGAAGGTATGGACACAGGAGATATGATTTTAAAACAAGAAGTTGAGATTGGAGAAGATGAAACAACAGGAGAATTATGGGATAGACTATCAATAATTGGAGGAGAGCTTTTAGTAGAAACTTTAAAGAAAATAGAACAAGGAACTGCGCCAAGAATAAAGCAAGGAGAAGAATTTTCTATAGCTCCAATGTTAGATAAAGAAATGGCCAAAATTAATTGGGAAAATAAAACAGCACAGGAAATAAAAAATCTTGTTAGAGGATTAAATCCAGTAATGGGAGCATATTCATATATAAATGGTAAAAAAATAAAATTTTGGAAAGTGCAAATTATAGAATTAGAAGAGTTTTGTGAAATTAAAAATTTTGATAAACAAAGATTAAATAATACAGAAAACGGAAAAATACTTATTTCTAATGACAAAGAAGGACTTTTTGTTAAAGCTAAAGACGGAATAATAAGTGTTTTGGAAATACAAGGAGAAAATGCAAAGAGAATGAATATTAACGATTTTTTAAGAGGAAATAAATTAGAAGTAAATGAAAAATTTTTAACAACATTGAGTAATTAAATATAAAAGTTTAATTTTAAAAACATTAAAACTTATATAAAAAAGAAAATCTTAAAACTAATTATCTAAATAATTTGATATCTAGTTTTAAGATTTTTTTTTAGTCTTCCATATTATGATGTCTTGTAGAATTTGTTTGTGCAAAATATGAATAGATTAATATACCGATACCAATAGCTGCTAAAGCCATTATAAGCCAAATCCAAGTTGTTGAACTTAATCCCATTACAGTATCGTCTGTCGTAGAGGTTCTTGTAGCTGTATATCCATCTGTATTATCGTCAGTTGTTCCCATAATACCTGTATTATTCTCAGTGTTTGAATTTACATCATTATTATTGTCAGTATTTGTATTATTGTTATTTCCTGTAGTATTATTAATGTTTGTTCCACTTTGCATATTATTTTGTATTGTATTTCCAGCATTTTGCATTGAACTAGTAATATTTTTAGATGTATTAGAAACACCTTGAGCTGCATTCTCTATTGCATTCTCAGCTCCACCAACCATATTTTTCACTCCATCAGCGGCATTTTTCATAACAGAATTATCTTCTGTTGCAAATGTAAAAGAGCAACACAAAGCTATAATAAAAAACGATAAAATTGTACAATAAAAATATTTTTTCTTCATTTTTAATTCTTCCTTTCCAAGGTAAAATAATTAAGTACAAAGTAGTTATATTAAATATTACCTCTAAAATTTAGTTTTATTATAAAAACTTAAAATTAGTATTTGCCAAAAAAAAAAAAATATTCAAAAAAAATCCCATTTAAGGGATTTTTAAATTAAAAATTTATATGTTGTGATTTGTTAATTTAGTTTTACGAATTTAGTCTTATTAAAATTGCAATTGCTAAAAAGATTAGTAATACACCTACAACGATTAAAGCAATATTAATAATATCAGAAACAGTTGAAGATTTAGATTTAGATGATACATTACTTATTGTTGTAGATTGTGTTTCTAAAGATGAATTTGTTGATGAAACTGAAGAGTCAGAATCAAATTCAGAATCTGATGTTGAATTAGAAGCAGAATCTACATAGTTTCCGACAACATTATTTGTATTTCTTGTAGTATTTGTGCCTTCAGAATTTATTGACATAGCGTTATCTATAGAATTTGAAGCAACTGGTTGAGATACACTAGATGTTAGTTGATTTTCATCAATGGCATAACAAAAACTATATGAGATACATATAATAAATAATGTAACAAAAAAAATTTTTTTCAAAATTGACATTTTTTACACCCTTTCTTTTCATATGATTTATGTAATAATAATAACACATTTTAAAAAAAATGTCTATAAAATAAAAAAAATTTTAAAAAATACTTGTTAATTATTTTTTTTTGTGATAAGATATTAGTGTTATACTAATAAAAGAAAAAAGGAAGGAAGAAAAAATGAAAAAGAAAACATTATTAAAAAATTTTACAATTGTAGCAATAATTACTACAACATTATTTATTTTTATGGGAGCTAATAAAGTTTATGCAAATAATATAACTACACAAGATTCTCAAAATATAACACAACAATCCAAAATATATGCTCAAATAGATACTTCTAATGCATTATATACAGGAAAAAAAATAAAAAAATCAGTAGCTATTTATGATGGAAATGTTAAATTATCAGAAGGCATTGATTATTTTATAAAATACAAAAACAATGTAAAAACAGGCAGAGCAAAAATAAAAGTAATAGGTAAAGGAAAGTATAAAGGTACAATTACTAGATATTTTAATATAGTACCTAAAAAAGCAAAAATAAATGATGTAATATTCTCATCAAATTTCAAAAAAGCAACAATAGAGTGGGAAAAAGATGAACAAGCAAGTGGATATGTAGTTTATATTTCAAAGAAGAAAGATGGAAAATACACAAGAGTTAAGAAAATTAGAAAAAATACTATTACAGAATATACAATCAAAAATTTAAATCCAAATAAAATGTACTATTTTAAGGTACGTTCATACAAAATTATAGATGGAAAAATATATTATAGTACAAAATACAGTAAAGCCAAATCTAATAATGGTAAAATAGCAAAGATTTCTTTAGTTTCATATAGTAGTGGAAATAATAGAAATTATAATTTGAAAAAAGCATGCAAATTAATTAATGGAACTATATTAAAACCTGGAGAATCATTTAATTGGTTTAGAGTAGTAGGACCTGCCTCAGGAGCAAGAGGATACAAAAAAGCCACAGTATTTAGAGGCAAAACAAAAAAAGCTTTAGATTATGGTGGAGGAGTATGTCAAGTAAGTTCAACACTTTATCAAGCAGCATTAAAAGTGGGATTAAAAGTACTTGAAAGACATCAACATAGTCAACCTGTAAGTTATACAAAGCTTGGTAAAGACGCAACAGTTACATATGGAGTTAATAATTTAAGATTTAAAAATAATAAGAATTATAGTATTAAAATAGTTATGTATTCAAAAGCAGGAAGAACTACATGTGAAATGTATCGTATAGCAGATTAAATATTTGTAGCCAAATAAATAATTTATATTACTTATTTGGCTACTTTTTTCTTGTATAGGAAAAAGCGAATATAGGTATTTTTTTTATTTCTAAAACATATTTTTTAATATAAATTATTTATAAAAATTTTAATTGATTTTGCAAGTACTAGATTCCATTGCAAAATTATTAAGGAGTTTAAAATTGTTTTGTAAAAAAATTCATTTTCAAAATACGTATAAATTGTTATTTCTAATAAAAAGTGATTTTACCTAAAAAAATAAAATTTTTGGAAAATTCTCTATACAAAAAACAAATTTTGTTATATAATGATTAAAATTGGCTTTGAAAGGAATGAATATTAAATGTTTCTCAAAAATATGTTAGTTGGAATAGAAGGATTAAAAGCTAAAGGAGATTTAGATAAAGAAATATTAGGAATAGATAGTAATTCAAAAAATATAAAAAATGGATTTATGTTTGTGGCTATAAAAGGTTTTAGTGTGGATGGGCATAAATTTATAGAGGAAGCAATTAAAAATGGAGCAATTGTTATTGTAGTAGAAGAGGGATTTGATATAAAATCAATTAAGTTTTCAGAAAATATTACAATTATAGTAGCAAAAAACACAAGGGAATTTTTAGCAATATCTGCAAGCAACTTTTATGATAATCCATCAAGCAAATTTAAACTTATAGGAATTACAGGAACAAAAGGAAAAACAACAACAACTTTTATGATTAAAGAAATATTAGAAAAAGCTGGAAAAAAAGTAGGTTTAATAGGAACAATTGCAATTTATATTAATGGTGAAAAAATAAAGGATAGTGATAGAACAACACCAGAAAGTTTAGAGTTACAACAATTATTTGCCAAAATGGCACAAGAAGGTGTTGAATACGTTATAATGGAAGTTTCTTCACAGAGCCTAAAGTTACACAGAGTTGATGGATGTGAATTTGATTTTGTTGCATTTACAAACTTTTCAGAAGATCATATAAGTGCTAAAGAACATCCAAATATAAAAGATTATTTTGAATCTAAAATGAAATTATTTAAAATGTGTCAAACAGGGTTTGTAAATATAGATGATTTACAAGGGGCAAAAATTCCTAATATGTTTCCAAAAAGTGAAATAACTAGATATGGAATAGATAATTCAGGAGATTTTTTAGCAAAAGATATCACAATAACAAATTCTTATGTTGATTTTAAAGTAAAACTTACAGATAGAAATGATAGAGTGAAAGTAGATATTCCAGGTAGATTTACAGTATATAATGCATTACTTGCAATAGCTATTTGCAAAAAGATTGGAATAGATGCAGAAGTTATAAAACAAGCTTTATTAAATGTAAAGGTTCCAGGAAGATCAGAAATGGTAGATAATAAGCTAGAAATACCAATTATGATAGATTATGCACATTCACCTGAAAGTTTACAAAACATTTTAAAAGCTGTAAAAAGTTATACAAGAGGTAGAGTAATTTCAGTATTTGGATGTGGTGGAGATAGGGATTCTCATAAAAGACCTATTATGGGAGAAATTTCAGGAAAAATTGCAGATTATACTATAATTACATCAGACAATCCTAGAACTGAAGATCCAAAAATAATAGTAGACCAGATAGAGGAAGGAATAAAAAAGACAAAAGGAAAATATGAGGTTATTATAGATAGAAAAGAAGCAATAGAAAAAGCTATTAAAATGGCAAATAAAACTGATATAATTGTTTTGGCAGGAAAAGGTCATGAACCATATCAAGAAATAAATGGAAAAAAATTTGATTTTGATGAAAGAAAGATTGTTAAAGAAATTATTAACCAAAAAAGTTAGAACTCAATTACTAAAAGAAATGAGAGGATAAAATGAATTTTCAAATGATAATGATTATAGTATCTTTTTTCTTAACATTGATACTTAGTCTTATAATTATACCGATTTTAAAAAGAATAAAAGTGGGGCAAATAGAAAGAGATGATGGACCTGAGACGCATTTATATAAACAGGGTACGCCTACTATGGGTGGAATTATTTTTATGATTTCAATAATTCTTTGCACTACAGGAGTATATGGGATTTTATATATTGTTGGAAACTTAGATATTGCTCAAAATCTGCTCCCAATGCTGTGTTTAACAATAGGATTTGGAATTATTGGATTTATAGATGATTTTAAAAAATTAGTTTTAAAAAATACAAAAGGATTAAAGCCTAGCTACAAGATGTTTGGATTACTTTTGATTTCAATTGCATATTCATTTTTTATAATAAGATTTTGCAATATTGGAACAGAGACATATATACCATTTATAAAAATGTATATAAAATTACCATTAGGTGTTTATTTTTTATTTGCAATTTTAGTAATACTTGCTACTACAAATGCTGTTAATTTAACTGATGGAATAGATGGCTTATCTTCAAGTGTTTCTGCAATAGTAATTGCAGCATTAACGGCAATAGCTATTATGAAAAATATAACAGAGGTCACAATTTTTGGGAGCATTGTAATAGGTTCTGTACTTGGATTTTTAATGTTTAATTTACATCCAGCTAGAGTTTTTATGGGAGATACAGGTTCACTATTTTTAGGTGGAGTTATTTCAAGTATAGCGCTTTACTTAAAAATGCCATTATTACTTTTAATAATAGCATTAATACCAATTTTAGAAACGCTTTCTGTAATAATACAAGTAGCATATTTTAAAGCAACTGGAGGAAAAAGATTTTTCAAAATGTCTCCATTACATCATCATTTTGAGCTATCAGGTTGGAGCGAAAATAAGGTAGTAATGGTATTTTCTGTGGTTACTTTGTTAGTTTGTGTTATAGGAATTTTTGCAGTATAATTTATATATTTTTTTAAAATTGAATATATAAGTATTTTTCAAATAATTTTAAGTAACTCTAATTTAACACCAAAAAATTCTAATTAATTTTGCAAGCACCCTAAAAAAATTTTGTTTTTAGATTCCCTTGCAAAATTACTAAGAATTTTTAAGTTATTGAGTTAATTAAATTATTTTCAAAATACTTATATATTCAATATACTAAATGTAAATATGATTAATAGAATGCAAGAGAGGAGGCCGTAATTTTGGCAAAACAAAAAGTTAAAAAAAACAATAATTCAAATCAGATAAGTTCAGTTTTTTTAAATAATCCGATAGATTATACATTGTTAATAACAGTATTATTATTGCTTTCAATGGGATTAATTATGGTTCTTTCTGCAAGTTCACCTACAGCTCTTTCAGAGGGAAGGAGTAGTTATGCATATTTTATAAGGCAAGCACTATTTGCAGGAATAGGAATAGTTGCAATGATAGTAATTTCAAAAATAGACTATAGAATTTATAAAAAATTCTACTTAATAGCATACATTGCTTCAGTTTTACTTCTTGTTGCTGTTATGGTAATTGGAAAAGAAGCAAATGGTGCAAAAAGATGGATATATATTACAAAAAGTTTGTCTTTTCAACCATCAGAATTTGTAAAATTATTTATGATAATTTTTTATGCAACAGTTTTAACAAAAAATAAAGATAATTTAAAAGGCTTTTTTAGTGGTTGGGTTAAGCATTTAATAATGTTAGTTCCTATAATAGGATTACTAGTAATTGAACCACATTTAAGTGCTTCAATTGTAATAATTGGGATATGTATGATAATGATGTTTTTAGCTGGTTGTAAATTGTGGCAAATTGTTGTGCCGGGAGTCACATTAGGGATTCCAGGGCTAATTATAGGAATTATTAAAATCCCAAAATTTGCACATGCTTTAAAAAGAATTACAACATTTATAAATCCTTGGGAAGACAAATTAGGAGCTGGCTGGCAAGTTACTCAAAGTTTATATGCAATAGGTTCAGGAGGAATTTTTGGCCTAGGATTAGGTCAAAGTAAACAAAAATATTTGTATTTACCTGAACCACAAAATGATTTTATATTTTCTGTTATGGCAGAAGAATTAGGATTTGTAGGTTGTGTATTTGTAATAATTCTTTTTGCAATTTTAATTTGGCGAGGAATTTTAGTAGCAATGAAAGCGCCAGATATGTTTGGAAGTCTTTTAGCGGTTGGAATTACATCACTTATTGGAATTCAAGCAATAATAAATATAGCAGTTGTTACATCTTCTATGCCTGCAACAGGAATGCCTTTACCATTTTTTAGCTATGGTGGAACAGCACTTTTTATTTTGCTTTGTGAAGTGGGAATTTTACTAAATGTGTCTAGGGCAGGAAATAAGTAAGATATTCGCTTATTATAAATATCAATTGAATATATAAATATTTTTCAAATAATCTTAAGTAACTTTAATTTAACACAAAAAAATTCTAATTAATTTTGCAAGCACCCTAAAAAAATTTTGTTTTTAGATTCCCTTGCAAAATTACTAAGATTTTTTAAGTTATTGAGTTAATTAAATTATTTTCAAAATATTTATATATTCAATTATTAAATAAAAATATAGATAATTAAGAAAGGGATAATTATGAGAGCTATTATAGCTGCGGCAGGGACTGGTGGACATATTAATCCAGGAATTGCGATAGCAAACAAGATTAAAGAAAATGAACCAGATTCAGAAATTATTTTTGTTGGAACAGATAGAGGTTTGGAAAATGACTTAGTTCCAAGAGCTGGTTATGAACTAAAAACAATTGATGCTTATGGATTAAGCAAAAAAATTTCGATAGATAATTTAAAAAAGCTATACAAAACATTTAAGGGAATAGGAGAGGCTAAAAAAATTGTAAAAGATTTTAAGCCAGATATCGTAATTGGAACAGGTGGGTATATTTGTGGTGCTGTTGTTCTTGCAGCAACAAAATACAAAGTACCTGTTATTTTACATGAGAGTAATGCATTTCCTGGAAAAGCTGTTCAAATGCTTGCCAAAAAAGCAAACACAATTTTAGTTTCTTTTAAAGATGCTCAAAAAAGAATAAAAAATTGCAAAAATGTTGTGTTTACAGGTACACCTGTTAAAATTAAGAAACAAAATTATAGTTTAAGTCAAAAAGCTAAGATAATAAATGAATTAGGTTTATCTCAAACAAGACCTATTGTTCTTATATTTGGTGGAAGTCAAGGAGCACAAAAAATAAATGAAGCAATAATTGATATAATAAAAAATAAAGCAAATAAAGATTATCAAATGATTTGGGCTACAGGACCCAAACAATATGATATAATAAAACAAGAACTTGAAAAAAATAACATAAATATTGAAAAAATTGAAAATACTAAAATAGTGCCATATATATACAATATGGAAGAGGTTGAGAATATAAGTGATTTAGTTGTTGCAAGAAGTGGAGCAATGACAATAACAGAAATTTCTAATTTAGCAAAACCTTCAATTTTAATACCACTTCCAAATGTAAGTAATGATCATCAAATGTATAATGCTAAAGTTTTAGAGAATATTGGTGCAGCAAAAATTATTACAAATGATAATTTAAATGGTGAGTTACTAAATAATACGATAAAAAGTGTTGTTTTAGACAAAAAAGTTTGTGAAAATATGGGTGATAATGCTTTTAAAGTTAGCACAAATGATGTAGAAGAAAAGATTTATAATGAGATAATTAAAGCTATAAAAAATAAATAATTATGCTTTAGTTAATTAATTATTATCAATAAAATATTAGCTTTAATAATAACAAAGTAAGACTAGTAAATGAGGAGATAGACAATGAAAAAAAGTAATAGACCTTTAATTATAATAATATTTGTATTTATTTTAGAGTTATTTGTAGTAGGTGCTTTAGGGGTTACATTTTTAAATAGGATAAATAAAATTGATGAAAAAATAAAAATAGGAGAGATTAGAGAAACAAGTCAAGTTCAAGAAGAATGTAGAGAAGTTAAAGGTGTGATAAAAAAAGAATTAGGAATTGGAATGGTTGCTTGTGCATTAAGCACAGTATTGGTTGCTATTTATCTTTCACATATGGTAATTTATCCTTTAAAAAAGATGATAGAAAGCAAAGAAAAGAAAGAAAAAGCAGAAGAAACTGAAATAAAAACAAGGTTACTTCATATGACAGAAGGAATAATAGCATTTGATATAAATGGAAAAATTGACCTTATAAACCCATCTGCTAAATTACTTTTAAAAATTTCACCAGAAGACTATACATTTGAAGATATTTTTAATAAATTTAATTTAAGTTTAAATATGGAAAAACTAATATATTTAGAAGATTTAACATCTATGGAGCAAATAATAGAAGTAGAAGATAAAACAGTAAAAGTGTTATTTGCACCATTTAGAAATGAAGAAAACAACAAACCTGAAGGAATTATCGCAGTTATTCAAGATATTACAGAAAGTGTGCAATTAGACAATATGAGAAAAGAATTTGTGGCAGATGTATCACATGAGCTTAAAACACCAATCACTACTATAATGGGGTATACAGATACACTTTTGGAAGGTGATTATGATGAAGAAACACAAAGAGAGTTTTTACAAGTTGTATCTACAGAAGCAAGAAGAATGGCAAAACTTGTTACAGATTTGTTGGACTTATCAAGAATAGACAATAACAAAAAGAATACAAAAAAAGTAAATTTCGATTTAGGAGCTCTTGCAAAAGAGTGCCAAAAGAAACTTGCAATAGAAATAAAAAAGAAAAAACATCATGTAGAATGCTTAGTTACTGCAGATGTTCCGCCAGTTTATGCAGATAAAGATGATATACAAAGAGTAATTTTAAATGTTCTTTCAAATAGTATAAAATACACACCAGATGGTGGAAATATAAAAATATATGTAGGATTTGTGTATAATGATGCATATATAAAAGTTATAGATAATGGAATTGGAATTCCTGAAAGTGACTTGAATAGAATATTTGAAAGATTTTATAGAGTTGACAAATCTCGTGCTAGAGAAATGGGAGGCACAGGGCTGGGTCTTTCTATTGCTAAAGAGATTTTGGACAAGAACGGTGGAAGTATTGATATTAAGAGCGAGGTTAATAAGGGAACTGAGGTTGTAATAAAGATTCCGACGAAATAGAGGAAATAATTTAACTTAAGGAATTTTATTTATTAAGCAAATTTGTGTTCATATTATAAAATTATTATTATTATACTAATAGGAATGGAGTAAATTATGCCGAAAGTAAGTGTTATAATACCTAATTTTAATAGTGAAAAATATATTAAAGAAGCAATTAAAAGTGTTCAAAATCAATCATTAAAAGATATTGAAATTATAATAATTGATGATTGTTCTACTGATGATAGTTTAAATATTATACAAAATATAGCAAAATCTGATTCACGAATAAAGATTATACAAAATCAAAAAAAATTAGGAGCTGGACTTTCAAGAAATGCTGGATTAGACATTGCTACTGGTGAATTCATAAAGTTTTTAGATTCGGATGATACAATGGATTTTGATGTATTAGAAACAATGTATAATATTGCACAAGAGACTAAAAAAGATATTGTATGTGGCTATATGCAACATGTAAATTCTGATGGCAACGTAAGAAATTATGATCCTTTTTTTTACAAAAAATCTTCTATGTTTAATGGAAAAATAATAATTCCAGATGATACGCCTGATTTAACTCCATTTAACATTGTTGGAATTGGAGATGCTTTATATAGTAGGCATTTATTTGATGATATAAAATTCCCTGCATTAAAATGGGAAGACTTTGCTACTATTCCAATAATAAAACATAGTGCGGGTGAAATGGCGTATATTGATAAAGCTGTATATAATTATAAAATACATGAGAATAGTACGACAGCAACTGATTTAAAAAAGAAAACTCCTAGAATAGCAGATATCGTAAAATGTAGCGATATTTTAAGAGAAAAAATGCCTACACAACATCAAGATAGAACAGATTATTTGGAATTTAATCATGTTTTATCAAGAGCTTTAGATGTAGCTGCTTGGAGTGATTGTTCAAGAACAGAAAAAGAAAAAATAATTAGTGCATTATATCGAATTGTAGAAATAGATATTCCTAAACCTACACAGAACATATTTATGTTGCGTCGTACACCGCTTTTAAATAGAATAAATGCTGCATTAAGTACTATACAAAAGGAGAATTTTTCAATCGAAGATGTCTTAAGCCAAATTCGTATTTTTAAAAATGAACCTATAAATTTAAATGCTGCAGTAAATAATTATAATTCATTAATGGATATTTATAATAAGATTGTAGAACATTGTGAATTATTATATAAAAATAAAACATCTTCATCAAAAGAAAAAGTAGAATTTGTTTACCAATCAGAAGGAAAAATAGTACAATGCACAAGGGAACAGTTTGAAGATAAATTGCTTGAAGAAGGATTAGATTTTTATCGAGAATTACAAATTTCAAAAATATATTCTGACGAACAAAAAGATTTAATTTTAAATCTTTTTAGTACTGCTTTTTCTTATTTAATTCCTCAAATAGATAAACTCTTAATTGTACCACGTTATAGAAAAATTAATACATATTTAAGACCAGAGTATGAATCTATGACAAAAGAAGAATGTATGAAAAGCATAGATGATGTAGTACATAGTAAAGAATTTCAAACATACCCTATGTCTAGAATGGCATCTCATTGTATTGAACATATTACAACACCTTTAATATCGGCTTATCAGAATTTTATAAATATTGTTAGCAGATTCAGAACAGGAGGCTCAGATGGACGATAAATATAATTTAGCATGTACTGAAATTTTAGAAGTATTAAAATATCTTCCACAAGAAGATTTAAAAAAAATACCTCAGAAAGAAATAGATTTCTTTGAAAAAAATAAAGATAAAAATTATGTATTTAAATTTAATGAGAATCTTTCTTTCGAAGAACAATCACTACTTCCAGAAACACAAGCTATAATTGTAAAATTATATAAAGATTATTTTTATTCTAATAAAACAGAAAAAGAAAATATTGAAGCAAATAATACTAATATTGAGTATAAGTTTAAACATATAGCAAATACAAAAAATGAGCTTGCTGTACACAATGATAAAAAGAAATGGTATGATGTAATATTAAATGCATTTAAAAGAAATAGTTATAAATAAAAATACAGGTTAGAAATTTGATTTCTAACCTGATATTTTGGTGCAGATGGCCGGAATCGAACCGGCACGGTGTTTAACCACCGCAGGATTTTAAGTCCTGTGCGTCTGCCAGTTCCGCCACATCTGCATTTATACTGGCATTTGTCCTAACGACAATAACTATTATACAATTAAAAAATTGATTTGTCAATAGAAAATCGAAAAAAAAATTTGTAAAATTTTTTAAAAAATAAAAAAAACACAAAATTTTGTTTGACATTTTTGGCATGTTGTGATATTATAGATTAAAATTAATAAAAGGAAGGAAAGTGTAAAATATGGGAAAGGTAATTAGAGTTAGAAGAAGAAAAGATGGAACATTAAACAAGAGAGAAAAGGCTATATTAAAGGCAATTGAAAAATCTGTAGAGCAAAAAGGATATGCTCCTTCAGTTAGAGAAATTGGAAAAGAAGTTGGACTAAGTTCAACAGCAACAGTACATGGCTATTTAGCTAGACTTCAAGACACAGGTTATATCAAGAAAGAAGATAATAAAGGTAGAACATTAAAGCTATTAAAAAATAGTTCAGGAGAACCAATAACAGATAAAAGAAAGGATTTCTATACAGATAGAGAGTTGGTAGATGTGCCATTAGTAGGAAAGATTACAGCAGGAGCACCAATTTTAGCAGTAGAAAACATAACAGATACATTCCCAATTCCATTAGATTTTGTTGGAAATTCAGATAGCTTCATGCTTACTGTTAGAGGAGAAAGTATGATAGAAGCTGGAATTTTAAATGGAGACTACATTTTAGTTAGAAGACAAAATAATGCCACAAATGGTGAAATAGTAGTTGCCTTAATAGATGATGAAGCTACTGTTAAAACTTTCTATAAAGAGAAAGACCATATTCGTCTTCAACCAGAAAATTCTACAATGGATCCGATAATTGTACCAGATTGCGAAATTTTAGGAAAAGTAATAGGTGTATTTAGAAAAATGTAATTAATTGCTGCAATTTGCGGCAAGAGATGTTTTATTATTCAATTGAATATGCCGTAAATTGCAACAAATAACGTACTAAGAAAGGTATAATTAAATAATGAAAAAAAAGAAATTTAAATTAAAATTAAAAAATCCAAAAAGACTATTGATTTTTATAGGAATTATTATTATACTATTTATAATTATATTTGCAAATAAAAAAGAAAAAATAAATCAAAAAGATTATATTTCGTTAATTGTAAATAATGAAGATATAACAAATAAATTGCAAAATGAAATCATTATTAAAGACAATGTTCAATATTTGAGTTTTGAAGATATAAAAAATTTTTTAGATGAAAATATTTATTTAGAAGGAAAAAATGTTATTACAACAAGTGATAGAAAAGTTACTTATCTTAAAATTAATGATAATAGTCTAGAAATAAATGGTTCTACAATTCAAATTACAGGGCAAATGTTTAAAGCAGAAAAAGAAAAAATATATCTTCCAATCTCGCAAATGCAAAATTCTTATGATATAGAATTTTTATACAATTCAGAATATAAAAATATTGTTATAAGCAGTTTTTCAAATAAAAAAGAATGTGCTACTTTAAAAAAAGATTGTTCTATTAAAGAAAAAATGAGTAATTCTTCAAATACACTTGAAAAACTAAAAAAAGACGATAAAGTTGTATTTGTTTCAAAAGAAAAAGGGTGGGCTAAAGTTATATCAAAAAATGGAAGTTTAGGCTATGTAAAAGAAAAACTTTTAAAAGATTTTGTAGTGGAAAGAGAAGAGATAAACCAAGAAGAAACTACTATAGAAGAACCAAAATACAAAAAAGATATAACCAAAAGTAACATCGAAAAGTATAAAAATAGAAAGAAATTAATTAACAAGATTATAGAAGAAGCAGTTAACAAAAAATATAATAGTGTAAAAATAATTTATAGCAAAGATAAAGAAGCACAGGATTTCAAAAGATTTAAGATAGAGGCTACAGCAATGTTAAAAGAAAGTGGAATTACAGCAGTTTTTTAAAAGAGTAATTAAAAACAACAGATAATTATTTTAAATAATATTTTGTGCCTTTATGAAAGGAATGTCAAAAAATGAAAAATAAAAAATTAATCATAATTGCAATAGTTTTAGGTATATTTATTATAGGGATTATTTCAAGCATTATTTGGTACATTACAGGATTAAATGCTGTAAAAAAAGAAAATGCAGAAACAAAAGTAGTAGAAATACAAGAAGGAACAAGGACAGAAGGTATTTTAGAATTACTTAAAAAAGAAAATTTAATAAAAAATAAATATGCTTCAGCATTATATATGAAATTAAATAATGTGAAAGGCTTACAGGCAGGTAAATATCAGCTTTCTCAAGATATGTCTGCAAAAGATATATTAAGAAAAATTGCCTCGGGTGAAGTATTTGATGAAACTGTAAAAATAACTTTTAAAGAAGGCAAAAATATGAGATGGATAGCTAAAACTATAGCAGAAGAGACTAACAATACAGAAGATGATGTGTATTCTTTGCTTAAAGATAAACAATATATAAATTCTTTAATACAGAAATATTGGTTTATAACAACAATAGTTACAAATGAAAACATATATTATCCATTAGAAGGGTATTTATATCCAGATACATATATATTCGAAAATAAAGATGTATCAGTTAAAACAATTTTTAATATAATGCTTAATAATACAGATAAAATTCTAAAAAAATATCAAACACAAATAAACCAAAGTGGACTAAGTGTTCATCAATTACTTACAATCGCTTCTATTATAGAACTAGAAGGTAATGATGAAACATCTAGATATGGAATTTCAAGTGTAATCTATAATAGATTAAGAGCAAAAATGTCACTTGGAAGTGATGTTACAACTTATTATGCTATGCAAGTTGATATGGGTGAAAGAAATCTTTATTCAAGTGAGCTAAAAACAGCTAATCCATATAATACAAGAGGACCAAATATGAGTGGAAAACTTCCAATTGGTCCAATAGGAAACCCTTCAGAAGAATCTATCAATGCGGCATTAAATCCAACAAAATCTAATTATCTATATTTTGTTGCAGATTCAAATGGAAAGATTTATTTTACTTCGACTTATGTTGAACATCAAAATCTTATAAAAAACTTGCAAAAACAAGGACTTTGGTATGAATATAATTGACAAATCTAGTTTATTAATATAATGCACAATTATAATTATAATTTGCATTTTTTAAATAAAAAAGGAGTCTTTATTATGAAAAAGATTTTATTTAAGGGCTGTGGAACAGCTATTTCAACTCCATTTAATGAAGAGGGAGTTAATTTAAAAGAATTTGCTAAGTTAGTAGAAGAGCAAATTAAAAATCAAGTAGATGCAATTATTGTTTGTGGAACTACAGGTGAATCAGCTACAATGACAGAAGAAGAAAGATTACAAACAATAGAATGTGCAGTGAAAACTTCAAATGGAAGAGTACCAATTATTGCAGGTACTGGTTCGAACAATACAAAAGCAGTTATAGAGATGAACAAAAAAGTGGAAAAATTAGGAGTAGATGGACTTTTAATAGTAACTCCATACTACAATAAAACGACACAACAAGGACTTATTGAACATTACAAAATTATAGCACAAAATACTAATTTACCAATAATTTTATACAATGTGCCTAGTAGAACAGGCGTAAATATCAAGCCGGAAACATGTTTAGAATTGTCAAAAATAGAAAATATTGTCGCTATAAAAGAAGCTAGTGGTGATTTATCACAAATTGCTATGATAGCAAATTTATGTAGAGAAAATCTTTCAATATACTCTGGAAATGATGACCAAATAATCCCAATATTATCATTAGGAGGAATGGGAGTAATTTCAGTACTTTCAAATATTAAACCTAAATACACACACGATATGTGTCAAGAATTTTTTAACGGAAATCTTAAAGAAGCAGCAAAAATGCAAATAGATGCAATTCCATTAATAAAGGCATTATTCTCAGAAGTGAACCCAATACCTGTTAAAGCAGCACTAAATATGATAGGATATGATTATGGAGTTCCAAGACTTCCATTAATAGAGATGTCAGAAGAAGGAAAAGAAAAATTAAAAAAGGAATTAATAAAGAATGATAAAAGATAAAAGCATTATATATAATGACGAAAAATACATAGATATAGTAAAAGACATAATAGATAATGAGATGGTACAAGAAATGAAACAATATAGACAACATTTTTCTGTAAGTTGTTTTGATCATTGCCTATATGTTTCATACAATTTATATTTACTATGTAGAAAATATAAGTTAGATTATGTTTCTGCTGCACGTGCAGGATTAGTACATGATTTGTTTTTATATGACTGGAGAAAAAGACAAGATGGCAGAAAAGGACTTCATGCCTATACTCATCCAAAAACTGCGTATGAAAATGCAAAAACTATATTTAATTTAAATAAAAAAGAAAAAGATATTATATTAAAACATATGTGGCCAGTAACACTTGCTATTCCACGATATAAAGAAACTTTTCTTATGACTTATGTAGACAAATATTTTGCATATTCAGAAAGAAAAATAGCAGGAGATTTAAAAAAATAAAAAAATATAATTTATAAATAATAGTGGTGTAAAAATAAAAAAATTTGCAATAAAATTTTAAGAAATTTTTACTCTTGAATGAAAGGAATCTTAGTTAATATGAAAAAATTAAAAATTACAGTATTATTAATATTTGCAATATTATTTTTAACATTAATTCCAAATTTTTCGAATGCTGCAAAATTATCAGTAAAGAAAGTAAAAAAAATTTGGGTTAGTTCTACAACTTCTTCACAGGCTAAAGTTAAGTGGAAAAAAGTAAATGGTGCAAAAGGATATCAAGTTTATGTATATAATAACTCAAAAAGAAGGTATGATTTATATGCTACAACATCAAAAACAAGTATTAAAGTAAAAAAATTAAAATCAGCAGAGAAATATAAATTTAGAGTAAGAGCATATAAAAAAAATAAAGGAAAGAAATATTATGGAGAATATTCTTATTCTGTAATTGCAGCTACTGCTCCTGAGCAAGTGAAAAATTTAAGAGCCAAAGACCAAACTCATAATTCAATATTTATAAAATGGGATAAAGTAAAAAGAGCAACTGGTTATAAAGTATATGTTTATAATAATTATACAAATAAATATGATTTTAAAAAGACCACATCAAAGAGAAAAATAACTTTAACAGGTATGAATCCAGCTAAAAGTTATAAAATAAAAATAAGAGCATATAAAAAATTAAATGGTAGGAAATACTATGGAGATTATTCGAAAAAAATTGAAGCAAAGACTATGCCGTCTAAGGTTACAGGAGCTAAAGAATATGATTATTCTTTAAATTCAATTAGTATATTATGGGACAAAATGTCAAATGAAGCAATATATAGAGTATATAAATATAATTCAAGCAAAAAATCGTATGAATATCTAGGTGAAACAAAAAATAATTATTTTAAAGCTACTGGATTAAAACCAGCATCAGATTATAAGTTTAAAGTAAGAGCTTATGTTAAAATTAATGGAGAAAAAAAATATGGATCATATTCTAAAGTTATATATGCTGGAACATGTCCTAATAAAGCAACAGGCCTTAAAATAGGAAGTGTTACAACAAATTCATTAGAGGTAAAATGGAACAAAGTAAAAGATGCTACAGGATATGCAGTTTATGTATATAGAGAAAGTTATCAATCATTTAGACTATATAAAACCACAACAGATACATCAATTAATATAACAGGTCTAAGAGCAGCTAAGTTTTATAAAATCTATGTGGAAGCATATAGTACAATAAATGGAAAAAAATACTATGCAGACAAGTCTTCTATTATATCTCATAAAACAAATTCAACTGATAAATATAAGGCTGGAATAGATGTATCTCAACACCAAGAAAAAATAGACTGGGAAAAAGTAAAAGATATGGGAGTAGATTTTGCTATTCTTAGACTGGGATGGATTGGAAATAGAGACAATCACAAAATTGATACATATTTCGAAAGAAACTACAGTGAATGTAAAAGGTTGAATATTCCTGTTGGAGTATATGTATATTGTTATTCTAATTCAGTTAAACACATAAAAGAAGGTGCAGATTGGACTATAAAAAAACTAAATGGAAAATCTCTAGAATTGCCAGTTTTCATAGATATGGAAGATAGTTCAATAACACATGTAGGTAAAAAAGAATTATCTAAAATGTGTGTTGAATATAATAATATTATTGCAAAAGCAGGATATAAACCAGGAATATATGCAAATAGATATTGGTTTGATACATATTTAGAAAAAGACTTAAGAACAAAATATACCTGTTGGATAGCACATTACACAAGTAGTTCAAGTGTAAATTATGAAGATACATTTACTATTTGGCAATATTCAAGTGCTGGAAAAGTTGGAGGAATTAGTGGTAATGCTGATTTGGATATAATGTATGTGAAAAAAGAAGAAGTAAAACCAGAAGAACCAAAAACAGAAGAACCAAAACCGGAAGAACCAAAACCGGAAGAAACAAAGCCAGAAGAAACAAAACCGGAAGAACCAAAAACAGAAGAACCAAAGCCAGAAGAGCCAAAGCCAGAAGAGCCAAAGCCAGAAGAACCAAAACCAGAAGAGCCAAAACCAGAAGAGCCAAAGACAAATACTTCAAATAAAGGCGAATAAAAGTGAAGAACTTTAATATAAATACGAAAGAGCAGTAGCGAAAATATCTCTGCTCTTTTGTGTAATATAAATTGATATCTAATTTCAGTTTGTGCTTTTGTAGTATAATAAATTTTTAATAAAAATAACAAATTAGGGAGGAAAAAAATATGATAAAAATTTTAATAAATGGTTGTAATGGCAAAATGGGACAAGTTGTATCTGAACTTGCAAAAAAAGATGAAGAATTTGAAATTATTGGTGGATTCGATATTTCTAAAAGAGAAGAAGAATATCCAATTTTTACTAAATTAGAAGAAATAAATGTAAATCCTGATGTAATTATTGATTTTTCAGTACCTCAAGCAACACTTAATATTTTAAATTATGCAATAAAAACAAATACACCGATAGTAATTGCAACAACTGGATTTACAGATGAAGAAAACAAAGAAATAGAAGAAATGTCAAAAAAAGTTGCAATTTTTAAATCTGCAAATATGTCATTTGATGTTACTATGATGAAAAATCTACTTAAACAAATTGCACCAAAATTAGAAGGAACAGATATAGAAATTACAGAAATACATCATAACAGAAAAATTGATAGCCCAAGTGGAACAGCTCAAATGTTTGCAGATAGCATAAATGAAGCACTTGATCATAAATATCATTGTGAATATAATAGACATAACAAACATGAAAAAAGAGATAAATATGAAATAGGAATGAATTCTATAAGAGGTGGAAATATTGTAGGAGAACATATTGTTCAATTTTTTGGAGAATTTGAGACATTTGAAATAAGACATACATCTTATTCAAGAAATGTATTTGCAGAAGGCGCATTAAAAGCAGCTAAATATATAAAAGAAAAAACAAATGGATTATATAATATGGATGATATGACATAATATAAGAAATAATAAAAAAGGAAAAGAAAATGGATAAAAAAAAGAAATTAATTATATTTAAAATTGTTTTATTTGTAATTGTTGTAATAATTCTTACAGCAATTACAATATATTTATTTCCTGTAATGAAAAATTTATCAACTAAACAAGGACAGATAGAGTTTAAGGAGAAGGTTACAAGTTCTGGTATTTATGGATTACTTTTGCTATTTATAATACAAATAGCACAAATTTTTTTATTTATACTTCCAGGTGAGCCAATAGAAATTTTAGCAGGAATGTGTTATGGTTGGATTTTGGGAACAATATTTATTTTAATTTCAAGTGCAATTATAGCAACATTAATTTTTATACTAGTAAGAAAAATTGGAAAACAATTTGTGTATGATTTTAGTGATGAAGAAAAAATAAAAAAATTTGAAAATAATAAAATTTTTCAAAATCCTAAAAAAATTGAATTAATAATTTTTATATTATTTTTAGTACCAGGAACACCTAAAGATTTGCTTACATATTTATCTGGATTACTTCCAATAAAACTTAAAAGATTTGTTATTATATCAACAATTGCAAGAATTCCATCTATTATAACTTCAACAATAGCAGGAGCCAATATAGCAGTTGGAGATTGGAAAAAAGGAATTATGCTTTATGGAATAATTGTAGCTGTGGTATTAGTATTTTTATATATTTTTAACAAATTTGATAAAGACAAAACAACTGAATCTGTGTTAAAAGAAATTAAATAATTTATGAAAATGTTTTATACTGACTAGTATAAATCTGGAGTTGTGAAAATAAAAAAAATATGCTATAATGCTTTTGCTAAAAGGTAATATCTTGGAATGAGTTCAATTATTTGTACTAAATAAAACAAATTTTAAGTAAATACTAAAAGCAAGAATATAATGAAAAGAGGAAATAAATATGTCACTTAGAGATTTTAAAATCCCAAAATTTAAATTTAAAAAAATGAAAATGAATTTGGAAGAACTAGAAAAAATTGATTATGAAAAATTAGAAAAAAAAGACCACAAGAAAAGAACTACACCATATGAAGATAAAACAAATTATAAAACTGTAAAAGAGTTTTTTACAAGAGCAGTAGAAAAATATCCAAATGAGTCTTGTATATTAGAAAAACCAAATCACAAAGAACCTTACAAAGTTACTACATACAGAGAATTTGGCGAAGACGTTATGGCACTTGGAACGGCTTTAACAAAAAAGATTAATTTAAAAGATAAAAGAGTTATAATAATTGGCGAAACACAATATGGTTGGTATGTATCATATATGGCAATGCTTTGTGGAGTTGGAATTGCTGTACCTACAGATAGAGAATTACCTTTAAATGAACTAGAAAATATTGTAAGGAGAGCAAAAGCTTCAGCAATTATTTATTCACCAAGAAAAGCAGATGATATTAAGAAAATAAAAGAAAAAGTTTCAGATGTTGAATATTTCATTGAAATGAAATCAGATAAACAAATAGAAGGAAAAGATGTAGGTTTAGAGTATCTTATTGAAGAAGGAAAAAGAATTATTTCGCAAGGAGATAAATCTTTTGAAAAAATAGAAATTGATCCAGAAGAGTTTAAAATCTTATTCTTTACATCAGGAACAACGTCAAATTCTAAAGGTGTAATGTTAAATAACAGAAATCTAGCAGAGAATATAAATGCTGTTACAGCTTATGTTAAATTATACCCTACAGATAGACTATTTTCAGTACTTCCTTTACATCATTGCTATGAGTCTACTATAGGATTTTTGTACCCAATGTCACAAGGAGCATCAATTGCTATTTGTGAAGGTCTAAGATATATAGTGCCTAACCTACAAGAGAGCCATCCAACAGCAATTTTGACTGTTCCGCTTTTAGTAGAAAGTTTATATAAAAAAATAAATGAAAAAATAGTAAAAAGTAAAAAAGACAAAATGGTTAGTGCTATGATAACAGTTACAAATCTGTTAAAAAATGCAGGAATAGATATAAAAAGAAAAGTCTTTAAGGAAATATACGAAAACTTAGGCGGAAACCTTAGAATAATAGTTTCTGCTGCTGCTCCAATAGAAAAAAGTGTAGGGGAATGGTTAGAAAATATTGGAATCTTATTCTTGCAAGGATATGGACTTACAGAAACAGCTCCAATTTCAGCTTTAACACCTGACTATGCAATGAATGTAGGCTCTTGCGGAAAGCCTATAGTTCAAGCAGAAGTTAAAATAAAAGATCCAAATGAAAATGGAGAAGGAGAAGTTTTAATAAAAACTCCAACATTAATGATTGGATATTATGAAGATGAAGAAGAAACTAAAAAGGTAATAGATGAAGAAGGATTTTTCCATTCAGGAGATATTGGTTACATAGATGATAATGGATTTATTTATTTAACAGGAAGAAGCAAAAATGTAATTGTTACTCAAAATGGAAAAAATATATATCCAGAAGAAATAGAAGGATTATTAAACAAAGTAGACGAAGTTAAAGAATCTTTAATTTATGGTAAAAAGCCAGAAGCAGGGAGCAAAAGAGATGACAAAGAACTAATTATAACTGCAAGAGTATTGCCAGATTATGATAAAATAAAAGAAATTCATGGCGATATTTCTGAAGAAGAAGTTAAGAAAATAATTTGGCAAAAAATTAAAGAAGTAAACAAACAACTTACTTCATATAAAGCCATAAAAGACATGGAAATAAAAGAAGGAGAGTTTGAAAAAACTTCTACTATGAAAATTAAAAGATATAAAGAGCTAAATAAATAAAGTATTATACTAGGAGGTGTCCTATGGATTATGAAGAAAATTATATAATTGAGAATGAAACAACTGATACAGAAAAGAAACAAGAATATTGGGATACTGGTATTGGTTTAAATAAAGTTGATAACTTAGAACCTTCTAAATATTTATTAGATTTATCACAGAAAAATATCAATGGAGAGCTAAAGTATTATGAGGTTGAAGATTTATTAAAAACATATTATGAAACAAAATCGTCTACTGACATAAATATTCAAAAAGAAAAAGAATGCGATTTAGTTTCATTAAGAATTGCGGAAGTTTTAGAAGATAAAAGTTTTGGCTTTAGCCCTATTACTTTAAAAAACATTCATAGATTCTTATTCAAAGATATTTACGATTTTGCAGGTAAATATAGAGATTACAATATAACTAAAAAAGAGCCAATTTTAAATGGTGATACTGTAAAATACGTTAATTATCAGGATATAGAAAGCTATTTTGAATTTGACTTTAAAGAAGAAAAAGAGTTTGACTATTCAAAGTTAAATAATGATGGATTAATAAAGCATATTTCAAAATTTGTTTCTAGTATTTGGCAAGTGCATGCATTTGGTGAAGGTAATACAAGGACAACAGCTGTTTTTATAGAAAAATATCTAAATAATATGGGATTTAATGTTAATAATGATATGTTTAAAAACAAAAGCTTATACTTTAGAAATGCTTTAGTTAGAAGTAATTACGGAAACATTCCTAAAGGAATTTATCCTACTTTTGATTATTTAATTATGTTTTTTGAAAACTTATTGCAAGATAAAAATAATGAACTAAAAAATAGAGAATTATATGTTAAGGAATTGTTTGAAAACAAAAATAATATATAAGAAATGTTTAATAAAATTTGAACTTGTGCTTTTTGAACACAAGTTCAAGTTTTACATCAATTAAAAGATGCTTTTACACATATTATTCTTTATACTCAATAATTTCTTCAATACTGCAATCTAAAATATTACAAAAAATTTTTAGATATTCTGCATTAATTAAGGTAACATTACCTTTACAATAATTACAAATAGTGTCATATCTTATATTTGTTTTTCTAGAAAGCGCGTACTTTGTAGTGCCTTTTCTATCTATGACTTCTTGTAACTTAAAAATAATTTTTCCATCTACTTTTATTAAATTATTTCCTAATGTATCTTTATCAAATTTGCTCATTTTTCAACTCCTAAACATTTTTTATACATATAGAATATCAAAAAACTAACGTCTTGACGTTATACGTTCGAAACGCTATAATAGATGAAAATGATATATATTTTTGGAGGTGATAAGAGTTGATTTACAAATATTACAAATGAAAGTAGGTGATTTTATTAAATAATTTGTAGAGAGCAAATGAAAAACAAAAAAGAAAAGGATGGTAATTTAATAATGAAAAGATTAAGAAAAAATGAACTAAAAAGTACAAATGGTATAACTTTAATAGCGCTTGTTATAAGTATCATTGTTCTGTTAATCCTCGCAGGTATATCTGTGTCAATGCTCTCACGGCGAAAACTCAATTTTATCTAGGGCGACGCAAGCGAGAACTAAAACAGGAAATGCTCAAAATGAAGAAACAATAAGTTTAGCGTATCTAGCAGCAATTACAGGAAATTATACAAATGGCGAAGATATTTCTACAATATTAACAAGCGAACTAGAAAAAAATTATGGCTCAGGAAAAGTTCATGTCACAAAAGATGGAAATAGCTACAACATAAGTATAGACGGAAAAGGTGATTTCACAATAGATGGAAATGGAAAAGTGGAGAAATCTTTAATTATAATAAATAGTTCTTCAATTAAAATTACTGCAGAAGATGGAAGCACAATAACAAAAGGAGAAGTAGAGCAAGGAACAAAATTAAAGATAAGCAATTTAAGTGCAAGCATAGACGGTGGAAGTGTAACAATAAGCCCTAATTTGCCACATATTACAACTAATGAAGAAATGACCGCAAAAAAAGTTGTATTTACATTAACAGGAATAGTAAATGGAGAAACAACAGCTACAACAACATATACGTTAGATTTAAAAGATGTATATAAATCCAGCGTAGTAGGTATGGAAGAATTAAAAACAAAAGCAAGTACTTATTGGGGATGGGATGTGCTAAATTACTCAACAAAATCAGGAGTATCCTTAGGAAACAATGAGTGGCAGGTATTCTATGTAGGAAAAATAGACGATACAGACACAAATGAAGAAGACCATATTTATTTAATTTCGAAAGATTACGTAGAAAATCAATATTTGCCTACAGTTATGAAAAAAGCTGAAGGAGCAACAGAATATACAGCCGTTACAGGAGCAAGGCCAATTGCAGGAAATAATTCTAGTTACAAAGCAGCATTTTCAAAAAGTGATAATAATCCAAATGATGGAGTAATACCTCAATATACTAATTCAGATGATGTAGACGAAATAGGACAAAAATTAAATAATAAATATTATGCATATTTATCTGCTAATTCAATAACAAGTGAGAGATACAATATAAGAGCGGTAGCATATATGTTAGATACAAAAACATGGGGAGACTTTGCAGGAATACAAGCAGATTATGCAGTAGGAGGACCACCAGTTGAATTATTGTTTAAAGCATATAATAAGTATAAGGGATTAACAGGAACTTTAGCATGTGAAGTAGATGCATTTGCCTCTGGATACAAAATAAGTAAAGATGGAGGAACAAATTGGGGAATGGAATATGAAAGTATGATAGATACAAATAGTACCAATCCGTATTTAGTAAAGAGTAATATAAAAGCAGATGCATATTTCTTAGCATCTCCGTCATTTTATAACGTATATCTAATTATTGTGGATTATAGTGGAAAAGTGAAATATAATGCTTCTGGTAGTGGTTTGTATAGAGGCTTCCGTCCATTAATTTGCCTTAATTCTAAATATACTCTAGAAAAAACAAAAGACTCAAATGGAAAAGATGCATTCAATATTGTAGAAAAATAAATATTCCCTCGACTAAGTCGGGGGAGTATTTTTTACAAAGTAGTTACATTATTTATATCATTCATATACATTTTTTTAGTCGCAAGTCTATCTTGAATTCCACGAAGAGCTTCACCAAATCTTTGGAAGTGTACGATTTCTCTTTGACGTAAAAATTTAAGAGGGTCAAGAACATCAGGATTGTCACGACATAAGTCAATTAATTTTTCATAAGTTGCACGAGCTTTTTGCTCTGCTGCTAAGTCTTCTTGTAAGTTCGCAATGGGGTCACCTTTAGCTGCAATATATGCTGCAGTAAATGGAACTCCTCCAGCTGAAACAGGATATACATCTACCCCATGGTCTGTATAGTATGGTGCCAAACCTGCTTTTTCTAATTCTTCAATTGTAGCATTTTTAGTTAATTGATGAACTATAGAACCAACCATTTCTAAGTGAGCTAATTCTTCAGTTCCAATATCATTTAAAATAGCTTTAGCTATTTGGTCAGGCATACCAAATCTTTGAGATAAATATCTAAGAGAAGCAGCAAGTTCACCATCTGGGCCTCCATATTGGCTAATTATAACTTTAGCTAAACGAGGGTCAGTACATTTAATATTTACAGGATATTGTAAAACTTTATTATAAGTCCACATTACTTATTTCCTCCTTCCCAAGGCCATGGTTCTTCAAGCCATCTCCATTTATTACATGGATATTCGATTGTAAGAGGTCCATAAACCTTTTGATATTTATCACAAATTTCTTTAAGTTCTTTGCTATACTTATTGTGTAAGCATAAAGCTTTAGTGTCATCTGGATGAGTGTCAAGGTATAAAGCAAGTTCTACTACGGCGAATTTTAGGCATTTGATTTTTTTTAGCATTTCGGCTCTAGTCATTTCATTTTTATTACATCCACATGAATTTATATTGTTGTTCATACTTACCATATTCATATTGTCGATCAAGTTCATCATATTTATATTTTCTATATTTTCACAATTACATTTTCTATCTTCTTCCATTAGCGTTACACCCCTCTCCAATAGGATTTGTTCTTCTTAAAAATTCAATGTCTTTCATAGAATCACCTGGGCAGTATGGACTTACAAGCTCAGGAAAAATAGTCCCATTATCTAAGCCAACACATGGCTTAAAGGTTTCATCCATATATTGAATTGGAACATAGCTTTGAGCAAGCATTGGATTATCTGGAAAAACGTCTTTTTCTTCATCGTCAAAACCACAATTACAATTTTCGTTATAATTCATTGCAGGACAATTTGTGTTTTGACAAGCTTTTTCCAACATATTTTGATTAACACAATGTGGATTATTGTTGTTCATACAAAAACATCTTCTACATCTGCGATTCATTACAAAATTCCTCCTCTTTTTTTGATTTAATATATAATATGACAAAAAAATATATTTTGTGAAAAAATATGATAATATAAAAAATCTTTAATTATGGTATTCTTAATATAGTGAAAAATATTTTTTCTTAATTAATGTTGCAATAACAAAATATTAGTGATATTATATTATTAGTCAAAAAATAGGTTTATAGGTGAATCCTATTAAAAAACCTAAATATATATATAAGGATGGAAAAGAATGAATCAATACAAAAGAGCAAAATTAAATAAAATATTAATAATAATAGCTGCAGTATTAGTTGTAATATCAATTGCAGTTGTAGTTACTTATGGTGTAATAAGTAGCAAAAAGAATCAAAGTATAGACTATAATGATACAATAATAGGGAAAAACTATTATGTAGAAATTACAATAGATACAGAAAACAAAAAGGTAAAAAGAGATACAATAGATACTACTTTGCAAGAAGAGTTTGGGATAAGTGATTCACAAGCAGAAACTTTGCTTAATTCAACAGGAGATTTAATAAATTATTTTGAAAATTCTACAATAGAAGTAGAAATGCAAAACAAAATAATTCATTTAAAAAACCCATATCAGACTCAAACCTTGATTGTAGAAGCAAAAGAAATAAAAGATAATTTTGATGCAATAGAAGAAAATCAAGTTCAAGAGGGAATATATATTTTAAAATATGATTCACAAAAAAGAACCAGAGCAGCTTATGATTATTTAAATCAATTAGCAGATATAAAAAAAGTTGAAATAGATGAAGTTTCAATAATAAGCACAATAAATGACGAATCTCAAACAATGTATGGGCAAAATGATAATGAAGATAAAAATAGTGAAAGAGATTATGGAGCTTCAGCTATGGGTCTTAACAATTACAAAAAATTAGTTAAAGAAAATGGGAATGCTTCACCTATAACTATTGCAACTATAGGGTATGGGGGGGCAATAGACAATGAGTATTTTAAAGACAAAATAAGTGAAGATTGTTACAATTTTATAAATAAGGAAAATAACAAAGACATACATGAATCTATTGCGCAAGGAAGCAGAATTTTGGAGGTTATAAAAGAATCAACACCAGATAATGTGAAAATTATGCCACTTGTTGTAATAAATGATGAATATTATACAACAACAGAAACAATTATAAAAGCAATAGCTTATGCTACAGAAAAGGCAGATGTAATTTGTTATGAATTTGTTCATAAACAAAATTATATGATAGAGCTTTTGTTACAAAATGCATTTAAAGAAAATATACCAATTTGTTGTACAACTAAGATGACAACAGAAAATGATGATGTTTTTCCTGCAAGCAATCCAACTACAATAGCTGTTTCATCAGTTGATAAAGCACTAAAAACAACGAGTTACTCTGGAAACGGAGAATACATAGATTTTGTTGCAAGTAGTACAGATGTTGAAGAGATTTTTAACACTTCATCTACTATTTCAAAATGGTCAGGAGCAGGATATTCAAATGCACATATAGCTTCATTAATTGCTCTAATAAAAACATACAACAAAGATCTCACAATTTCAGAAGTATATAATGTGCTAAAAAAATTCTGCAGAGATCTTGGAACTCAAGGAAGAGATAGCATATATGGATATGGATTTCCAGATTTTACAGGAATAAAAATGTCAGATATAGACAAAATATTACCACAAATTACAGAGTTTATTATAGATGAAGAAAAATGGGAAAAAACAAAGGCTTTTGAGGTTAAAGGAACAGATAATATAAGAATTTATGGTTGGAATTTTACAAAATCAAAAGAAGTACCAAAAGACTGGAAAAAGCTTGAAGTTGTTACAAATAACTTAGATGTAAAAGATGAAATAAAAGAAAATGGAACATATTACATTTGGGTAACAGATAGTGCAGGAAATGTTGTATATTTAACCAAAGAGGTTAACAAAATAGATAAAACAGCTCCAACAATTGCTTACACTATAGATGAAAGCAAAAAAGATACAGAGAAATATATTACAATAAATGTAACAGCAGAAGATAAAGAATCAGGGCTACATCAAATGCCATATAGTTGGGACAAGCAGAGTTGGGGAATAGATAGCAATAATTATAAGGTTACAAAAAACGGTACATATACAATTTATGTAAGAGATGCATTAGAGAATATTTCTGAACAGAAAATAACTATAAAGAACTTCCCACAAGAAGGAAAAGCAGATATAGATGAAGGAGAAATTATAAAAGATATAAAGGTATCATCAAATTGGGAAGGTAATAAAAATAAAGAAGTTACAATAACTTTAAATGACAACATAGATATAGAAAGATGGAAAATAACAGAGTCAGATTTAGCGCCTGAAGAGTTTGAAGATAATGAAGATGTAAATCAAAATAATAATACACAAACATCTAATTTAACAAATCAAACTGATATATCAAATCAAACAGGTCAAGCTAATGCTGTAAATCAAGCTCAAACAAACGTAAACTCAAGTACAAATAATAATGTTGATTCAGGCTCAAATACCAATTCGAACTCAAATGAAAACTCTAGTTATAGTTCGAATTCACAAGGTTTTACCAATGTAACTGTTACAGCGTCTTTAAAAGCAGATAAAAAGTATTATTTCTGGGTGAAACTGAGAAACAAAACAGTAAATTCGCAAGGATTTATAATTAGAAAATTAAATTAGAAAGAAAAATCCTGTACATAAACCTTTATATAATAGAAATGCATTATATGAATAAAAAATAAAAATCCTCATATAATTATTATATGAGGAGATTTTTATGTTGAGTGAAAATACATATTGGACAAGTATTACCAAAAAAGCATTTTATATTGCAATCAGCATTATTTCTATAATTGCAGCTATTAAACTTGCTATGTTTTATATGCCATTTTTAGTAGCATTTGTAATATCTTTAATGATGGAACCTGCTATAAAAAAGTTAATGGAAAAATTTAAAATTTCAAGAAGAGTAAGTTCTATAATAATGTTTATAATAGTATTTGGAACCATTTTAGGACTTCTTGTATGGGGAATCGCAACAATAGTCTCAGAAGCAAGTAATCTTTTGTCAGGTTTTAATGAGTATTATGAAAAAATTAATAATCAAATTCAAAATTTAATAAAAAGCATAAACTTTGAAAAATTAAATATATCAAACCAATTAACACAAATATTTCAAGATACAATTTCATCTTTAGTACAAAGATTATCTATATATTTGCAAAGTTTTTTAACACAACTTATAAAATTTGTAACATCAATTCCAACAATTGCAATATATTTTGCAGTGACTATTTTAGCTTTATACTTTATATGTACAGACAAAATTTATATGATAGATGAACTTGAACATCATTTGCCTGAAAAATGGGTAAAAGAAATAGCTATACATTTAAAACAACTAACAAAAACTTTAGGAGGATATTTAAAAGCACAAGCAACCTTAATTCTAATTTCTTTTACAATTTCTTTAGTAGGATTATATATAATGTCTTTTGCAGGGCTAAATGTAGGATTTCCATTACTAATTGCACTTGGAATTGGATTTGTGGATGCGCTTCCAATTTTAGGCTCAGGAGCTGTAATGATTCCATGGGCAATTATTTCAGGATTAAATGGTGACATAACACTTGGAATATCAATTATTGTTCTACTAATTATAATGAGTTTTACAAGACAATTTATAGAACCCAAAATTGTTAGTGGAAATATAGGAATACACCCTATTTTTACAATAATTGCAATGTATACAGGTTTTAAACTTATAGGAGTTTTAGGTATGTTTGTAGGTCCTATACTTTTAATTATTTTAAAAAATGTATTTAGCGATTTTATAGACAACGGTATTTTGAAATCTATTTTTGGAACAGAAAGCTAAAGGTTACTTTTGGGGACGGAGGAAAAAAGTAACCTTAGAACTTAAAACATACTTGTCGTCGGTATATATGTTTTATCTGGAGGGTTTACAAAAATATTTGCAGGTTTATCAGTTTCTTTAATTGTAACAACATCAAGAACTGCAAGTTCATCTGTAAACTTTCCTTTTTTTATTGTTCCAACAACTTCAACCCAAGTGCCATCTACAAATTTAGGTGCTTCTTTGCTTTCACACAAAAAACCAACAATTATAGAATTTGAGCTTTCGTTAAACCTCATATCACGAGCTACAACAAACTCTGTTTCGTCAAAATCTATTAGCCTATAAACATATCCTGTAACACGTACTTTTTTACCTATATATGAATCAATATTTTCATTTGCAGATTTTAAAATATTTGTATAATTTGTTTCATTTAAATCTATAATTTCATTTTTTTTGAAATCGCAAGCAGAATTTGGCTTTATGAAAATAACATACACGCTATATAGAATTATAAATACAATAATTAATATTGATACACCTATAAAAGCCCTTGTAACAGCATTTTTATTTAATTTTAAATTATAAATAAACATAAAAAATTACATTCCCTTCAATAAAAAATTACTCATTAAAATCTATGTAGAAACTCGAAAAAAAGAACAAAATTTGCATTTTTTAAAAATATGTGGTATAATAGTTGATGTCGCGTGTAAAAATAGTAGTAAAAGGAGAGTGTATAATATTTTAAAACTAAAATCAAAATTTAAAACAGTTACAAAAGAAACAGCAAGAGTTTTAAAGATAATGATATTAGGTTTTATATTAATAATCGCGATAATAGGAATAAAATATAAACCAGTATATGAAGTAAAAATTGCAGATAAGACATTAGGATATATACAAAATGAAACTGCATTTAAAACACTAATAGATGGACAAATTATTAACAAAGAAGTAAAAAATGTGGATAATATTTCACTTGCAAATGAGCCACAGTATGAAATGAAATTAGTACAAAGAACTCAAGATACAAACGAAGAAGAAATTATTGCCAAGCTAGATGAAGAAAAAGTTATAACATACAAATTTTATGCTGTAAATGTAAATGGAAAAAACAAAGCTTATGTAGATACTATAGAAGAGGCGGAAGAAGTTGTTGCAAAAATAAAAAAAGAGCATAAAAAAGATGACATTAAATTAGACATCGTTGTAAATGAAAAGTATACTCAAAAATTAGATGAGGTTAAAACTGACAAAATTGAAGTTGCAGAAAAATCTGTAGAAAAAGAAATTGAGCATCTTTTAGATGAAAAAGAAGCTAAAGAAGCAATAGCAGTTATAGAAGGAATTAATGTATCTGTACTTCCAGTTTCAGGAAGAATTTCTTCAAGATTTGGAGTTTCAAGTTCTATAAGATCTGGAGCACATACAGGATTAGATATTGCTTGTTCAGCAGGAACAGCAATTAAGGTTGTAGCAAAAGGAACAGTTGTATTTGCTCAAAACAATGGCCCTTATGGAAATTTAGTTAAAGTAGACCACGGAAATGGTGTAGAAACTTGGTATGCACATTGTAGCAAGATTTATGCAAAAGTTGGAGACAAGGTCAAATCAGGAGATGTAATTGCAGCAGTTGGATCAACAGGAAATTCTACAGGACCTCATTTACATTTAGAAATCAGGATAAAAGGTGTGGCTATAAACCCACAAAAATATTTATATAAGTAATTTTTAAAGAAGCACTATATGAATAGATTTTCATAAAGTTGCTTCTTTCTTGTTGTGTTAAAAAATATTTACAATTTAAAATAGAATGTTTAGCTTGATTTTCTTGAAATATATGATATAATAGCAATATCAAAAAGGAAGTGAAAAAATTATGGATTTTGAAGAGACAAAAAAAGTCTTATATGAAAACGAAAACAAATTAAAAAGTTTAGGTGATTCACTTTGACATACCCAAACTTGAATTAGAGCTAAAAGAGTTAGAAGAAAAAACTATGAAAGATGGCTTTTGGAATGACCAAAAAAACAGTAACAAAATTTTAGCAGAAATAAAACATAGAAAAAGCAAAGTTATAAAATATAGAGAGCTTTCAAGAGAAATAGAAAATATAAAAGAGTTTATAGAACTAGCAGAAGTAGAACAAGACGAGTCTTTAGAAAGTGAAATTGCTACCAATACAAAACGAATTGAAAAAGAAATAGAAAAATTCGAATTGCAAACTTTATTATCAGGAAAATATGATTCAAATAATGCGATACTAACTCTTCATCCAGGAGCAGGTGGAACAGAATCTCAAGATTGGGCAGAAATGCTTTATAGAATGTATTCAAGATGGGCAAACAAAAATGGATATGAGGTAAAAGAATTAGACTATTTAGAAGGTGATGAAGCAGGAATAAAAAGCGTAACATTTGAGGTAAATGGAGAAAATGCCTATGGCTATTTAAAAGGAGAAATGGGAGTACATAGATTAGTTAGAATTTCGCCTTTTGATAGTGGAGGAAGAAGACATACTTCATTTGCTTCATTAGAAGTTATTCCAGAAATTGAAGATGATGTAGATTTATACATAAATCCAGACGATATAAAAATGGATGTATATAGGGCTTCAGGTGCAGGAGGACAACACATAAACAAAACATCTTCTGCAGTAAGGCTTACACATATTCCTACAGGAATAATAACTGCTTGCCAAACACAGCGTTCACAAGTTCAGAACAGAGAATATGCAATGCAAATGTTAAAATCTAAATTGCTAGATTTAAAAGAAAGAGAAAACAAAGAAACAATAGAAGAACTAAAAGGTGTTCAAAGAGATATAGCTTGGGGAAGCCAAATCCGTTCTTATGTTTTTTGCCCATACACGATGGTAAAAGACCATAGAACAAATTTCGAAACTGGAAATATTGAGGCTGTAATGAATGGCGAGATTGATGGGTTTATTGAGGCTTATTTGAAGAGTAATATAAAATAATTATTGGAGAATAATTTATGAAAATATATGTAGGACATTTTTATTTGTTATGAAAATGAAAAAGATTTAATTAATAGAATTACACAATATTTAAAAACGAAAATATAATAAAAATAGGAATATTTATAATTAAATAATCCTTTGAAATTAAAAAAGAAGGTGCCAAAAATGGACACAGTAGTATTAAAATTTGGAGGTAGTTCAGTTGCAGATAATATAAAATTAAATTTAGTAGCTGATAAAATAAAAGAGTTTTATAACAATAACCAAAGAGTTGTTGCAGTTGTTTCTGCACAAGGAAAAACAACAGATAATCTTATAAAAGAAGCTTCAACACTTTCAAATATGCCAAATGAAAGAGAAATGGATGTGCTTTTAAGCACAGGAGAGCAAGTTTCTATGGCAAAGCTAAGTATTTTGCTAAATAGAGATAATATACCTACAATTTCTTTAACAGGATGGCAAGCAGGAATAAAAACAAACAACACAAACCAAGATGCAATAATAGAAGATATAGATACTAAAAGAATCGAGCAGGAATTAAATGAAGGCAAAGTAGTTATAGTTGCAGGCTTTCAAGGAATAAACGAAAAAGGAGATATTACAACTCTAGGGCGTGGAGGTTCAGATACAACAGCTGTTGCAATTGCTGCAAAAATAAAAGCTGACCATTGCTATATTTTTTCAGATGTTGATGGAGTTTACACAACAGATCCAAATCAAGTAACTATAGCAAAAAAGATAGATTCTCTTTCATATCAAGAAATGTTAGATATTGCAGATGAAGGAGCAAAAGTTTTACACAACAGGTGTGTAGAAGTTGGTGAAAAGTTCGGTGTTCCAATAGTTGCAAAATCTACATTTAAAGAAGGCAATGGAACAGAAATCAACAATAAACCTGTAGAAGGAATTTTGATAAAAAATATAGTAAAAAATGATAAGCTAATATATGTGCATGGAATTTCAAAAAACTATAGCACTCAAAGTTTTAATAGTATTTATAATAAATTTGTTACAAATGAAATAGGTGTTAAAAATTTAATAAATAATAGTGACAAAAATTTAGACATATCTTTTACTATTTCAAAAGATAAGTTTAGCAAATTTACAAATTTACTAGAAATAGAATTGCAAAACTTAGAGTGCACATACAAAGACATTACTAGAATTTCTATAATCGGAAATGGAATTATGAGCAATAACTCAGTTTTAAAAAATGTTATGAATGTTTTAGATGAAGAAAAAGCTGAAGTTTTGAGTATGGAAGTAGCTGAATCTAAGATTTCTATAATGTTTAAAGAGATAATATCTAATGAGATTTTGCAAAAACTGCATGAAGAGTTAATTAAGTAAAAACTATATATGAAGTAATAAAAGATCGATGTGCTTAAAAAAGTCGAATTTTGTCAAAAAGTTTTTTGGAAAAATTACAAAAAAAATATTACATTTTTTTAAAAATGATATATAATATATATAAATAAAACTTTGGCATAAATATCGGGAATTAGAAAAGAGGTTGTGTAGCACCACAACCTCTTTTTTTACTTAAGCCATTAAAAGAACAAGTCTATAATAGCTTTTATTCATACACACAATTCATAAAGTGATTTAAAAATGCTTATTAATTTATGTAGTACTTTCTTTTTTTGAAAAGTCTGTCGAAAGCTGTCGAACATGTAAAAAAATGTTAAAATATAGTTAAAAAGGATTTTTTAAAAAACTTGAAAAAGATAATAGAGAATGGTATAATAACTTTAAATTAGTAAGGAAGGGAATTTTAAGAAAATGGCAAATATAAATGATTATTTAGATTGGAGAGGAGATATTCCAATAAATGATGAATTTGGAATAAACGAAATAGACAATATGATTTTTGCAAGAATTTCATATTTGTTATTTGACAGAATTAAATTAGAAGATGAAGAAACAATAGAAGGTGTTTCAAATAAAATGAAAGACTTTAAAAATGAAGAATTTAATTATAACGGAGATAAAGAGCTAATAACAAAACTTGGAAAAAGCAAAAGATTTAAAGATTTAATTGTTACAGACTATGTAAAAAATAACGACAAAGAAGCGGAAAGACAATTTGCAGCAATAACTATACATATTTCAAAAAATCTTATGTATTTATCTTTTGAAGGAACAGATGGCACAATTTTGGGTTGGAAAGAAGATTTTAATATGGCATTTATGAAACATGTGGCATCTCAAATTTCAGCAAAAGAATATTTAGAAAAAATGTCAAATAAATACAAAGATAAAAAAATGATATTAGGTGGACACTCAAAAGGTGGAAATGTTGCAATTTATGCTGCTGTTACAGCTGGGCAAAATTTACAACAAAGAATAAAAAAAGTGGTAAATTATGACGGACCAGGTTTTGATGAAGAATTTATAAAAAATATAGAAAACAAAGAAATATTAGACAAGGTGTATACATACATACCACAAGGTTCTGTAATAGGCAGAATTATGGAACATGGCGAAGGATATGAGGTAGTGCAAAGTGTTCAAAAAGGAATATATCAACATGATATATATTCGTGGCAAGTTCTTGGAAAACAAATGATTAAATTAAAAGAAACTACAAAATCAAGTGAAGTAATGAATGAAACAATGAAAACATGGCTAAAAAATACAACTGTAGAACAAAGAAGATTATTTTTTGATGCTATATTTGATATTTTTAATTCAACTTCAGCTTCAAAATTTTCAGAAATTTCAATTAGTTGGAAAACAAATATGCCAAAATTATTCGAAGGCTACAAAGAATTATCAGAAGATGATAAAAAGAATATGACAGAAATGATAAAACTTTTTGGAAAATCATATTTAGCAAGTATAAGAGGGTAACATAAAACGACAATCTCTAATATAATATATAAAAAAAGAATATTGGAGGTAATGTTATGTTTTTTAATGCACTCAAAAAAACAATAGGCGTATGTTTTATAGGATTAGGACTTGGAATTTTACTTGTATTGTTACTTCCAATCGCTGGCTGGCTTTTTATAATAGGATTAGCAATTACTGCTGTTGGGCTTGCATGGCTTGTTTGTTAGAAAGGGAGGTACATATATATGACTATAGTTGTAAAAAAAGTTCCTAAAGCACTAAGAGGGATTGTAAAATTTATATTTGGAATAAAAGAGTAAGATTCCTTTTGGGGACGGAGAAAAAAAGTAAACTTAATTGCAAAAAAAAGAGAGCTTACCTATCGAGGCTGCTAATAAAGTAGCCTCCTTGTACAAAGCTCTTTTTTAAAACGTTTTAATTAAGAAACTCTTTTTACTTTTCCATTCTTTAAGCATTTAGCACAAACTTTGATTCTTTTAACTTCTCCATCAACTTCTGCTTTAACACTTCTTAAGTTTGGCTTCCAAGTACGAGTTGTTCTTTTACTTATATGTGAACGTGTAATACTAAGTTTATTTCCATAAACAGGTTCTTTTTGACATATTGCGCATTTTGCCATAATTAATTGCACCTCCTAAATTTAAAAAATTTAACTGACTATTTAATAGTTTATCATAAATTTTCAAAAAATACAAGTAAAATTTGAAAAATATTTGAAAATTTGTTGCATTTTTCCAAAAATGTGATATAATAAGGGAAGTTGCGTCGCGTAATATACATTAAAAATACAGATGTAATACGCATAAGTAAAGCAAAAAGAAAGGAAGATTTTAAATGAGTTGTAAAGTAGAAAAAACAGAAAACGCAAATGAAGTTAAATTAGAAATAACAGTAGAAGCAGAAAAATTTGAAAATGCTATAAAAAAAGTATATTTCAAAAATGCAAAATATTTCAATATACCAGGATTTAGAAAAGGAAAGGCACCACAAGCTATAGTAGAAAAATACTATGGAAAAGAAATATTCTATGAAGATGCATTTAACGAAATAGCAGGAGAAGAATATGAAAATGCCATAGAAGAAAGCAAATTAGAAGTTGTAGGAAAACCTGCAGTTGATATTGTTACTATGGAAAAAGGACAAGACTTAGTTTTTACAGCTGTAGTTGCAACAAAGCCTGAGGTTGAACTTGGAAAATATAAAGGTATAGAAATCGAAAAAATAGAGTATAATGTAGAGGAAAGTGACATCGAAAACAACCTAAAACAAATGCAAGAAAAAAATTCTAGAGTTATAAGTGTTGAAACACCTGTAGAAAATGGAAACATCGCAGTAATAGATTTTGAAGGATTTGTAGATGGTAAAGCATTTGAAGGTGGAAAAGCTGAAAATTACAGCCTAGAAATAGGAAGTGGTTCATTTATTCCAGGATTTGAAGATCAAATTATAGGAATGAAGATTGATGAAGAAAAAGATATCAACGTAAAATTCCCTGATGAATATTTTTCGAAAGATTTAGCAGGAAAAGATGCAACATTTAAAGTAAAAGTTCATGAAATAAAGAAGAAAGAATTACCAGAACTTGATGACGAATTTGCGAAAGATGTTAGCGAATTCGATACTTTAAAAGAGCTAAAAGATAGCATTAAAGAAAGATTAGAAAAAGAAAATGAGCAAAAAACTAAATATGAAAAAGAAGATGCTGTAATTAAAGCTGTTACAGAAAAAATGAAAGTAGAAATTCCTGCTGGTATGATAGAAGTAGAAGTTGACAATATGGTTAAAGATATGGAACAAAGAATGTCATATCAAGGGCTTAAATTAGAACAATACTTAAAAATGCTTAACAAAACAGAAGAAGAGTTTAGAAAAGAATATGAACCTCAAGCAATTGAAGCTATTAAATCAAGACTTGCTTTAGAAGCTATAGTTAAAGCTGAAAAAATCGAAGCAACAGATGCAGACGTAAAAGAAAAATTAGAAGAAATGGCTAAAAATTATGGAAAAACAGCTGAAGAATTAGAAAAAAATGAAAATATAAAAGAATACTTAAAACAAGGAATTGAAAACGAAAAAGCTATAAACTTCTTAGTAGAAAATGCAAAAGAAGTTGCAAAGAAAAATAAATAATATTTAGAGTAAAATTTGCAAAGCAATATTTACATATTAAATAGCAATAATAAAAAGTAAAGGGGGTTTAGAAAATTTAATAAAAATTTTTTGAACCCTTTTTGATTTTAAATAATCAAAATCGTAGAAGCTAAAAAAGAAAAAGGTAAAAAATAATAATTAAGAAATTAATCAAAAACGAGTAATGCTAGGCAAGACTGTTAAAAAAAGCAAAGGAGTGTACTAGATGTACTTCGATTGTGTTTTTAAACAGTTTTAACGACGCAGGACGAAGTTTTTCATTAATTTTAATTGAAGGAGGAATTTAAAATGATAAACAACAGCCTAGTACCATATGTAATAGAACAAACAAGCAAAGGAGAAAGATCTTACGATATTTTCTCAAGATTATTAAAAGACAGAATTATATTTTTAGGAGAAGATGTAAACGCTACAACTGCAAGTCTTGTAGTTGCGCAACTATTATTCCTAGAATCAGAAGACCCAGATAAAGAAATAAATCTATACATAAATTCACCTGGAGGAAGTGTAACAGATGGTTTAGCAATAGTAGACACAATGAATTATATTAAATGCCCTGTATCTACAACTTGTATTGGTTTAGCTGCTAGCTTTGGAGCAGTATTACTTGCAAATGGAGAAAAAGGCAGAAGATATGCAACTCCAAATGCAGAGATTTTAATACATCAACCATTAATCGGAGGACATGGAATTACAGGTCAAACAACAGACATTAAAATTCATGCAGAAAATATGATTAAAACAAGAGAAAGATTAAACAAAATTTTAAGTGATAGAACAGGAAAACCACTAGAACAAATAATGCAAGATACAGAAAGAGATCATTATATGACAGCAGAAGAAGCTTTAGAGTATGGATTAATAGATGAAATCTTAACCAAAAGAAAGTAGAAAGGAATTTTAAAATTATGCCAAACAATACGCCTAAAAATATAAGATGTTCATTTTGTGGATTACCACAAGAAAAGGTTAAAAAAATAATTGCAGGACCAGGGGTGTATATTTGTGATGAATGTGTCGGTTTATGCAATGGAATAATAGAAGATGAATTATTAAATGATATAGATGATGAATATATAGATGAAGAAAAAGAAAAAATAATAAGCCCAAAAGAAATAAAATCAATATTAGATGATTATGTTATAGGTCAAGAGGAAGCAAAAAAGGTTTTAGCTGTTGCAGTATATAACCACTATAAAAGAATCTTTAATGAAGATGTAATGAAAAAAGATGATGATGTAGAAATTCAAAAAAGTAATATTTTACTTTTAGGACCTACAGGATGTGGAAAAACTCTTTTAGCTAGTACTTTAGCAAAAATTTTACAAGTGCCATTTGCAATAGCAGATGCCACTACTTTAACAGAAGCAGGATATGTAGGAGAAGATGTTGAAAATATTCTTTTAAAACTAATCCAAGCTGCAGATGGAGATATTTCAAGAGCAGAGCGTGGAATTGTATATATAGATGAAATTGACAAAATTACAAGAAAATCAGAAAATCCATCGATTACAAGAGACGTTAGTGGAGAAGGTGTACAACAAGCACTTTTAAAAATAATAGAAGGAACAGTTGCATCTGTACCACCACAAGGAGGAAGAAAACATCCACATCAAGAAATGCTACAAATAGATACATCAAATATTTTATTTATTTGTGGAGGAGCTTTTGAAGGCTTAGAAAATATTATAAAAGATAGAACAGGAAAAAAATCAATTGGATTTGGTTCAAAAATAGAAAGTGAAAAAGAAGTTAGTAAATACAAAGTATTTGAAGAATTACTTCCACAAGATTTATTAAAATTTGGACTTATTCCAGAATTTATAGGAAGGCTTCCAGTAATTGCAACCTTAAAAGAGCTAGATAAAGAAGCTTTAGGAAAAATTTTGGTTGAACCAAAAAATTCTTTAGTAAAACAATATAAAAAGCTATTTGAAATAGATAATGTAGAACTTGTATTTGAAGATGGTGCAATATCTGCAATTGTAGATAAAGCAATAGAAAGAAAGACAGGAGCAAGAGGATTAAGAT
>CAMMZC010000008.1 GCA_946529215.1 uncultured Clostridia bacterium
ACCTGATGCTGTATAATTACTATTATCATACCATCCCATAAATGTATATCCTGTTCTTGTTGGTGCTGTTGTAGATATAGTAGGCATTGCTGCATCATATGTTGCAGTTACATTTGCACTTTGTCCGCCATTTCCTCCATTGCTATTAAATGATACTGTATATTTATTTGCTGTTGCTTTTGCTGTTAATGTTATGTTATTAGTTGGTGTATAACTTGCTCCTTCTGCTCCTACTTTTGTACTTCCATTATACCATCCATCTTTTGTATATCCAGTTGAAGCAGTTATTGTAGGTAATGTTGTACTTCCTGTTACATTTTCTGTTGTCTTTCCTATTGCACTTACTCCTGTTCCTTTAGTATATGTTATTGTAACATATACATTAGCAGATCCATTTTTTGTGCTATCTGTTATATCATGTGAATCTGTTGCTGCATTCCAGTTTGTTCCTGCTGCAATTTTTACTGTTACTCCTACATATTTTCCTTTTTCATTTGCTGTTAATGTATATTCTTTTCCTGTTGCTCCACTTATTGCTGTTCCTGTAGTTGCTGTTGCTGATGTTGCTGTCCACCATTGATATGTTTTTGTACCATCACTATTTGTTGTAACATTTGCAGTCAACTTATTTCCTACTTTATTTGTTCCTGTAATTTCTACACTGTTTGTTGCTGCTATTTTATTTATTGTTATAGTGTATGTTGCATCTTTTGTTTTTCCTGAATTCTTATCTGTTGCTGTTATAACTATTGTATATGTTCCAGCTGTTTTGCTTGCAGGTATTTTTATTTCTCCTGCTTCTGATACTGTAATATTTGATTCTCCTGATTTCTTTGTATATTTGTATGAACCAGTTCCATTTGTTGCTGCAGTTACATTTGCTGTTTGTTCACTTGTACTATATGTCTTTGTAATTGTTTTATTTTCAAATATTAACTCATTTGCTGTCCATTGTGCTGTTAATGTTAATATATTATTTGTTATTCCGTATTGTCCATTATCATATACCCATTTACCTGACCAATTTGTCCAACCATTGTCTCCAGTTGGATCATACCATTTACTAAATGTATATCCTGTCCTATTAGGATAATCTTTACTTACTGTAAAAGTTTGGTCATATGTTGCTATAGCATCGTCTGGTGCTTCACTTCCTCCATTTGCTTCATATTTAACTGTATATTTATTTGCTGTTGCCGTTGAAGCTATAGTAGTTGCAGTATTTACTTCTATTGTTGCTCCTGTTGCTGTTTTTTCTGCTCCTGCTATTGTTAATTTTGCAGTATTATAGCCTTTCTTTGTCTCTGATTTTGCCCATATATTTGTACCTTTTAATACTGCTGTATTTACACTTACTGCTGTTCCTGTAGAATTACTTGTTGGATCAACTTTTGTTGTTAATGTAGTTCCTGTACCTTGGCTTCTTGTTACCAAATATGATGCAATTGTTACAGCATCATTTATATTTCCTGCAGCATCTTTTGCCCAGAAATAGTATGTTGCAGCTGCTGTTGTGCTTACATTTGTATATGTTCCACTTGTCAATGTTCCACTTGTTGTCCATCCTGAACCTGTTGCTGATGGTTTACTATTTGTTGTTGTTACTTGCCATCCTGTTATTCCTACTCCATCACTTGCTGTCCAATTGAATGAATTATATGTTTTTCTTGTTACTGTAACTATTGGTTTTGTTTCATCTTTCCAATATGCATATAAAGTTGAATCATCTGCAACTGTTTTATATATGTTATTTATAAAGCTTCCATTAGCATTTACATACTGAGTTCCTGTACCATTTTCTCCTGTATAATATCCTTTAAATGTATATCCTGTCTTTGTAGGTTTAGTAATATTATATCCTCCTGATAATGGTGTTGTACATGCTTCATTTGTATAATAGTATGCTGTTACACCACTAATTGATTTTGTTGTATTAAATTGATACCAAGCCTCATTTGTTCCTGCAGTTGTGGCACTTTGATTATTTAATGTTACTTTATATGTGTTTGGTGTCCAATGTGCATAAACAGTTATATCTTCATCATGTTTAATCCATTTTCCTGTTGAATCACTATAGCCACTTAGTGATGATATTAAACTACCATTACTATTAAATACTTTTGTTCCTCCTGTTGCAGCTGTATACCAGCCATCAAAAGTATATCCTTCTCTTGAAATTACTCTTGAATCTGGTGTCCAATTATATTGTGTATCTCCTGGATATGTGCTATATGCAGTGTTGTAAGTATAAAATCTATATGCTGTTGTTGCATTAGCTCCAAAATATCCATTATTCCAACTCTTTACATATGTGTTATCAAATTTACCATTGTTTGTATTAAATGTTACCTTAGCACCACTTTGTGCCCAATTTGCTGTTAATGTTCCATTTCCAGCTCCATAAGTATAAATAGTCTTAAATTGTTCTTTTGTGTAACTCTTCATAACTATAGAATTTATATTCCATGAAACAGATGTGTTGTCTGAACCACTTATATATAAATATGCTGTTTGAGAAAAATTACCTGTTTCTCCACTATAGCAAGCCAAATAATATGTTTTCCACTCTCCTGTTCCTGCATTATCACTATATCTATAGTTTGATCCTATTCCTGTATAAGTAGCACCAATGCCTGCTAATGCAATATTATATCCTTTTGGAATCTTTGCCTTTATTTCTAAAACATTTATTCTTTGTGGAATTGTTGGCCATGCAGCAAAATTTATACCTCCTGCTCCTGGATTTGCTACACCATTTGTTGTTATTTTTAATGAATATCCTCCTGTTGCTGTAGAATCAGCTACCATCTCGTTTGTAACTGTTCCTCCACCTTTATTATTATATACGTTTGGTTTTGTACTTGATGCAGAATTATAGTTAAATGTTTTCGTTTCTGTAGGTGTAACAGATGTATCAGAATAACTATATGTTCCACTTCCACTTAGTGTCCAACCAGTAAATACATAACCTTCTCTTGATGGATTATTTGTTACAGAGTATGTTGTATTATAATTTTGTTTTACTGTTGTATCTGATGTTTTTCCATTCCATGTTCCACCATTAGGTTTTAATGTTAAGGTATATTCATTTATTTTCCATCCTGCATAAAGAGTTGTATTTGTTGTTTTATCATAATTTCTTGCACTTGTTCCTGCTGCAGTATAGTATTGTTTTGCACCTGATGCTGTATAATTACTATTATCATACCATCCCATAAATGTATATCCTGTTTTTGTTGGTGCTGTTGTAGAAATGGCTGGCATTGCAGCATTATATGCTGCACTTACATTTGCACTTTGTCCTCCTGTTCCTCCATTATTATTAAATGATACTGTATATTTATTTGCTGTTGTACTTGCAGTTAATTTTGTTGCTTCTGTTATTGTTACTGTTGTTGATTTGTTTGTTGTGCTTGCTGGTGCATTTCCTGAGTTCTTTGTCCATTTTTCCCATGTATATCCTGTACTTACTGTTGCATCTATACTTACTTGTTGTCCATATTTATATGTTCCTGCTCCAGTAACTGCGCTTATTCCTGTTCCTTTGTCTAATGTTAAATCATATTTTGCTCTATTAAACCACATATAATATGAAGTATTTGCTGTTAGTTTTGGTGATGTAGTTAATGTTGCAGTACTTGTTCCATAAGTTGTTGATGCTCCTTTAAAATTTGATGCATTTGATCCTGTTGGTACTACATATACATTTGCTGGTGTTATAGTTGTGTTCTTTGGTGCGAAATATGTTGTACTTACACTTCCAGATTTATCATAATTTGCATTTGTATATGTATCTGTTGTTCCATCTATTTTTTCTAATAGATTTTGAACTGTATAACTAAATACTTCTACAGATTTTACTTCTGATGTATTACCTTTGGCATCTTTTGCTGCAAAGTAATATGTTCCAGCTTGAGTTATATCTTTTGTTACATTTAAGCTTGTTGTATTTGTTACAGTTGTATATGTGCTACTACTTGTTGGAGATGTTGTTCCCCAATAATATGCTGTTACTCCAACTGCATCAGTTGCTTTTAAAGTTGCTGTTTGTTTTGTTGCTTTTAATGTACTTGATGATGTTAGAGTTGCTTCTGGTGCTGTTTCATCTGCCCATTGAGCATAAAGTGTTATGTTCTTTGTATATGTCCAATTCCATGCTCTTCCTACCCAGCTTCCCCATTTGCTTCCTGTTCCATCTGCCTTTTCGTTCCAATCTTTCCATGTATATCCATTTCTTGTAAATGTGTTAGCTTTTGCTACATAGTCTTGTTTATATTTTACTGTATCTGTAGACATTGTTCCTGTACCATTGTTTGAATTATATGCTACAGTATATGTATTTCTGTTCCACCAATATGATAGATTTAAGTTATTGTTTAATGTTACTGATGCTGTTGTTGCAACACTTGCTGCTGTGGTACTTGGCGCTACACTTGCCATTCCTTTATATGTTATTCCTGCTGTTTCAGGTGCTGTGTATACACTTGTCGCTGTTATTGTTGTACCTTTTGGTGCTATATATGTATATTTTGATTTTTGGTCATAGTGTGCTGTTGTATATGTTCCTTGTGTTCCAGTTACTTTATCTAACATATTATAAACTACATAACTATGTATAGTTACTGATTTAATATCTGATATATTTCCTGCTGAATCTTTTGTTGCAAAATAATATGTTCCTGCTTCATTCATTTCTTTTGTTTCATTTAATGTTTTTGTACTTGTTACTGTAGTATATTCACTACTACTTGTTGGAGATGTTGTTCCCCAATAATATGCTGTTATTCCTACATCATCTGTTGCAGAAATAGTTGCTGTTTGTTTAGTTTCTTTTAATTTACTTGTAGATGTTAGTGTTGATTCTGGTTTTGTTTTATCTCCTGCATTTGCTGTTAATGTTACATTTCCTGTTACTGTTACTTCTGCTCCAGCATCTCCCACTTTTGTGTTTCCATTGTACCATCCTGTTGCTGTATATCCTGTTGCTGTTGTAATACTAGGTAATGTTACTTTTCCTGTTGTTGTTTTAGCACTTGTTGCTCCTATTGATGTAACATTTGCTCCTTTTTGATATGTTACTACATATGCAGATTTTCCTGTGCTATTATTTGAATCATCTGTTATGTCTGTTGCTGGATTTGCTGCATTCCAGTTTGTTCCAGCTTTAATATTTACTGTTACTCCTATATATTTTCCTACTAATCCTGTTCCTATTGTATAATCTGCACTTGTTGCTCCATTTATATTACTTCCACTTGTTGCTGTTGCAGAATCTGATGTCCACCATTGATATGTTTTTTCTCCATCACTATTTGTTGTAACTTTTGCTGTTAATTTTTGTCCTTGTGTATTTGTTCCTTCAATTTTTACACTATTTGTTGCTGCTATTTTTGTTATTGTTGCTCCTGTTTTATCATAGCTTGTTGCATTTAATTTATAGTCATCTGCATTTGTTCCACTTAAACTCATTCCACTTACTGTGATTTTATTTGCTTTATTTACATTTGCATCATTATATTTTGCTGAAGTAAAGTTTACTGTTACTGCATCTCCACTTATCAATCCGCTTCCACTTGTTGCTGTAATTTTAAATCCACTTGGAGCATTTGTATTTCCGTCATATGATTTTGTTATTGGGCTATATGTGAAACTTGCAACTGTTAATGTTTTCTTTTCTACTGTTGCTGTTCCATTTGAACTATCTGTTATATCTTTAAATGTTGTATCTTCATAGTTATCTTTCTTTGCTGTTACAACTACATAAATATATTTTCCTACTAAGCCTTCCCCTATAACATAGTCTTTACCTGTTGCTCCTTCTATTTTTGTTCCTCCTGTTGTGCTATTAGTGCTGTTACTATACCATTCATATGATAATTTTGCATCATTTGGATTTAATCCAGTTATATTTGCTGTTAATTTACTTCCATATGTGTTTGTTCCTGTTAGTGTTAATGTTCCAACTATATCTGCTTTTGAAACATTTATTTCTTTAGATACTACATTTCCTGCTTCATCTTTTGCCCAAATATAATGTTTTCCAACTGCTAAACCTGTTTTTGTAACTGTAGTATCTTTTGTAGATGTTATATTAGTCCAGCCTGTTGTTGGCTCTGTAGCACTTTGATTTATTTGCCATGCTACAACTCCACTTAGTGCATCTTGTAATCTTATACTTAACTGTTCTCCATATTTAATATTATTTGCTGTTATTGTTGGCTCTGCTGTATCATATTTTATATTAAATGCATCTGATACATCTGATATATTTCCAGATTCATCAACTACTCTGAAGTAGATTGTATCATTTCTTCCATTTGTTACCGTCCAATTCTCTTGTCCATAGTAATTATTTCCGTCTTTTTTTACTCCGCCACTTTGTCCTAATGTAAGTTTATTCCATGTTTTTTGGTTATCTTTTGAATATTGTATTTCTTTTATTCCACTTCCTGCATCTGTAGATGTTATTGTTGTATATACTTGTTTATTTGCCCATGATCCACTTGTGTAGTTTGCATTTCCTTCTGAATATTTTGCTGTAAATGTTGGTTTTGCAGGTTTTATATCATCTACATAATTTGCAATATAATTTTTACTTCCTGTTGTTCCTTTTTTAATTGTTACTGTTTTTTGTGGTGTTGTTCCATTGCTTCCTGTCCATCCTGAGAATGTGTATCCTTCTTTTGTTGGCTGAGGTAGTGTAAAGTCATTACTTTCTATTGTATAATTTTCTGGTTTATCTGTTAATGTTCCACCACCTAGGTCATATGTTATTGTGTAAGTTACTGTGCTCCAATGAGCAAAATATTCTACATTTCTTCCTGGCATTTTTGTATCTTTTGTTATTTTTGTTCCACCAGTTTTTTGTGTATACCATCCTTCAAATGTATAACCATTTCTTGTTGATGTTGGTAATGTACCTAATTTTTCATCATATAATCTTGTTATTGAAGCTCCATTACTTCCACCATTTCCATTAAATGTCGCTGTATAACTTTGTTTTGTCCACTCAGCATATAATGTTGTATCTCCTTTAAATGTTCCTGCTTTGTCTTTGTCTATATGTGTTCCTTTTCCATCTGCTTGTGTATTCCAACCTGTAAATGTATGTCCTTCTTTTGTTGGATTAATATTTGGCATATTTATGCTTGCACCTTTTATGTTTTCAAAATCATAACTATTTACTTTTATATTACCTTTTTGTTGTGTAGGTGTTGTGGCTCCTGTTCCTCCATTTAAATTATATGTTATAGAAATTTCTTTTGTATATACTGCATAGTAATTTGTATCATTTTCTATGTTTGGAATTGTTCCTTCACTTGCTAATTTATTTGTTGTTCCATCTGGCTCTGTTGATGTTGTCCAATATGGATTTTCTTTAGCCCATCCATTATATCCTGCAATTTTTGGAGCTGTTGCTGTTCCTTTGTTGTTGTTCCATATTGTTACTGGATGAGGTATAGCATTTTTTTCTCCACTTGAATCTTTAAATGTTAATGTTACTTCTTTTTTAAATATTGCATATACTTTTACTCCTTCTGTATTCATTATTATGTCTTCTGTTTGTGCTGTTGTAGCATCTTTGTTTGTATTCCATCCTACAAATGTATATCCTTCTTTTTTCGCAGTAACATTTGTTAAATCAACCTTTTTTCCATATTCAACTTGATCAGTTTCTTTTGTACAACTTGTTCCACCATTTGTTCTATAATCATAAGTTACTTCATATTTGTTAACTTGCCATTTTACTTCTAATTCTTCTACTCCAGATTTTGAATATGTTGGTGTATATTCATCTCCTGTAGTTCCAACTTTAGTGTCACCTTTGTAAAATCCTTCTATTGAATTTCCTTCCTTTGTTAGTTCTGGCAATGTTATTGAATTTACACTATATTGAGCAACTATCTTTCCTTCTGAATCTGAAAATGTATATTCATTATTATTTGATAAAACTCCAGCTCCTTCTTTGTTCCATTTTTCAAAATTGATCGTTGATGTTTCTTCACGTATTAATACATTATCTTCATCTTTAAATTTAACTCTAAAATTACTTTGTGCTCTTGGAGTACCAATTTCTATTGTATCTCCTGGTTTTCCATTTACTGTTTGTATATTTCTGTTTCCATTCCAAGTTCCTCCATTAGGATCTACTGCTAGTTGAACTTCTGCAGTACCTACTAAATATGGTCCAAATGTTTCAGTTTCTACTTCTCCATCATCTTTAGTTACTTTTACATGTAAATAATATGTACCTTCTGTTATTCCATCTTCACCTTTTTCTATTGTTACTTTAGTTGTTTTTACCTTTTGTGATGAACCATTTGGAGTTATTGTAGCGACTCCTTTTGAATAAACTTTTGGTTCATTTGCTGAATTTGTCCATTCATATTTTATTTCATCTATATTATTTTGCGCGGAATTATCATTAGAAACCTTTTCTATAGTTATATTAATTTCATATTTTTCATTTAGAGAAATACTTACTTCTGGATTTGCACTTATCATTATTGCATCACCTAATCGTCCTATATATTTGCTATTTCCAGATGTGTCAACATAATATGTTCTGCCAGAATCTCTAAATGTAACACTATATATTATTATTTGGTTACTTGTTTCATCATCATTTTTTACGATTCTCTTATAGCTTTTTAATGTTGTTTTGCCTCTTCCAGCATTAGTGTCTAATGAATCTGAAAAATACCTTTCTTCCAAATCGCCATATTTATTCATATTTTTTGCTGAATTTGATGATGTAGCAATTACTTTCATCTCTGCATTTATTTCTGCTTCTTCTTTAGCTTTTTTTGCATTAGTAATTATGCTATTTCCAGAAAGTGCAGATATTGTAATTGTTGCAAGAATTAATAAGACAATAACAGTTATAACTAAAGCCATTAACGTTATTCCCTTATTTGTCTTTTTCATTTTGTTTCCTTTGTTTACTCCGTACTTGTTCATAAAGTTTCCTCCTAAAAAAATATTTTTCCTATATAAATATTAACTTCTTTGTGATTTGAAGTCAATGGCACTATTTACCTATCTTATAGAAACACTAAAAAAACATTTACGGAAATAGTTTTAGCAAATTTTTATTACTAATATTAATTTTTAATTACATTTTTATTACAAAAGCAAATCATTTTTTTTGATTTTTTAGGGAATTATATACTTTAGAGACTTTTTTTGTTTGTTTTTAATTTAAAATTATTGACTAAAAATTGTATTTTTTTTAAATAAAAAATAATGCTTAAAATTCATAAAAAAATAAAACTATTTGAACCTTGTTATTCCGATGTCTTTTAGCATTTTTTTCGTCAAAAAAAACACCTTAGAAATTTATTCTAAAGTGTTTTTAAATTCTACGGAATACTTAAGTTACTTTATAACTTTTACTGGTAAATATTTAACTCCCCATCTTAAAGCCTCACTATGTGAATTAACATATAAATCTATACGATTTCCTTTTATTGCTCCACCTCTATCTTCTACCACATAAGTCTTTCCATTGATAGAAAGTTTTGTACCAAATGAGAATCCACGAGGTGCTGCAATTGTTCTTCCAGCTTTAGCTTTTTTGCCACATGCAGTAATGCCATTTGACTTACCACAACATTTTGCACATGAGCAATATGCTGTTATTTTGTATATTTTTGTTTTTCCACTTGCTGAATTTGATTTATCGTTTTTTGTAGAAGTACTAGGTAAGTCTGATCCTCTATTTGTTTCTGAAGATCTTGAAGTGACATTACTTCTAACTTGTACAATTTTGTCAACTGGTTTTTTTATAATTTTTTCTGATATTTTTGTTCTTTTAATCTCTGTATTGTTTTGATATTTAACTTTATAAGTAATTTCTTTTATTCCATTTTCACCTTCTTGCAAAACCATATTTTTTGTAGATTTTGCTCCATCAGAAATATCTTTTTTTATTGTTTCAAATGGAATTTCTTCTTTTTTTACTTCAATTTTTTCTACTATATCATCATAAGCTTTAAGTAAAGAATCTAGTGTTGTTTCTATTCCACTTTCTGAAATTTTTGCTATTTGTATTTCTTGCTTTGATTTGTTAGAAATAACAATCTTTCCTTCTTCTGTAATATTTTCTGTTTGTTTTGGTGAAACCTTCTCGTCTTCACTAACTAATATTTTGTTATCTTTTAAAATATCTTCAACTTTTGTTTTGCTAGTTAAAACTGTAAGTTTATATCCATCTGAAAGAGTAATTTCTACATTATTTACTTTAGTGTTCATTGCCATTACTCCAGCTCCAGACATTGCTATTAATGCAATTATTGTTACTGTAATCCTTATCATTGAAAAAGTTTTTCTATTTCTTTTTTTCATAAAAAACATAAACCTCCTTTTTCCCTAACGACATTCCTATTATATCTCATTTTTCTTTTTTTGTCAAATTTGGAATTAATTGGAATTTTTACCTAAAAGAATTCTCTTTACTATATTATATGATTTGTCCCATTTTTTATGAAAAAAATTTTTTTCTTTTAAAAATAAAATTAATAAGTATTACCTTTTAATATGTTTATTTGTCGAATAATGTCGACAAAAAGTGCCGAAAAATTACCTTTTTAGGGTTGCGTTTTTTGGAAATTTGTGGTATATTATATATGCAATAAATAATTTAATTATTGCAAAAATTTTAAAACTACATTTTGAGTTAATCAGAAAATTAGAATTTTATAAAGGAAATTTTAATATTCAAAAATTTTTAAACAAGAAAATTCGAATTTAAAAAAATTTCACTTTTGGCGTTTTATCTAAAAAAATTCAAATTTAATTTTAAAAGATGGAAGGAGGTTGCAAATTATATATAACCAATAGTTATATTGTTTGTTGCAAATTTATTATTAAATTATACCAAAACTATTGATAAAATAAATTAATTTTGCTATAATTAAGAAAGGAAGTAAAAGTGGAAGTAAACACAAAATTAAATTTAAAAAATGACGTTATTTTTCAAGCATTCTTTGCTAAAAAAGGAAACGAAATCTTCTTAATTGATTTTCTAGAAGCACTATTAAAAATTAGAATTAATAAAATAGAAATCAAAGAAGAAGTTACAGTAGAAAAACTCTCTAAATATGAAGATATGAATAAAACAATAATGATAAACATCTTAGGAGAGAATATGTTTCCTGAAAAATTTGATGAATATATTCAAAAATCAGCAATAGTACTAGAAAAACATAGAGAATATATTATAACAGACATAGTAGAATGGTATTTTATTGAACTTCCAAAATTCAGAAAACATCATCCAAATATGGACGAGAAAATTAATCAATGGTTGGTCTTTATTGATGATGAGGATAAGGAGTTGGTGAATATGGCAGTAGAAAAGAAGGCAGAGAAGATGCAAATTCAAGAATTGTAAAAAAAATGTTATCTAAAGGTCTTTCGGTTGAAGAAATCTCAGATTTAACAGATTTGTCGAAAGAAACAATTGAAAAAATAAAACAAAATAATAAATAAGTGAATAGGAATGATTAATTATGAAATTAATATCGTGGAATGTAAATGGAATTAGAGCATGTTTAATCAAAGGATTTGAAGATTTTTTTAAAGAAATAAATGCAGATATTTTTTGTATTCAAGAAACAAAATGTCAAGAAGGACAAGTAGATTTAAAGTTTGATGGATATTATGATTTTTGGAATAGTGCAGAAAAGAAAGGATATTCAGGTACTGCAATTTTTACTAAACTAAAACCTATAAATGTTACCTATGGAATTGGAATTGAAGAACATGACAAAGAAGGACGAGTTATTACCTTAGAATTTGAAAAATTTTTTATGGTAAATATTTATACTCCAAATTCCAAAAGAGAGTTAGAAAGGCTTGAATATAGGCAAATTTGGGAAGATGAAATCAAAAAATATTTGTCAAACTTAAATAAAACAAAGCCTGTTATTATGTGTGGTGACTTAAATGTTGCTCATAATGAAATTGATTTAAAAAATCCAAAAACAAATCACCATAATGCAGGATTTACAGATGAAGAAAGAAACAAAATGACTGAACTTTTAGATAGTGGTTTTACAGATAGCTTTAGGTACTTGTATCCTAATAAAGAAAATTGCTATTCTTGGTGGTCTTATATGGGGCATGCTCGTGAAAAAAATATAGGTTGGAGAATTGATTATTTTATTGTGTCTAATAATATATGTAAGCAAATTTCAGAGGCAAAAATTCATTCAGCTATTCTTGGAAGTGACCACTGCCCAATAGAGCTCGATATTGAGATATAAAAACAGTTATGTTAAAAATTTTAAAAAATATTGAAAAATTCATAATAATATGATAATATATAAATATACTAAAATAGATAGGAGGAATTAATATGTGGATTGCTATTGCAATTATATTATTACTTATAATAATTATAATTTCACTATATAATAGTCTAGTATCATTAAGAGCAAAAGTTCAAAATGCATGGAGCCAAATTGATGTGCAATTGCAAAGAAGATTTGATTTAATTCCAAACTTTGTTGAAACAGTAAAAGGGTATATGACTCACGAAAAAGAAACACTTGAAAAAGTCACAGAATTACGTACTTCATGGGCTAATGCTGCAACTGTCAAAGACAAAGCAGATTTAGATGGAGAACTTTCTTCAGCACTTAAAACTATTATGGCTGTTTCTGAAAATTATCCAGATCTTAAAGCTAATCAAAACTTTATGCAATTATCTGAAGAACTTCGTAACACAGAAAACAAAATTGCATTTTCAAGACAATTTTATAATGATACCGTAACAATGTATAACACAAAATTACAAGTATTTCCATCAAATATTATAGCTGGAATATTTAATTTTACACCATCAGATTTATTCAAAACTGATTCTGATGAAGCAAAACATAATGTTAAAGTTGATTTTGGAAATGGAAATAATAATTAATTACTATTGCAACCCTATAGCTTGTTTTGGGTTGCGATTTTTTACTATAATTATGCTATACTGATTAATATATAAATTTTGAAATTTATGCACCGGAGCGATAGCAACTTAAGTCATAAATTGAAAAAATTATATATTAATCAAATCATAATTTTATTAATGAATTATTGCATAGGAGGCAATTATGTTTGATACAATTAAAAAAAATAAAAGAGAATCATTCTTTATAATATCTATTTTTATTATAGTTATCACTTTAATAGTTTATTATATATGTATGGCACTTGATATGGGTTATATCTCCATAGTAATCGCACTTGTATTTTCAATTGTTTCTGCTTGGTCTAGCTATTATTATAGTGACCAAATTGTACTTAAATTAAACAATGCTAGACCTGCAACACGTGAAGAAAATTTGCAATTAGTAAATATTTTAGATTCACTAATTGTTGCTAGTGGCTTAAATGCTACTCCAAAACTTTATGTTGTAGATGACCCACAACCAAATGCTTTTGCAACAGGCCGTGACCCTGAGCATTCTGCAATATGTGTTACTACAGGGCTACTTCAAAAGCTTGATTATTATGAATTAGAAGGCGTAATTGGACATGAATTGGGCCATATAAAAAATTACGATATTCGCTTATCTGCTATAGTTACAGTTATGGTTGGCTTTGTAGTTATGCTTTCTGATATGTTTTCAAGATATATGTTTTATGGTGGAAGACGTAGAAGAAATAATGATGACTCAAAAGGGAATGCAATTTTAATGCTAATTGGTCTTGTATTTTTAATCCTTTCCCCTATTTTCGGAAAACTTATGCAACTTGCAATTTCAAGAAAAAGAGAATATATGGCAGATGCAACTTCTGTTCAATTTACACGTAACCCAGATGGTCTTATTTCTGCATTACAAAAAATTTCTGGTGACCCAAATGAGCTTAAAACTGCAAATAACTCTACTGCTCATATGTATATTGCAAATCCTTTTAGAAAAAAGAAATCTTCAAGTCTTTGGGCAACTCACCCTAGCACCGAAGATAGAATTATGGCATTGAGGAATTTAAAATAGAATTTGAATTATATTTTTTCAAATATTTTCTATTATATAAAAAACAAAAGGAGCGTGATTAAGTAAATTCCAAAAAATTCACCTTATATTTATCCATACAAATATATTATTTTTTAGAAAAAATTTCGACGCACCCCCAAAATTGGGTGTAATCTCAGGATCAATTCTTATGTAATTTCAAGCACTAAAATGTTTTTTTAGTATATCCAATTCGATATATCTCATCAAACCCATTTTTAATCGCTTTTATTCATATTTATTGTTATAGTCTGACGTTAACATTTTACTTAAAAAAATCGTTTACAAATTTTTGTATAAATAATTAATCTATAAGTGAATTCATTCAATTATTTTTTCTTTTTTGCAATATTATTAAAAACTAATTTTAGAACAAAAGGAGCGTGATTAAGATAATTTAACTTTTAGATTACCTACACGCTCCATCTTTGTTCGCGTGCGAAATTTTCGTTAGAAAATTTCTGTACATAGCTTTAAACAGTATAAAACATTTTACTCATATCGTCTTAAATTCCATACACACTCAATTAAATTCTGCACCAAATAATCAACCTCTGCTCTAGTATTAAATTCTCCAAAAGTAAATCTTAGTGTAGATTTTGCAGTTTCACTATCTACCCCTAATGCAGTAAGCACATGTGAAGGATTAGACTCCCCAGAATTACAAGCTGAACCACTTGAACAACAAATCCCTTTTTTGTCTAGTTCTAATAAAAGCGCAGTTGAGTCAATTCCTATAAAAGAAATATTAGCATTTCCAGGTAGTCTGTGCTCCATTGTTCCATTTATTTTTATGTTATCTATATTTTTTGAAACTTGTTCTAAAAAATAATCTCTAAGTGCCCCTACATGTTTTGTATGATATTCTAAATTTTCATTTGCAAGTTCGCATGCTTTTCCTAGCCCTACTATACCTGCTAAGTTCTCTGTTCCTGCTCTTTTATTTTTTTCTTGGTGTCCTCCATTCATAAATGACTCAAATTCTATTCCTTTTCTTACATATAATGCTCCTATTCCTTTGGGCGCATATATTTTGTGTCCTGATAAAGATAACATATCTATTCCCATTTCTTTTACATCAATTGGAATATTTCCAACTGCTTGAACTGCATCTGTATGAAAAATTACGTTTTTTTGTTTTGCAATTTTTGCTATTTCTTTTATAGGTTGTATTGTGCCAACTTCATTATTCGCAAACATTATACTTATTAAAATTGTCTCTTCTTTTATTGCATTTTTTAATTCTTGTAAATTTATTAAACCATATTTATCTACATCTAAATATGTAATTTCGAATCCTTGTCTTTCTAGATTTTTGCAAGATTCCAGAATAGCATGGTGTTCAATTTTAGTTGTAATAATATGATTCTTTTTAATCTTATTTTTATTTGATATTACCTCGCCTATATTTTTAACATCTTTATATCTATACGCAATCCCTTTTAAAGCAGTATTATCACTTTCTGTACCACAACCCGTAAAATAAATCTCACCTTTATCACAATTAATTAATTTTGCGACTTTTTCTCTAGCTCTATCTATTGCTTTTTTTGCACTTCTTCCAATTCCATACAATGAAGATGGATTTCCATATTCTTCTCTTAAATATGGCAACATTTCACTTACAACTTCTGGTTTTATTTTCGTTGTAGCAGCATTATCAAAATAAAAAGTCAAAATAACATCACCTCTTATTAGTATATGTTATTTTGGCTTATAAAGTTATTATTTATAAAACACATCATCTAATGTAATTTGTTGTTTTTTATAATTTCCTATCTTTTCAGGCAATTTCTTTTTTAAATTGTTTTGAATTATTTCAGATTTCTCATCTATTTTATTTCCATCTTTATCTAAAAATACTTCTTCTTTTTGGTTATATATTTTTACAAAATTATCTTCATTTTGAATTACTGCTGATTTCATTGAAACTAATTCTTCTAATTTAGCTGAATATAGTACAATTCTATCATTTTTTCTTGATGAAATCTGTAAAATATTTTTGTTTCTAATTTTTTGTATTAAGTCATACTTGGTATCTATAAAGGTTCTTCCAGTTGCATTTATTACACCATATTTTTCATCTTTTGTTTCTACTATGAAATAATCTCCGAATGCATATTCAATATAATTATATTTATTTTCAACTAATGTATTACCTTGATTATTTTCTATGCCATAATATGTTACATTATTATTTATAAGTGTTGTAATTTTATAATTACTGTTTTCTGTTTCAAATACACTTTTACTGAAACCTATGTCTTGTTTGTTTCCTTTTGAATCATATACATTATTTTCTCTTGAGTTTTTTGCATATAAATAAATTCCATTTTGTTCTATTTCATCATATTTTGGTTCTACTATTATTTCACCTTTTTTATTTGCTATTCCATATTGTCCATTTTTTTCTATTATTAAAGCTCCATTTTCTGTATAAATTATAGATTGATATTCAGGTTTAATAATTTCTTTCCCATTCTTATATAGACCATATTGCCCATTTTTTGATGCAATAAGAAAAATCTCCTTTTCATCTTTTATTCTTATAATTTCGTTAAATTCTGGATTCAATATTTTTTTTCCATTACAATCTATATAACCATATCTATATCCATCATTTGTTGTGTTTGATACAATAAATCCCGCTTCTACATAATTTGTTTTTTCTAAATAATACTCATCTGTAGCAACTTGGTCATAATTTGTTTCTACCAATATGGTACCATTCATGTTTATTGCTCCAAATTTGTCATTTTTGCTAACTAAAAATTTTCCTTCAGTTGATTGCAAATTTTCTATCAAACTATATTCATTTTTTGTAATTTGTTTTCCATTATAGTCTATTAATCCGTATAATTCACCTTTTTTATATTTTAATACAGATTTTTCATAACACAAAGTACTAGCAATATTTTTTATTTTTATAGGTTCAACTTTATCATATTGTGTAAATAGCTTTTCCTTTTTCGAATTTAAAACTTCTACTGTTTCTTCGTCTTTATAGCATATAAATAAGTCTTTTTCAGGATTTGGAATTTCGATTTTTTTGTATCCTGCTTCTATTATAGTATTTCCATCTCGATCTATAACCCCAAAATTCTCTCCATTTTTATATTTAACATATTTATATACTTCTATATTTGAAATTGTATATTCAATTTTTTTAGTTTTATTTTTTATTAATATTCCTGCAACTACTATAATTGCAACTATAATTAGTATTAATACTATTTTTTTCTTCATTTTCTATTAATTCCTCTCTATATTTTTTAGGCATAGATATTTTTATACTAGAGTTTCCTAGTAATAGTAAATTGTCATCTCTAATTTATTTTACTATATTTAATACTAAATTTCAATACTTTATTGCAAAAATTAAGGGCTTCCTATTTAGGATACCCTTAATAATTTATTATAAAACTTTTTTCTTTATTATCACAATTCCTGTTGATAATATTATTAATGATATAATTCCTGCTATTGCATAAATTGTTGTAATGCTTCTATTTTCACCTGTAGGTGGAGTTATTGTAAATGTAGCTTTTACCATTCCATTTGTGTGAACTACTTTTGGTGCAATTCTTACTTGTTCTACCTTTTGAGTTTCAGTATCATTTGGATCTGGTGTACGTTCAATTCCTTTTATTTCTGCTCTACTTACAATCTCCATATCGTCATCTTGATTTGACAATATTCTTTGTGCAACTATTTTTACATTATCTGATGTTGGATGTCTAGCATCTCTATTTGTAATTTTGTTTGTAAACAAAGGAGTCCATTTTGTCAAATCCAATTCTTCTGCCTTTGCATTTTTCTCATCTTCAGTAACTATAGTTTTTGTGCCTTTTGATACTATTCTATCTTTATCTGATTTTTCTGCTACATAAGTTAATGTTTCGTCTAAATAGTCTTTTACATCTGTTGGAGTTAACGTTACTTCTTTGTTTTCATCTTTTTCTCCAAACCAATAGTATCTATTATTATAGTAATTTATATCAGATTTGTTTGTAATTTTCACTTCATAGGTTAGTTCTAAGTTTGTTCCATATAAACTCTCTTCTTGTACTTCTGCTTTTACATAAGTACTTCCTCCGTTTTTCTTATTATCTAAATCACTTAATGCTACTACTCCTTGGCTTGCCACTGTTTCTGGATTTCCATTGTATAATACATTTCCTTGTGTGTTTGTTAACTTAACATTTGTAATTAATTTTTGAATTTCAGCATCTTGTTTTGGAACCTCTACTATACCAAAGCTTAATCCATTAAAGGTATTTTCTGCTTTAATTGTATTCAAATATTTAGCATAAATAGTTTCTTTAGAATCTTTACTGTCTGATAATGTTACCTGAGATGAGTTACTGTTTGTATTTTTTGGCATATCGAAAATTTTATCAGCATTATTTTCTACTGTTATAGACATCTTAGCTGTACTTGCCATTACATCTGATTTTCCTTCTGCTGATTCATTTGCAATCTTTCTAGTATTTAAATTATCTAGTGCTACAGAAGCTTTAATATTTTCATCCATATCTCTATACCACTCTTCTTCAGTTCCTCCATTTAATGCTGCTTTTGCATTTACTTCTTTTACTACAGTTGATTTATAGTTTTTACCAACTATCGTTTTTATTTCTTTTCCACTAGTATCGCAAATCTTTTGTGTTCCATCACCATAAGTAAACCTTAAGAAATATCTTCCTGGAACTACTCCGACTAAATTGTAGTTTCCTCCTTTATCTGTATTAATAGCATCATTTGTAGCTTTTGGTTTATTAGTTGCATCTTTTGGGTACCTTATTGCTGGATTTAATTTTTTAATATTTTCAGCTGATAGCTGTCTTAAATCTGTAACTCCAGTTGGTACTTCGATTAAATCAACTTTAATATTCTCAACTTTATTTTCATTGCTATCATATACACCATTTCCAAGTTTTTGACCATCTTTTGTTACTATTTCATCTTCAAATACCATACCTTTAATTGTTCTTTCTTTATCTTTATGTTCTCTAAATATTAAGTATGGTGCAGCACTTGACCTTATATCATTTTGTGTTAAGTGTAGTTGGTTATTTGCCGAAATATTTAAGTCCCAACTATAATCTTTTCTTGTGTATTCATGGTATCCATTAGATTCTACTTCGGTTGGATATTCCTCTATAATTCCATTTGGATTTTCTAGTATTTTCTTTATTGCATCATCTTTTACTCTGAATTCTATAAATGATGTAATGGTATTATTTTTTCCTATTCCATCTTTATACTTATCTAAGTTATATGTTGCAACTTTTACATCTTTTCCATTTCTGGTTGTATCTGCACCTTCACTCCAGTCATCAAAATCTTTTGTAATTTCATTATTATTCTTCAAATCATATACTTTCTCTAAAACATATCTATTTCCATCATAATAATTTTTCAAGCTTGATATTCTAAGTTTGTTTTCTTCATACAATTCTGGTATATTGTAAACTGTTGTATTTGTTATATCTATTCTATATACAACAAATACCTTTATTTTCTTATTTACATCAGTTTGAGCTACACTATATGCAATATCTGATGGATAAATATCTGCAGTATATCCCGAAATAGTTCCCACTTTTTGCCAATTAGTTGTAGGAGCTATAACCATACTATTATCTCCTAATTGTCCATAGTTATATGTAAATGTAAATCCATTTATATCAATTTTTGCATAAGCTAAGTTTTGACTTACGCTATAATTTGCCTGAGGAATTTTTTTAATTCCTAAATTAATATTACTATATATTAAATTTTTTTCATCGAAAGTTCCACACTTCTTAATTCCATAGGTATTTATTGCATTTTGTCCTGTGTATGTTGTTGCAATTCCAGTTAAATCTATGTCTTTTGGTGCAACATTTTTCATCATAGCTTTTGATCCATTTCTAGCTGTTGCATTAAATGCTACTGGTATATAGTTACTATATTGATATTCATTACCATTTTCATCTTTATATGTAGTCTTAAACATATCTAATTCACTATAATCAAATTCAACATAATATTTTTCTAACTCCGAATACTTTATACGAGAATCAAACACATATTTTACATCATTTGAGTCCTCTTCTTTAAATGTAGATGTTTCAAATGTTTTTCCATTCTCTTTATTTATAAGTCTTACAGTTATTCCTTCAACTTTTGTCTCTCTTGAATCATATAAGCTATTATATTCTTGACTTTTTGCAGTTGGTGTATCTATCCATACATAGCCTTCTATTGATACTTTCTTAACATTGGTAATAGTAACATTTTGATCATATTTTGAATCTTCTGATGATATTGTTACTTCTTTTTTTGTATCTACATATCCCCTATTAGCATTATATCCTTCCTGGTGCTTTAATAGATATCCTGTAGGTGGTTCAACTTCATAAAAATGATATGTGCTATCATCTAATCCATCTATCTTTAGACCATTTGCCTTTGAGTAGCTTACATTGTCTGTCGCTGAATACACATTATTAAATCTATATATAGTTGCAGTATCATAAGAAGCATTATATTTATATGTTGTCGCTTTTGTTCCTTGTAGCCATCCATTTGATGTTTTTATCTTAAAGCCTGCACCTTCTATACTTTGTCTAGTCTCCTCATCAATTTTTTTAATAGTTATTGAACCTTTTCTTAAGTTTTCATAATCTTCCACAGGGTCTCTATCTGAATCTGAAATTGTTACTTCTATAGATTCTTCTTGTACTTCTAGTATATATCCTGGTGGTGGTGTAACTTCTTCTATAGTATATGTTCCATAATATAACCCATCTATTTTCAATTTTCCTTTAGCATCGGTTGAGTATATTTTAGCTCTACTTTTATTACTATTATAACTATTTACACCTGTTAACCAACCTTTTCCTTGTTTATAAATTTTAAATTGACTTCCTTTAAGAGTCATTCCTGTTTCTGAATCTTTTTTTATAACACTTAGACTTCCTGTTGGAGTATTGTAAAATACCATCGCTGATGCCTTTGGATTAGATTCGCTTATTGTTCTGCTTTGTGTAGTTGAAGTTCTTAGATATCTTGATGGTGCCTCTACTTCTTCTGCTGTATATGTTCCCTCTTTTAAACCTTTTAAAGTTAATTTTCCTTTAGTTGTTGTATATTTTCCTTTGCTTCCTGCAGCTTCTTTTGTAGCATTATTATATTTATAGTCTCCTTCTTTTCCACTTAAATAACCTTCATTTGTTTTTATCATAAATACTGCTTCATCACTTGTAATAAATTTTCGAGTTTCTCCATCTTTTTTGTGAATAGTTATACTAAAATCTTCAGACTCTGTTTCCTCATCAGGTGGTGGTGGTGGATTATCTGGGGTGTTGTAAAATACTACTGTTGAAGGATTTGGCTTTGATGTACTTATAGTCGCAGATTTAGTTTTTGTTGATATTTTATATCCTGTTGGTGCTTGTACCTCTTCTATTGTATATTTACCCATTACTTGTAATTCTGATAAAGTTATTTTTCCTCCAGATGTTGAATAATTAGTACCACTTGCATGATTATAATTATATGATCCAGCACTACCACTTAAGTATTTTCCAGTTGGTGTTTTTATTTTAAATTTTGCTACACCACTTATTAAACTTTTAGTTTTTGAATCTTTTTTGTTAATTTTTATACTACCATATTTATAATTTATTGTTACATTAGCCTCTGTTGGTACAACCTTATCTTTTACAGTAATAAGCTTTTGGCAAACAGTAGACTTGGATTTTGTTAATTTTTCTCCTCCCAAATAACCTGTACTTTCTAGTAACCAAAGTTCAACCTGATATGTATTACTTTTCACATGAAAGTTTACACTTTTTATTGTCTTACCAGAAATATTTTTTATGTAAAAACTTGTTCCATCTTTTGGAATATTTTCAAGCCCATATATTTTACTTGCATTTGTGTAACTACTATCTTTATAAAATCCTATTTTGTTAGACGGTATAGTAGTTCCATCTGCAGCAGTAACTACTACAGAGTCTATCGTTCCTGTATATGTAAGACTTATTGCTGGATTTACATCAGAAACATTTCTTTCTGTTGCACTTATAGCAGCTTTTTTATACTTTGAATAATTCTTTTTTGCATCTGCTACTGCATTGTTTCCATCAGTTTCATATTTATATTTTTTTTCTTTAAAAGAATTAAATTTCCACGCACCAGCACTCATAACGCCCTTTTTTCCCATTCTTGTTAACCATGTATTCCAATATTTTTTCAAAGCTAATTGTCTTGGTCCATCCATTTCACCGTTTTGGTGATTCGTACCAACCTGTGTTGATGATTTAGTCCAGTTAGACCATTTACACTCTCCACTATCTATTGAATTAGCCAGTATATATGCTAAAATAGCATTCTCTTCACAATTATAAGTTGCTCCTCCAGAAGCTCCCTCATTTTTTGATGTACAATAATCATGTTCAACCATTTCTGTACCATTAATTTTAAAATAATGTTTAACTCTCATATCTGATACAACATTACTAGCCTCATGTTGAACACAATATGTATTATGATTTTCATAACCCATATTTACTACACCTGCAAGTGATTGTTCTGCTGTAGTATAATTTGTTCCTAGTAGTTTATTTATTTTATTTCTAATACTTGAATTGCCTAAATCATCCCAATCTGCTAATATAACAACATTCGCAGCATTATTACTCTTTATCAATTCTGTATGTCCTTTTAATCTTCTAGTAGCTGCATATACTTTTGTTCCATAAGTTAAGAAAACAAGAATTATAATTATAATTGCCAATATTTTCTTTCTAATTTTTGTCATCTTTTTTCCTCCTTTCAGTCAAATTTTTTCCTAATTACTTTTTTCACAATACTATAAACAAGTGTTGTCATAATTACTGCTATAATTAATGTTATAATTGAAAATTTAACTGCTATACCTGTACTAACACTTATAATTAAATCTGCTTGTGATACATCATCATCTTGACTTGAACCCTCATCTTTTACTCCTAACTCATTATAATATTCAGTTATTTCTGCTTTATTATTTGTAAGTCCTGTATTTGAATTTGTCATTGTTTTTGTAAGAATTAGAGTTATTTCTTTTGTTTCTCCTGGTTCTATTTTTGTATTAGCTAAGCTTTCTGTATAAAGTTTATTTCCTGATTGATACCAATCTTTATTAAGCTTAGAGTTAAATTTTAAATCTGATGGTTTATTGTCAACAATTTTTTTCGCATATCCTGCTAATTCACCATTATTTGTTACTTTTATTTTATATTCAACCATTACAACTGAACCTTTTAAATATTTACCTCTTATCTCAACCTTTGCCAAATTTGTATCTGAGAATTCTGTTGTTTTGTTTTCTCCTGAATTAGAAACACTAACTTTAGAAATAGTCTTAGATAAATTCAAATCAAACTTTTTGTATTCTACTAATCCTATATCTATATTTGTTATATTTTCTTCATTTACAGTAATTGTGTCTGTTGAAGCAACTTTTTTACTTGCATTATTTATATTCATTGTAATAATTTCTACATCTGAATTGTTATTTTCACTTGTTCCATCAGCTTTATATGTAGTGATACTATATCTTTGATTATCATATTCAAATAATACTACATATTTTCCACTTTCTATATTTGTAAAACTATATAATCCATTACTATCTGTTGTTGTACTTGTTATTTCTGAATTTGTTTCTATATTGTATAATGTAACTTTTACTCCATTTATTATCTCTTCATCAGATTCTCTTTGTCCATTTTGATTTCTATCTAACCAGGCTATACCTGAAATAGCTCCTTTATTTGTATTGTTATTTTCACCTTGTTGATTTGATGTATCATCTTTATTGTCTGTTTTCTGATTATCTTCGTCTTGCGAATTGTCACCTGGATTATCTTGACCTGGATTATCTTGACCTGGATTGTCTTCACCTGGATTGTCTTCACCTGGATTTTCTTCACCTGGATTTTCTTCATCTGGATTATCATCTTCTGGATATATTGGCGCTTTCAAATAATATGTTATTTTTCCACTTGATGCAAGCAAAATATCGTCATAAGCATCTGCTTCATTTATTACTTCAAAGTCTTCTAATAATGAAAGCTCTTTTACTTTGCCTTTTATTATTATATTTTTTTCTTCTTCTGCTTTCAAATTACAATTTATCTCCAATAAATTATAATTATCTGCTTCCTCTCCTCCTGTTAAATTGTATTCACAATCTTTTCCATCTATAGTAACTGATTGTAAATCTAAATATTTTGAATACTTATCTTTTAAAATCAAATCATTAGAATCTGAATCTCCAATATTTTTTATTTTTATTGTATATATTATTTCATCACCTAAATTAATTGTACTTTTATCATTTTTATTACCAATTAATTCTAATGAAGCTCTTATACCACTTACTTCGTTTGACACTTTGTTTGATCTATATTGAACATTATCTGAATCTTTTATAGTACACATTGCTTCTGCATAATTTATTCCATTTATAGAATCTTTTATTTTTATTTCATATTCAACATAAGCTTCATTATTTGCCTGTATAGAAGGTATTGTAAAATACAATTCATCTGTTTCTACTTCTTGTCTTGGTTCATTTGAAGTATATACTATAGATTTTTTCTCCATCAAATCATTTATATTTAAATTAACTTGTACATTTTTTTTCTCTTCATTTGTATTATTCTTAATATAAAGCTGATAAATATATGTATATCCATAACTTACTTTATCATCATCTTTCATATATGCTAAATTTAAATTTGCTTCTAATGCTGCTGGTTCTATTTTGTTTTTTAATGCAAAGTTTTTACTATTGCTACCATATCTAATTGTATAGTCTGATTCTATTTCTTGTGTTAGGTTTACATCAGAATTTACTTTTACCATATATTTGTATTCATATGTTTTTCCTGCATTTATGTTTATTCCATTTTTTTCTAAAGTTCTTTCTGTTTTCGTAACAAAATACTCTTCATCTGTTGTGTAAACATGTTTTTCTTCATCATAAGCTGGATATTTTGAATTTACTTCAATTAATGTTGTATTATTTGGAATTGTTGCACTTAAAGATACGTTTTCTATATTTTGAGTACTTGGATTTTGTAATTTTACAGTATAAACTATTATCTCTCCTGCTTTTACAGTATCTCCTTCTGATATTGTTTGTCCTCCAACACTTGCAGTAACTTCATATTTTAATTCCGTATTCGAAGTCTGCTCAGTTCCGCTTCCTGTTTCTGTTCCTTGATTTTCTCCTTGTCCTTCGCTACCTGTTTCTGTTCCTTGATTTTCTCCTTGTCCTTCGCTACCTGTTTCTGTTCCTTGATTTTCTCCTTGTCCTTCGCTACCTGTTCCTGTTCCTTGATTTTCTCCTTGTCCTTCGCTTCCTGTATTTCCTCCTTGTGTTTGTGCTGCAGAAATTTGAATCTTTACTTTTTCTGTTCCATTATCTGTATATTTTGTAGCATTTTCATTTGTATATGTCATAACTATTTCTTCTTCGGTGTTTTGTGCATTTTGATCAATTTCTACATTTGTATTTATAGAAATTGTTGTTCCCTGTATTGCTTCTCCTAAATAATTTGTTTGTTCTCCTGTTAATTTTATACTTAGTACTTTTTGTCCGTTTTCTTCTATAACTTTATAATTTTCATCTGTTAATTGTAATCCATTTGGTTGAAATAATTGTGGTTTTTGTACATAAGTTACATTTTTAACTTGACTTGGCAATTTTATTTTTATTTCAGGATTTTTGTATAAATCTTGATTTTCACCATTTGATTCTAGCAATACTTTTAAATTTAATGATTGTGCATTTGTTCCTGCAATTAATGCAACTTGTTCACTTTGTAGACTTGCTTTTGTTTCTGTCTCTATTAAACCTATATTATAAAAACTTGTTAATGTAAAAGTATTATTATTCTTATCTGTGTATTTAATTGAGCTACCATCTACAATTTTTTCAAATTCTTTTATTTGTTCTCTTGTATATTCTCCTTTTACTATGCTCTTTCTCGTTTCTATTTTAAATGAACCATTACTTAATGGCTTGCTTGTTTTAATTGTTAATGTTTTTACGCCATTTCCTAAATTTATACTTATATTTCCATTTTCATCAACAATAATTCCTGTACTTTCATCTGTTTGAGTTTCATTTGTAATTGTTTTATCTCCTATTGTTAAACTCCATGTATTTCCTAATACACTTGCAACTTCGTCTTTGTTAATTTTAACATTTTTTATTAAATTAAATTTTCCTGTATTTAATGTACTTTGTAATAAATCATTTGCCCTTTCTTCTTTTTTTCCAAATATGCCACCATATTCTGTAACTTCTATATCTTCCACTCCATCTATATAGTCAATATGAACCATAGAATATGACGTAATATCTCTTCCATTATCTGCATATATTTTTCCTTTATATATATTACTTTCTTCTTCTAATTTTGATATATTAGCTATTCCATATCTTACTTCAGCAAGTGATAGTTGAACTTGATCTGCATTTAATTCAATATTATTTTGTGTAGTTATTTTTTCATTTATTGTAATATTTTGTGTACTTTCAACTGTGTTTTCTGGGAACTCATAAGTTACTACAATAATATCGCTAAATCCCTTTATCCAACTAATTTTGCCATCTACTTCAGTATTATTAATATTTATTGTTAAAATATTATTTTCAACTTTGTAATTCTCTGTTGTAAAATCTTGTTCATCATTTGTTGATTTTATTGATCTTTTATGAACTTCTACCTTTGTAGCCCCTTCTGGAATTGTTGCTGTAATTTGAGTATTTTTTATAGGATATGCATTATTTGTTAATTTACTAGTGATCAAAAATTGTACTATATCTTTGTTTTCTCCATTTATTTGATAGTTATAATTTGTTTGTAATTTTGAAGAAAGTTCTGCTTTTGTATTTTCAGGAACTTTCCATATTACTTTTACATCACTTCCACCATCTATTGTATTACTTCCATCACTTGATGTATATGTTCCATTTAACTTAACTGTAGTTGTTTGGTTTAAAGTTGAAGCTTGTATTTTATCATCTTCAAAATATTTTATTCCTACTTCTATACTAGCAGTTTCTTCACTATTAATTTGGTTTAAATAGATAATATTGTTTTCTATCTTATTTATATAACTATTGTCTGTTACCTCATCAAATTTAAACCCTGCATTTTGTAAAGATATTTGTCCATTAAAATATCCCTGATTTTTTACTGCTACATCTATTTTTAGTTTTAGGTCTTTAGCATCAATACTTTTTTCTATCTCAGTTAGCTCTTCCTCTCCATTTTTGAAATATGCTCTAAATTGAACATTTTCATGAATTGAAAGTAAGTCTATAGCATAAGATGTTGCTAAAAAACCTGTAATTGCATATTGTCCTAAAAATATAACTAAAATAATCAATATGGCAATCCATTTTTTAATAATTGTTTTTACGTCTCCCATAATTTTTCCTTTCCTTTCTTAGGCACAAATAGTAAAAAAATATTTTTTTATTTATATATTTCTTCCATACTCTCCTACATTTTAATATTACAACCATATTTTTTTAAAGTCAATATAGCGTTTTTTATAGCATTTAGAATATACTCAAATTCTTTTTACGGAAATAGCTTTGTAACTTTTTTGTTTATTTTATTTACATTTTCTTTACATTTTTGTAACAAAGCAATTATATATTTCTCTTTTTATTTAGGGAGAGTTGAACTTTAATAGGAAAATTTCGATTTTTCCTATACAATAAAAAAAGTTGAACGATAATTCGTTCAACTTTTTTTATTTATTACTTAACAGCGTATTTCTTTATTACAACAACTCCTGCTGACAACATAGCAAGTGCTACTACTCCTGCAACTGTGTATATAATAATCATTTGTCTATCAGCACCTGTTGGTGGTACTATAGTCATTCTTGCTTGAGTCAATTCTTCACTTGGTATTGTAGGTTTAATTATTAAAACTTGTTCATTATTATCTGAGCTATTTCCTGTTCCGTTTGTAACTTTAATTAATCTTGCACGGTTTAATAATTCTAAATCCTCATCTGTTTGAGGTATAATTCTATGTGCAACAATTGTTGCTGAATCTGAAGTTTTAACATTATTATTAGCTCTTGCAGTATTTTTTTCTGTATATAGCTTTGAATTCCAATTGTTTAATTTAATTACTGTTGTTTTTGCTAATTCATCATCTTGTGATAAATTGCTATCTGTTACTACTTCAAATTGTAACTTAGATGATTTTTCTTGATCAAATTGTAATGTCTCATCTAAATAGTCTACTAGCTCATTTACAACTAATGTAACTTCTTTATTAGGATCTGCTTCACCAAAGTAATAATATTCATTATTGTAGTAGTTAACATCTGAAATATTTGTTACTTTAATTGCATATGTCAATTCTAAAGTAGAACCATAAATTAATTCATCTAATAATTCTGCTCTTACATATGAACTTCCACCATTTATATTGTTCATATCTCCTAAGTCACTTACACCTTGTAATTTGTCAGTTTCTGGATTTCCATTAATCTCTAAGTTGTTTTGTGTATTTGTTAATTTTATGTTCGTTATTATTTTTTCTAATTTAGCTTCTTGTTTTGGCATTTCAATGATACCTAAATTTAGTCCTTCAAATTTGTTTAATGCTAATGTTTCGTTTAGATATTCTACTTTAACATTTGCTGTATTATTTCCATCTGATATTTCTTGTTGAGCTTGTGTTTGGGCTCCCTTAAGTTCAGTAGAGTTATTAGGACTATTTTCTACTGTTATAGCTAATTTTGCTGTTCCTGCCATTATATTTTGTAAAGTTCCACTGTTTACAGCAATTCTAGTATTTAAGTTATCTACTGCAACAGAACTATTTACATCACCAAGTAGTCTGTACCATGAATCGTTTCCGTTTTTTAGTCCATTTTTTGCACTTTCATTTTTAACTATAGTTGATTTATAATTTTTTATGTCTATTTCTGTACCATCTATTTTAGAAATCCATTCTTTATTTATTGTATTTCCTTCTAGGTCCTTAATTTCTTGTTTTCCATTACCATAAGTAAATCTTAAGAAATAATATCCTGGTACAACTCCGCCAAATGTATATTCTCCTTTTTCATCAGTAACTGCCATTGCTGTACTTATTACAGCTTTTTTAGTATTATTTGCTGTATTTATTACTCTATATAATTGAGATACATTTAACTTATTAATATCATTTACTGATAAAGTATTAATATTTGCAATATTTCCTGATATATCAAGCAATTCTACTTTTACCCCTGAAACAGCTTTTTCTCCATTATCATAAACACCATTTCCAAGTTTTTGTCCATCATTTGTTACTACTCTATCTTCAAATACTCTACCTGAAATAACTCTTTCTTCTCCTAATCTAAAGATTAAGTATGGTGCACTTGAACTTCTAGATTCTTCTATTGTTTGATGTTGCTGATTTGCTTTTAATATTGTTTTTCCTTCCCAACTATAATCATTTCTAGTATATTTATGATATCCTATACTATTAACTGTTGTTGGATATTTTTCTATAATTCCATTTGGATGTTCTAATATATCATCTATAGCTTTGCGATTAACACTAAAGTTAATTTTTACTGTAGCTGTTTTATTTACTCCAATATCTGCAATTGGTTTGTTATATTGTGCAGTATTATTTCCTTCTGCTTTCCAATTTCCATCGTTTAATGTATATCTATTATTATCAAAAGTATTTGTTAGTTTAGAAATATGTAATGCATTTTCCTTGTATAAATTTGCATCATTAATTACATTTGTATTTGTTATATCTATTCTATATCCTACATCTACTTTTAATTCTTCATTACTATTGTTGCTCTTATATACTATCTCTGATGGATAAATATTTGCTGTATATCCTCTAATTGATCCAACTTTTTGCCAATTAACTGTTGGTGCTGCAACTTTACTTGTATCACCTTGCATACCATATCTATATGTGTAGTCAAATCCTCTAATATTTATTTTTACATACTCTAGGTTTTCAGATAAGCTATAGTTTGCCTTTGGAATTTCTTTAATTCCTAAGTTAATATTATTTAAAACTGCTCCTTCCATAAGCTTATTGAAAAGATTTCCAGATAAACCATAGGTTGTTTCATCTTTTGTTCCTTTATATGTTGTTGCAATTCCTTTTAAGTCTACGTCTTTTACTGCTACATTATCCATTATTGCTCTTGAACCATTTTTTACTATTTGGTTAGCAATTGCTGAATTAAATGCTACTGGAATATATTTTATATATTTATGTTCTTTTCCTTGTGCATCTTTATATGTTTCTTTTAAACTGTTTAGACCACTATAGTCAAATTCTACATAATAATCTTTTAATTGTGATTGACTAATTAGTTTATCAAATATATATTCACCATTTGCATTTGTTAACACATAATCTTTATTTCCAACTTTAATCGCTTTCTTTGTCTTCTTGTCTTTTAATCTTACTTTAACTCCTGCAACCCTTGATTTAGCTTCTAGACTTGGGTCATATAAACTGTTATATGTGTCACTTTTAACTGTTTTTTGGTCAATCCATACATAACCTTTAATTGATATTTTTTGTTGGTTATTGTATTGTTTTGTAACATTCGTATTTTTTGAATTTATAACTGCTGTTCCAAAATCTACCCAATTATTCTTTTTGTCATATCCTTGTTGTGCTGATAAATCATATCCATTTGGAGGTGTTACCTCATAAACTCTATATGTTCCATATTTTAAATTTTTTAAAGTTATTGTAGATGGATATACTTGTGCATTTTTAAAGCTATTTTTATAATTATATGCTCCATTTTTTCCACTTAGCCATCCTTCTGATGTTTTAATTTTAAATCCTGCTGAAATTTCTTTTTTAGTATCTCTATCTACTTTTCTTATTGTTAAATTTCCAACTGTTTTTTTGTTTTTATATGTTTTTGTAACACTTGTTGTTTTTAAACTTACAGTAGCTGTTCCAAAGTATACACCTTTTTTATTTTTCTCTCCTGGTATAGATTTATATCCATTTTGAGCAGATAAATCATATCCATCTTGACTTATCACTTCCCAAATTTTATATTTACCAAATTTTAAGTCCCATAATGTAATTGCTCTATAACCACGAGGTACTATTTTACCATTATTTATAAGTATACTTTTTGAATTATCAACAGTATAATATGTCTCTCCTTTACCAAAAGAATTGTTATATGTATAATGTCCATTATTTCCACTTAACCATCCTTCTGATGTTTGAATTTTAAATCCTGCTATTAATCCAGTTTTAGTATTTTTGCTATCTACTTTTTGAATTGTTAAATTCCCATTACTTTTTACATTAAATTTAACTGATTTATTTTGTCTTGTTTCTCCTGGCTTAATAAGTATAATACCTTGACCATGTCCTTTTCCACCATTTCCAGACCAAAAGTCATTTTTAGCTAAAAATAGAATTCTTGCACTTAATACACTTGAGCTAGCATTAACTGTAACATTTTTAATTTTTGTTCCATCTGTAACTTTTATATAAAAATTACTATTACTTTTAATTTTTGATATTTGTTTTGTACAAGCTTTATCTGAATATATTCTTATTTTGTTACCTGCAATTGTTCCATTAACTCCTGTAACAGTTAAAGATACACTATCACCTGTAACTTTTGCTTTAAAAGGTCCATAAGTATTTGCTGCATATTCGCTTACTTCTTTTGCACCTGTGATTTCAGCACTAGCTTCTCCTGTTGAATTATTTGAAAAATTTATAGCTTCTTGACGTAGTTTTTTTGCTGCCTCTTTTGCTTCTTTTTCTTGATGTGAAAAATAATTGTCAATACTGTATTTGTTTTTTTCATTTTTCCAATTATTTTTTAGGAATCCATCACCAAGTGCATTTAACCATGTATTCTTATATGACCAAATTGCGATATTTCTTGATGACATTTTATTGCTTCCATCTTTTAAATACATTTCCCTTCTATAATTACCTTTAAATAATATATAGTTCATAATTACATTTGCTTTTTTAACAACAGTTTTTCCTGTTCCAATACTTTTAGCAGTTCTTCCATTTATTTCTATTATATCAGTAACTTTATATTGTCCTCCAGAAAATCCAGTTTTATGTTCAAAACAGAAAGTATCATTTCTTCCTCTTGAAAATCCTCCATTTAATTGAACTATATCACCAATTTTACCATAATCTTTTATAGTATCTGCTTGATTTAATCCATAAGTTGTTGCATTTACTTCACTAGCAAATAATACTATAGTTGTAAGTATTGTAATAATAATACTTAAAATAAAACTTTTTTTAGTTTTCATTTAAAATCCTCCCTTCACTCTTATATTTCAATTTTTTCTATTAGTAACTTTTTATTTATTAAATATGCTAGTCCGCAGATAATTATTATAACAGTTAATGTTAATGTAACATAACTTACTGCTGTACCTGTTTTTACACCTATTATTGCATCTGCTGATCCTGCATTTACTGTATCTTGGTTATTTTTATCTGTTGTGGTATTTGGTATTCCAAAGCTGTTATAAGCTGCTTCAATTTCTGCTTTGTTGTTTGTAAGTCCTGTATTAGATTCTGTCATTTTCTTTGTTAGAGTTAATGTAACTTCTTCTGTCTCTCCTGGCTCTATTATTGTATCTGCAAGACTTGACGTGTATACATTGTTTCCTTTTTTATACCAATCACTATTAATAGCTGAATTAAACATTAATGATGATGGCAAATAGTCAACTATTGATTTTGCATATCCTGCAACTTCTCCAACATTTGTAACTTTTAATTTATATTCTATTACAACATTTGAATCACTTAATTCTTTTGATGGAATTTCTACCTTAGCTAAGTTTTGGTCTTCATAGTCGTAAGTCTTTGAGCCATTTTTATTTGTTATAATTATCTTACTTATTGTCTTTTCAAGTTTTAGACTGAACGTTTTAGCTTCTGTAAGTCCTAAATCTATGTCTATTACATCTTGTGTAAGGTTTATGCTATCTGTAAATGCTGCGGTTATTTCTTGATCATTTATCATTCTTGAAGCTTTGACTGCATCTGAATTTATTGATTCATCTATTCCATCTGCTTTATATGATGTAACCATATATTTATCTGTGTCATATTCAAATGTAACTATATATTTTCCTTTTGAAAGATTTGATAATTCATAAGTTCCGTCACTGCCTGTTGTAGTTGTTATCTCCTCATTTTCATATGTTGCTATTTTATTTGTAACTACATTAATTGCATATACTTTTATTCCTTCTAATAATTCTTCTTCATCATCTCTTAAACCATCATTATTTTCGTCTTTCCATACTGTTCCTGTAATTGTATATGTTTCTGTGTTTTGATCTCCATAATCAATATCATCTGAATCATCTACATTTGGTTCATCCGAATCATCATCTTGCTGATCATCTATATCATCTGAAATATCATCTTGATCAACTTCTTCATCTTTTTCTTCTTCTATTTTTATATAGTATTCATTTGTATTTGTTTCATCTACCAGTCCTATATTTCCATATACTAATACTTTGTTTCTTAATTTTAGTATACCTGTTTCTAATGGTAGGTTGTCTGAAACTTTTGTAGTTATTTGAAGAGTATATTCTTCTGATTGTTTTATACCTAAGTTTTCTATTACAACAATACTATATTCATTATCATCTTCAAAATATGGTTCTATTTCATATTCTGTTTCTGCATATTGTTTTCCATTAAGAGTAACTGATTCAATTTCTAGATAATCAGAAATCATTGTTTCTATTCTTAAATTATCTGAATCTACATTTCCAATATTTTTTATTTTTGCTATATATGTAATCGTATCTCCTGATTGAACATATCTATCTGTATTTTTAGATGTAGTTGTAGTAGACAATTGTACTTTTATTTTTTCCGTACTTACATTATCTGTAACTAAATTAGATCTATACACTGAATTATTTTTATCTTTTGCTTCCAATCCTATTTGTGCATATGTTAATGTTTCTGTAGGTTGTTTTATTGTTGTTTGTAGTTTTATTGTAGCTTTGTCCTTTGGCTTTATAGATTTTATTGTAAATGTCTTTGTATTACTTGGAACTTCTTCTGTAGTCTCTCCAGAATGATATTCTATACTATCTATTGAAATTAGATCATTTTCTTTAATTGTTATCTGTATATCTTTTTGTTCAGAATTTGATATATTATTTACATCTGCAAAATATAAACATCTTTGTCCGTTTTCAAGCTCAGTAACTATATCTCTTCCTACAGGAATAATATTTATTGTTAATGTAGCAGGTACAAATTTATTTGAAAATTCTTGAGTTTTCGTTTCTCCTTCTACTACTGTAACAGATAATTTTGTAGATTCTGTTTTTATTTCTGTTAAGTTTTCTTTTACTTTTACCTTATATTTTAAAATTATATATTCGTTTTCATTTAAACTAACATTACTTTTTGTAAGAACAGTATCTGCTTTTTCAATATAATATGGTTCATCATATGTATAGTCTCCTGATTCTTCATTTACCCCTGGATATTTTGGGTTAATATCTAATAAAATTGTATTTTCTGGTATAGTTGCTTTAATTGTTGCGTTTTCCATCTTTTGACTTCCCGAATTTGAAACCTTAACTGTATATTCTATTATTTCTCCCGCTTTTACTTCATCACCTTGTTTTATTTCTGTTCCTTGAACTTTTGCTGTTAAACTGGTCGTTATTTCTGCTACTTTTCCTGTAAATAGAACTATTTTTGTAGATTCTGCTTGCTTTTGGGTAGTACTTAAGTTGTTTGTATATGAAACTTTGTAGAAAGTTTCTGTACTTAGATTATATGGTAAATTCTTTGCAATATTTATGTCATAACTAAAGTTTATTTTCGCACCATTTGCAAGTGAATTAATTACTATTAAATAGTATTTAGAATCTTTTGTGGCATCTTCTTTCCAATTGTTTTCTGCTTTGCTAATACTTGTTGTAGGATTTTCTACAGATGTATAATAAACTTTAGCATTTTCCATATTTGTTCTTATTTTACTTGTTCTTTCTATTTTTCCACTTATATTTGCTATTTTTCCAAGTATTGCTATATTTGATATATCTGTTTCTTCATTATTTACTACTTGCATTTTTACTGTTGCATTTTTAGCTTCTGCATTACTACTAAGTTTAATTTCTTTGTCAGTTTCTTTTCCAAGTGTTGTAATATTATATTCTTCTATATTGTTTGTTAATATCATTGAATTTTGTGCTACTATATTAATATTAACTTTTTGCTCTCCTTTATCTGCAAAGCTAGTAGCATTTTCGTTTGTATATGTCATAACAATTTCTTCTAAACTATTAGTTGCCATCTTATCTAGTCCAACATTTGCAGTTATATTTAGTGTTGCACCTTTTACAGCATCACCCTGATAATTTTTTTGTTCTCCTGTTAAATTAATTGTTATAACTTCTTGTCCGTTTTCTTGATTTATTTTAAAATTACCTTTTTCTAAGTTTAGACCATTTCCATACATTAAACTACATTTTGCATATATTTTATTTATTTGTTTTGGTAATTTAATTTTTACAACTGGATTTTTAAATAAATCTCTATATTCACTATCTGTCTCTAATACTGCTGTTATGTGCATTTCTTGTTCTGCTGATGTTGTAAGTGTAATTGGTTCTACTTTTAAACTTGCTCTTGATTCTGTTTCTTTTAAAGTTATTGTAGAATTTGATGTTGCTGTATTTGTCAAACCATCATTTTTTGTATATGTTACTTTATTTGAATCTTTTATTTTAGTTAATTCTTTTATCTCTGTTCTTTTATAATTAGTCTTTTCTATTGTTTTTGTTACTTCATATTTTAAAACTCCATTATTTACAGGTTTTGATGTTTCTATATTTAACACTTTTGCACCTGATTCAAGAGCAACTATTATATTTCCACTTTCATCTGTTTCATTTGTGTTTGTAATTGTTTTAATATTACTTGCTTGATCTTGTATGCTTATATTCCATTGACTTCCCAACACATTTTCAATATTTGCTTTGTTAAATTTAATGTTTTTGTATATGACTGATAATTCTTTTTCTTCTTCGCCTTTTAGTGCTTTTGACTCTTGTTCTAATATCTCAAGTTTTTGTAATACACTTGCATAATCTATATTAACTTCTGTTTTTGTTATATACTCTTTTTGCTCTCCAGCATATATTTTTCCTTTTGCTATTTCTGATTGAGTTTCTTTTTCTGTTATAGTCGCAAAATTTTCTTTATTTTCTGAAATAGTCGTTTCTACACTTTTAGATAATACTTTATCATTATATGTATAGATTGAAGAATTGGCAGTAATTTTTGAATTTGTAATTTCGACTGTTTCTGGATATTTTAATGTAACTACAAATTCATCACTTGCATTTTTTTGCCATACTATTTTGTTATTTTGACCATTTGCAACTCTTATAATTAACTTCCCATCTTTATATTCATAATTTGATGATAAAAATTCTTTATCTCCATTTGTTGAAGCTGTTGTCCTTTTATGTACTGTAACAGTTTCAGCTTCTGCTGGAATATTTAATTCTATATTTGTATCTCTTACAGGATAAGAATTATTTTCTATTTTACTTTTAACTAAAAGTTGAACTATTTTTTTGTTTGTTCCATCTTCATTATATGTAGCATTTGTTAATACTTCTGCACTTAATACTGAATTTATATTTTCAGGATATGTCCAATTTAAGTTAAGCTCAGCTTTGCCTTTTATTTGTGCACTATTTTTACTATTAACATAGTTTCCTGTTAAATTGATTATAGATGTTCTTGATAAATAGTCTATATCGAATTCTTGCAAATTAGTAAATTCTATTCCAACTTCTACTGTTTTTATATCACCATCATTTATTTGTTTAAAAGTCAGTGATTTTTCATCAATGTTACTAATATATTCACTTTTTGTATCTGTTTTAAATTTAAAATTTGCATTCTCATCTAATTCTATTTTTGCATTAGATAAATATCCATCTTTCTTAACACCTAACTCAAATGTAACTTTTAAATCTTGTTTGTCTATCGCAGCTGTAGTATTTAGTGTTTTGTTGTTTGCAAAATATGCTTTAAATTCGATATTTTGATTATTTACTTCTGCTGTATCAATAGCATAGCTTATCGAACTTGACCCAATTTGAGCCATCTGAATTAAGTTTGAGCCAACCATACTTAAATCTGCCATAGTAATCGTAAAGATAGACGCTATTGCACAAGTTTTTTGAATAATTCTTCTTCCTGTGGTGTTCATACTTTTCCTCCCTTTAAAGTGTATATTTATTATTTCAAAATATGTCTGTTCTTATTATAATTAAACATTTTTTTGTTGTCAATATATAGTTTTTTGAATATTTAAAATTAGCTTACGGCTTTTCATCTATGCCATTTTTTTACATTTTTATTACATTTTTGTTACCTAAAAAACATAAATTGACACTCTATTATTATTATACGCTTTTTTTCCTAATTTTGCAAGTGATTTGGTTAATTTTTTAAAGTTTTTATGTAACTTTTTCTTTTGTCACATTTTCAAATTAATTTCATATTATAAAATATTATTAAATATATATGTGATAGAAAGGTGTGATTACATGAATAACAATGATATGTCTAGTTTAATAAATATGCTATCCAAAATGGATACAAATCAGTTAGCTAATGGTATTAACCAACTAAATCAAATGCTTAGTAATGAAGATAAACAACGTATTATACAGGCTTTAAATAATCAAAATAAACATCAATAGCAAAAAAGGAAGGATAAAAAATGGCTGATAATTTTAATATTTCTCCTGATATGGTCAATAATTTGATAAATATGCTTAAAAAAAACAGCTCTAATGAGCAATCCTCTCAAAACATTCAATCTGAAAATAGCACAAATATTAGTTACAATTCTCAATATAAGACCAATTCAAATACTTGTCAAAATAATCAATGCGAAACCAACACTGATACTAATCAATCTAGCTCGCAATCTACTAATTCATCTACTAATATTGATTTTGAAACAATTATGAAACTTAAATCTATAATGGAAACATTAAACAATTCAAATAATCAAGATAGTAATTTGCTTTATTCTTTAAAACCTTATTTACGTAAGAGTAGACAGGAAAAATTAGATCAATACATAAATATTCTTAAAATAACTCAGGTTTCAAAACTTTTCAATAACAAATCTGATCACATATAATTCTATGTGTTAATATTTAAATTGATATAAAACTTTGATTAATACATTGTTCTGTAAATTTTTTAAGTGCAAAATTTTCTATAAATAATTTCTGAGTAATACTTTTGTGGTATTGGAAAAACAGTTAGATTGGAGATGATATTAGATGCATTTTTATCCGCCTTTTAATATTCCATTTTTTTTTAATAATTATAGATATCCTAATAAACCTTTTAATCAAAGCACTCAAAATAGACAAAAATCTAACGAATTTTCAAATTATATTTCAACTTCAAATCAAAACTATATAGAACAAAGTAACTCTAACCAAAACAAAAAAGCTTCTAGTACCACTGAAAACAATGACACTTCTGAAGCTTTTTTTGAAATATTTGGCTTGAAGCTTTATTTTGATGATATTTTGATTATTTGTATATTGTTTTTTCTTTACTCTGAAAATGTGCATAATGATGAATTGTTTATATGCCTAATTTTAATACTTCTTACATAGTTTATGTAGTTTCTATGCAAATTTGATCTTATATTAATAATACAAGCTATTCAATAATAATTTTGTCTTCATCAATATATGCATAAGCTAATTTACGAAGTGGTTCCTCTTCTCTGTTGAATTCTTTTACAATATTGGCAATTCTCATTTGAGCCGTATCTAATCTTCCTGCAGCAATAATCGCTTCTTTATTCCCTTTAGCTCCCGCATGTGCTAAACCTCTTAAAGCTCCTAAAACTACAATATTATCTGAGGCTATAACTTCTGCTCCAGAATTTACATCCCCAATTATAACAATACTTCTTTCTTCCTCTAATCTTTGACCTGATCTTAATGAACCTCTATGAAATTTTGTTTCAGATGTAGAAATTTCGCTTGCAAATGTTCTTTTTATATTAGACAACCCCATTTCTCTAGGCATATCAAATTCTATATCTACATCTAAGATATCTTTTATTATAGTTTCTATTTGTTCAATTTCTTTATTTTTTAATGCCCTTCCAATTACTTTTATAGGAGTTTTATCGTCCTTATAAATTTTCTTTAACTGAGTAGATCTCTTTTTTACTTCTTTTTTTATATCTTCAAATTCAGATCCATCATTAATTTTAAATACAACACAATTATTTCTCTGAAATACATTTAAACAACTACTTTTCATTATAATCTTCCCTTCACTTTATTGTTGATTTAATATGTCATTAATTTATACTCTCCGTATATTTTTCCGCTTTATTATTCTCTTGTATTTCATCTGATTTTATATTCATCCCAAAGTATTCTGCTATTATTTCTCTTACTACTTCTGCTGTATAATTACCATGTCCTCCATTTTCTACCATAACTACAACACATATTTCAGGGTTATCATATGGCGCGAATCCTGTAAACCAAGCGTTTACTTTGTTTCCTGGAGCTTCTGCTGACCCAGTTTTTCCTCCAATTTCTATTTCAAAATCTTTAAATATATTATATGCAGTACCACCATCTTGAGCAACTGATTTCATTCCTTCTAGAACGATTTTTATATTATCTTTTGAAATTTTTAAGTCTTTTGAATCATCTTTTGGCAAATTTAATTTTTCTTTTACATATCTTTTTATTTGGCCTTTACTTTCTTCTGTTCCATCTGAATTTAAAACATTTTTTACCAAAGTTGGATTTATTTGTTTTCCACCATTTGCCACTATTGCAGTATATTTAGCAATTTGTAATGGCGAAAAAGTGCTTTGCTGTCCTATTGCAGCTTGCAAAGTCCTTCCTCCAGACCAATTCTTTATTGTTTTTTTAGAAGCCATAATTCCTGCTGTTTCACTTGGAAGCTCTATGCCAGTTTTATTTCCTAATCCAAAGTACTTAGCATATTTTTCCAAATCATCTATACCCATTCTATATGCTGTTTCAAAAAAGAAAAAGTTACATGACTTTTGAATAGCTTGTTTTACATTAACAAATCCATGTCCATGATGTGATTGATTATATATCCAACATCTAGGCTGATAATCTCTATATCTAGTATAAATTCCTGTATCATTAATTTTTTCTGTTTTAGAAATAACTCCAGTCTCAAGTCCTGCTATTGCTGTTGCCATTTTGAAAACAGATCCAGGTTCATAAGCTCCAGATACAGCTTTATTGAACAAAGAATTTTGTTCTTTTATCTTTTTGTAATCTTCTGTACTTATACCACCTACCCATACATTTGGATTATAGTCAGGATAACTAGCCATAGCTCTTACTTCACCTGTTTTTACATCTAAAACAACAACGCTTCCTCCTTCTGCATTATATTTTTTTCCAAATCCTCCTTTTTTTATTTTTTTAATGTTATTTTTTAATGCTTCTTCTGCAATTTTTTGAAGTTTAGCATCTATTGTAAGTACAACTGTTGACCCTTGCTCTGCATCTTTTGTTACAGTACTTCCTGTTACTGCACCATCTACGGACATTTCTATTTCTTCTTTTCCATCTTTTCCTCTTAAATAGCTTTCAAACATATTTTCTATTCCAGTTCTACCAACATAATCATCATTTTTGTATGGATTATCACTTTCTTTACTTGCATTATATTCCTCTTGTCCTATTCTTCCAATATAGCCTAAAATATGTGAAGCTAAATTTCCATATCCATATACTCTTTCAGAATCTGTTGATATTGTTATTCCTGGATAATCTGTATTTTTTTCACTAATTTGTGCAACCACTTCTCTTGATACATTTTTTGCAATAGATAAAGATTTAGTACTACTATATCCTTTTGTTGTAATTTCATATCTTATAGCTATTATTTTTTTTATGTCATTCCAATCCTCGTTTGTAATTTTATATTTTTTCACAAAATAATTTATAACATCTTGTTCTTTTGAATTTTCACTTAATTTATAATTTTTTAACCATTTTTTTAGTTCTTCACCTTTTATTGTAAATTTCTTGTCTTTATTGATTGGAAAATTATCTGGATAATCTGCTTTATTTTTAGATAATAATTTAGTTATATTTAATATGCATTTATTTAATGTTTCATCATCTGATTTGATTTTGTATAAAGATAAATTAAAAGTCGTTTTTGTGGTAGCAAGTACATTTCCAGTTCTATCTAAGATATCTCCTCTTGTTGCCTCTAATGTACTCTCTCTTGATAACCTTGTATTTGATATTTCTCTATATTCGGCTCCATGCACTATTTGTAAGTTAAATAGTCTTACTAGTAGAACAATACCTACAACATAAACCACCACAGTTAGAATATTAAATCTTAAATTTACATTTTCTTTTTTGATTCTTTTTTTCAATCTATTATTTCACCTCGATTTTTAATACATCTAAATAAATATATCTTTTTTAGTTCTAAAAATATCTAGTCAAAATTTTATTTCCTTTATACTCATTTTCTACTTTGTTTCCTAGTTTGCGCATTAATGGATACAAAATAATTGTAAGTATTGCATTATAAAAACACTCTATTAGTAAAATCTCAATAAATGGTAAAAACTCTATATATACTCTGTTTATTATATACAAAATTAAATTCTCTCCAAGTTCAAAAACAAATGTTGAAATCATCACCATTATTATTAGAGTAATTCTATTTTCCTTTGAAAAATTTTTATCAAATGCTGTGCCAATTGCTCCAACAACCCCAAGCATAATTGCAGTAATTCCTATTTTTTTGGCAATAAATAAATCTATCAATAATCCAAAAATTATTCCATATATTACTCCCATATACTTATTTGAATATAATCCTATAAATAATACTAATATTACAAATAAATTTGGCATTACTCCTGCTATTTTAAACCATGTAAAAAGATTTGATTGCAAAAAATATATCACCCAAAAAACTAATATGATAATAATGTTTATTACAAATTTTTTCACAATACAAACCTCCCTTTTAATATATTAGTTTAGCATGTAATTCTAGTTATTTTTAATTACTAAAACTGACTCTAATTTTTTAAAATTAACCGCAACAGAAACCAGTGCATATCTATTAGTTAAATCTGCAGTATTTTCTACTTTTTCTACTGTACCAATATAGATACCTTTTTGATAAATTCCACCCAATCCTGAAGTTTCTATTGTATCTCCTTGTGAAACTATTGCATCCATTGGAATATACATTGCTTTTAATTGATTGTCATTGTTTAAAACTCCTTTACATACAATACTATCTCTTGATGTACTAAGTAATGCACTCGTAGAACTTGAACTATCTATTATTGTCTGTACTTTAGATGTTGAATCAGTTACTGAAATAATATGTCCAACTAATCCTTCTGCTGCAATAACTGTCATACCTTCTTTAATTCCATCCTTAGTTCCTATGTTTATAACAATATTTTTTGAATAGTTACTTATGTCTCTATTTATTACATCTGCTGGAACAGCAACATAATCACTATATTTCTCTTTTAAATTAAGATATTGTTTTAAACTCTCATTCTGAGCTTTAATACTCTCTAATTCTCTTAATTTTTCTTCTAATTCTGTATTTTTCTTTTGTAAATTTTCATTATCTTGTTTTAAATTATTTACATTTGCAAAAAAAGATGAGTTTCCATTTAATTTATTTTTTAAATATGTTAATCCATTTTGAACAGGCATTACTACTTTATTAGCTATATTTTCAAAATAAGATAATTTACTATTTTGTATATTTGTTAAAATAAACAATATAATTAAAACTAAAATAGCTATTATAACTCCCACTATTCCATATTTCTTTTTATTATACATTTGAATTCCTTTCTAAATAAATTTTGTTGTAAATCTTTAAATTTATTTACAACTTAATTTCTTCTCTTTCGATTATTGATTAATACTGGTTTTAGTCTTTCAAGCTCTTCTAAGACTTTTCCTGTTCCTCTTACAACACACTCTAGTGGTTCATCTGCAATATATACTGGCATATTTGTTTCATCACTTAAAAGTTTATCTAAATTTTTAAGTAAGGCTCCTCCACCTGTTAAAACAATTCCTTTTTCTACTAAATCTGCAGCAAGTTCTGGAGGTGTTTTTTCTAAAGTTAATTTAACTGCTTCTACAATTCTCGAAATTGATTCTTTTAATGCATACATAATTTGTGTAGATGTAATTGTTATATTTCTTGGAAGTCCAGTGTTTAAATCTCTTCCTCTTATTTCCATACTTTCTTGTGTCATTAATGGAGATGCACATCCAAGTTCAATCTTTATTTCTTCTGCTGTAGTATATCCAATTGAAAGACTATGTTCTTTTTTTATATAATTTATAATATCTTCATCTAATTCATCTCCTGCAATCCTTAAAGAGTTGCTAACTACTATTCCTCCTAAAGATATAACTGCAACTTCTGTCGTTCCTGCTCCTAAATCTACAACCATACTTCCACTTGGTTCTTCTACATGTAAACCTGCTCCAATTGCAGCTGCCATAGGCTCTTCTACCAAATACACTTCTCTTGCTCCTGCAAAAATTGTTGATTCTTCTACTGCTCTTTCTTCTACCTCTGTTATTCCATATGGCACACCTACAACTGCTCTTGGTCTTCTAGAATTGTATTTTTGATTTACCTTTTTTAATATATTTTTTAGTAAAAGTCTTGTAGCAGTATAATCTGCTATAACTCCATCATTCATAGGTCTTACTGCTTTTATAGTTTCTGGAGTTCTTCCAAGCATTTCTTTTGCTTCAAATCCTGTGGCTAAAATTTTACCAGTCTTTATATCTGTTGCAACAACTGCAGGTTCTTTAAGTACAACTCCCTTGCCCTTTAATGTAACTAAAATATTTGATGTTCCTAAATCAATTCCTACATCTTTTGAATTCAAACCAAATAAGCCCATTTTCTTCATTCCTTTCCAAGTCTTTAACTTACTTTCTGTTGGAAAAGAATTGGTATTTTAGCAAGTCAACATTTTACGCAAAAGCGGAGCATACTTTTTGTATGTGAACATTTTTAAGTAAAATTTTAACACAACTAAAATCCAATTATTTTTCAACTAATATGCTTCTATACTTCATATTGCCAATAACAATATGATCTACTAATTCTATTTTTAAAATTTCTGCCGCTTCTTTAAGTTTATTTGTAACCATAAAATCCGCACCTGATGGAGTCGGATCTCCACTCGGATGATTATGTACCAATATTATTTTGGGAGCATTTATCTTTACGGTTTCTGAAAGTATATATCTTATATTTAAATTTGAAAAATTTCCTGACCCTATAGCCACATCTAATATTTTTGTAACAACATTTTTGTTATTCAAAAATAAAACTTTTGCTATTTCTCTTTTTTCAAATCTTAAATCATTCATTAGTAGTTTCGCAACATCATTTGGACTTTTTATCTGTACTTTTTTGTAATTGCTTGGTTTACTCATTCTTGTAGCTAATTCACATACTGCTTTTATTTGTATTGCCTTAACTCTTCCGATTCCTTTTAAATTCATAAGCTCTTCTAAACTTAAGTCTCTTAAAAAATTTAGGTCTCCTCTATCTTCATTTGTATTTAAGTTTATAATTTCGTTTGCCATCTCTACAGATGTTTTCTCTTTTGTTCCATTTTTAATTATTATTGCCAGTAATTCAGCATTTGATAATGCTTTTTCTCCATATAATTCTAATTTTTCATATGGTCTTTCCATTTCAGGTAATTCTTTTATTTTCAAGTCTGCATCCTTTCTGCCCCTATACCCCAACTTTCATTTAATAATCTACAATTCAATATTATTTAATTATTTTCTTTTATTATACCTTTCTATATACAATTAAAGAAATAATTACTCCAATTATGCTTGCAATATTTATTTTTATAGTAAGCCCTAATGTTAAAGTTAAAACATTCAAATCAAGAATTACAGGATCTCTAAGTCCAAATTCTTCCCCATAAGACAGCCAACTTAGCCCATTTATATTTGCAGTTAAATTTCCTATTAATCCTCCTATTACTAATCCTGCTAAAACAAATAATATTGAAACTACTCTTCCTCTGTCTTTTACTGCCATTTTTCTCACGTTCCTCTCTTTAAATAATTATTAAACTCCTATGTCCGTAATTTTATCTTTACATATTATATATTGAAATTTATTTTTTTTCAAGTAAAATGTAGATTTTTTTTAATTTTTATGTTATATTTTTATTACTGATTTACAATTTATTAGTTTTTCAAAAAATAGCTTAAAAAAAGTAAATTATAATTTGTAAATAATAATATATTTATTACCAAAAATTGTGTCTTTAAATATAATAATAATAGTAGTATAATATAAATAGATAAATAAATAAAATGGAGGCCTTTATGAAAATAGAAAAACTTACAGATAATAAAATAAGAATCATATTCAATATAGATGATTTAGCTAAGAAAAATATTGATATACATTCTTTAATAAAAAATACCGACGGAACTCAAAAATTTTTCAAAAAATTATTAAAAGAAGCAGAAAAAGAAGTAGGTTTTGACACTCAGGATTCTAAGCTTTTAATTGAAGCATTTATTTCTAATGATGGATTTTTTATTTTAACATTTACAAAAATAACAAATGAATCACAAAAAAAGTCTGTCTTACCTAAAGTAAAAAGAAAAAAATTAGATTTATCTTCTAAATATGCAATATATCAATTTGAAAATTTTAATGAATTTTGTAATTTTTGTACATATTTAAAAAATTCTAAATTAGGTAGTTTAAAAAAATTTGCAAAAAAAATTTCACTTTATGAATATAACTCTAAATATTTTTTAGTGTTTGCCGATATAGATACAGAATTTAAAGATTCATCTCTAGTTTATGTTTCTATATGTGAATTTGCAAAACTTGCAAGTAATTCTCCTTGTTTTTCTAGTAGATTATTAGAATATGGGAAAACAATCTACAAAAATAATGCTATTCAAAACGGAATAAATTTTGCTGAAACGAATATACATTAATAAGTACTATTTAATAGTTTTTAATTACAGTTGCAAAAAATTCTAGCAAGTACTTGACAAATACTATAATTTCTGTTATATTAGTATTTGAGTTGCGGGAATAGCTCAGTTGATAGAGCGCTGCCTTGCCAAGGCAGAGGTCGCGGGTTTGAGCCCCGTTTCCCGCTCCAATTTTTATTCTATATTCGTTTTATTGCATATATACTATATATGTTTAATTTATGCAAAATTATATAGTTTAAAGTTTATGGCGACATAGCCAAGTGGTAAGGCACGAGTCTGCAAAACTCTGATCCCCGGTTCAAATCCGGGTGTCGCCTCCAAAAAGAAATCAGAAAAGCGAAAGATTTTATTCCTTCGCTTTTTTAATGTAATTATTTACCATTCTTATTATATACTTAAAATAGTTTTTTCAACTACTTTGGAATAAATAAATTGTATTATTATATTCACTTAATTTTACTTGTAATTTTTATCCAAATACTATATAGTATATATAATATATATTACAAAAAAGGAATGATACTATGAAAATAACAAGATATGAAACAAATTTTAATCAAAACTTATTTTTTAACAAAACAGAACTCAAAGCAAAACGAATGCCAAAAAGATTTGAAAGCTATCTTATAAACATTTATCCAGAAATAACCTATCAAAAAATAATAGGCTTTGGAGGAGCTGTCACAGAAGCTTCAGGTTACGCTTTCAGCAAACTTCCTCAAGAAAAAAAAGAAAATCTTATAAATGATTACTTTTCTCCTGATGGAATAAATTATTCTATAACCAGAATTCCAATAGGAAGTTGTGACTTTTCAATTAAACCCTATGCATATGCTTCAAAACGTGATTTATCTGATTTTAGCATAGATAAAGATAAACAATATATAATTCCATTTTTAAAAAATGCTCTTGAGAAAAATCCAAATTTAGAATTTCTTGCATCTCCTTGGAGCCCTCCTTGGTTTATGAAAAACACTAGATTGGTTGTTTTAGGTGGAAAATTACGCTTTAGCTATAAACAAAAATGGGCAGATTATTTTGCAAAATATATAAATGCTTACAAAAATGAAGGTTTTAATATAAATTATGTAACAGTTCAAAATGAGCCTAATGCAATTCAAACTTGGGAGTCTTGCTTATATGATGCAAAACATGAAGCTAACTTTGCAATTAATTATCTGTATCCAACTTTTAAAAAAAATAATATAGACACAAAAATTCTTATTTGGGATCATAACAAAGATAGAGTTTATTCTAGAGCAAAAGAAGAACTCTCTGTAGAGGGAGGAAATGAAGCAATCTCTGGTGTTGCTTTTCATTACTATTCTGGGGATCATTTTGAAAACTTAAAATTATTCCATGATATGTATCCTGACAAATTACTTATACATACAGAATGTTGTACAGGCTATTCTAATTTTAAACAATGTGACGAAATTCCAAATGGAGAACTTTATGGACATGAAATTTGTGGTGATTTAAATTCAGGTGCAAATGCATTTATAGATTGGAACATAATGCTTGACCATGAAGGTGGGCCAAACCATAAAAATAATTTCTGCAATAGTCCTTGTATGCTAAATGAAGACTCTTCTGACTATATAAAAAATTTAACTTATTATTATATCGGTCATTTTAGCAAATTTATTAAGGTTGGTGCCAAAAGAATTGCATTTAGTAAATATACAGATAAGCTTGAGATGTGCAGTTTTAAAAATCCTGATAATTCAATAACCATTGTTATTATGAATAAATATGATTGGGATATTGATTATAATTTGTGCATTAATGAAAATTTAATTTATGATACAATAGCAAGCCATTCAATTGCAACCCTAATTTTGAACTAATATCAAAAAGCGATGTATTTTTTCTCAAAAATTACACCGCTTCTCTTTTTTATTTTTCAAACAAAACCACATTATTCTTCTTTAATGACTTCTTAACATCAATTACTCTTTGATTTGAAGAACCTTTCCATTTAAGAGTAGGATTATGTAATTCATCTACATATTGTCCATCTACTAAAACATCAACATAATTTAGTACAGGTTTATCTTTTAAATATTTTTCAAAAGTAAATCCTGACCATACCCATAATGTTTTGTTTGGAAATTTTTCTTTAAATGCTTTTGCAAGTTTTGTAGTTCCTTCAATATTTTTCGGATGCATTGGTTCTCCACCAAGTATTGAAAGACCTTCTATATAGTCTTTGTCACAAGCATTAAGTACTTTTTCTATTGTTTCATCTGTAAATTCTTCTCCACCATCAAATCCCCAAGTTTCTTGATTAAAGCAATTTTTGCAATGGAATTCACATCCTTGCATAAATATAGAAACTCTAACTCCTGGTCCATTTGCTATGTCCATTTTTCTAATTTTATTATATCTCATTTTGCTAGTCATCTCCTATTACTATAATTAAAAAATTTTCATTTTTACTTTTAGATATTGCTATGAAATTTTTATTAAATATTATATATAATTTTGGGACGACTCTTTTCTATAAAAGAATCATCCCTAATTTATAAATTTCTTTTGTTTTGTGTTATATTTTTCTTCTAACAGAGTGAATTTTTCCTCCGTCCCCAAAATCCACCTTACAAATCTTTATTATCAATATGTAATACTCTTTCCTTTATTTCTTGTGTTCTACCTTTGTTCCAGAAATTGCTTCCAATGTAGCCACATGTTCTTCTTGCAACATTTAGAGTTTTATGATCTCTATTTCCACAATTTGGACAATACCATTCTAGATTTTCATCTATTAAAATTTCTCCATCAAATCCACATTTTTGGCAATAATCTGATTTTGTATTCATTTCTGCATACATTATATTGTCATATATAAATTTGATTAATTGTATTACAACTTCTAAGTTATTTTGTAAATTTGGAGTTTCTACATAAGATATAGCTCCACCTGGGCTTAATCTTTGGAACTCGCTTTCTATTTTTAATTTTGTAAATGCATCTATTTCTTCAAATACAGGAATATGATATGAGTTTGTTATATATCCTCTGTCTGTTATTCCCTTTATTTTCCCAAATCTTTTTTGCAAACATTTTGCAAATTTGTAAGTTGTAGCTTCAATTGGTGTACCATAAACACTGTAATCTATATCTTCTGCTTCTTTCCATTCTTTGCATTTATCATTCATTCTCTGCATTACTTTTAGACCAAATTCTTTACCTTTTCCTTCATCTGTATGACTATGTCCTGTCATAAATTTAACACATTCATAAAGTCCTGCATATCCTAAAGAAATTGTTGAATATCCTCCATGTAATAAGTTATGTATGCTTTCTCCTTTATCAAGTCTTGCTAATGCTCCGTGTTGCCAAAGAATTGGTGCTACATCACTTGTAGCTTTTGCAAGTCTTTCGTGTCTCGCTTGTAGAGCTCTGTGGCAAAGTTCAAGTCTTTCATCAAATATTTTCCAGAATAATTCAAAATCTTTATCTGAAGATAATGCAACATCTACTAAGTTAATTGTAACAACACCTTGGTTGAATCTTCCGTAGTATTTTCCTTTTCCTTCAACATAGTTTTTAGCTTTTGCAACATTTCCACGACTAATATTTCTATCTGGTGTTAAGAATGAACGACATCCCATACATGGATAACATTCTCCTTCTCCATATTCATTTTTCTTTAATTCTTTCATAACTTTTTCTGAAATATAGTCTGGAACCATTCTCTTTGCTGTACATTTTGCGGCAAGTTCTGTTAAGTACCAGTATTTGCTATTTTCATGCATATTATCTTCTTCTAATACATATAGAAGTTTTGGGAATGCAGGTGTTATATATACACCTTTTTCATTTTTCATTCCAAGAATTCTTTGTTTTAAAAATTCTTCTATAATCATTGCAAGTTCTTCTTTATATTCTTCTGTTTCTCCTAAATAGAAACATACACTTAAAAACGGTGCTTGTCCATTCGTTGTTGTCATTGAATTTATTTGATATTGGAAAGTTTGAACTCCATCTTCAATTTCTTTCTTTAAATCTTGTTTAGCAAAATTTTTAACTTGATCTTTTGGAAGTCCTCTTTCTTCATATTTTTTTACATATTTATTATAACTATCTCTTACAAATGGAGCTAAATGTGTCATTGTAACTGTTGCACCACCATATTGGCTTGATGTTGCAGCTGTTATTATTTGTGTTGCAATTGTCATTGCTGTTAAAAATTTATGAGGTTTCTCAATTAAAACACCATTAATATTTGTTCCGTTTTGAAGCATATCATCTAAGTTTAATAAATCACAATTGTGTAAAGCATTTTGTGCAAAATAATCTGCATCATGGAAGTGGATTATTCCTTCATCATGAGCTTTTACAACATCTTCTGGAAGTAAAAATCTTCTTGTTATGTCTGTACTTGTTATTCCTGCTAAATAATCTCTTTGTGTTGTAACTACAGTTGCATTTTTATTAGAGTTTTCTGTATTCCAATATTCGCTCTCTCCATCAATTAATTCTTTTATCGTTTGGTCAGTTGTATTTGCTTTTCTTACTAATTCTCTTTTGTAACGATATGTAATATATTTTTTGGCTAATAGGTATTTACCCATTTCCATTAATTTTTGTTCAATAATATCTTGAATATCTTCAACAAGCATTCTCTTTTTGTCTAATTCTTCGATATATTTTATAATTTCTTGGATTCCTTCTTTTGAAATTTTTTCTCTTCCTTTGACTTCTGCATTTGCTTTTTGAATAGCTGTACGTATTTTTTCTCTGTCGTATTCAACTATTGTTCCATCTCTTTTTACGATTTTCATGGTAATCCCCTTCCTTTTAAAATTAAGTATTTAGCTTGAAAGTATTGATAATCTGCACAAAATGGTTCTTATGTGTTTCGATTTTTCTTTACTTTATCTGTTAAAAATTATAGCATTGCAAAAATTAAAATCTGTTGCAATTGCAACAGATTTTAATTTTAAATTTTAACTTCGCTTCAGTCTTGAATTTACGGAAATATTACATTTATGTTACAAGAATTGCTACTATTTATGTTAAATCAATTTGATTTGCCACTTCTCTCCCACTCTTTGCCGCCCAAGCAACTGTTGATATATTTCCTGCTAAATCGCCAATAGCAAAGATTTTCGGATTTGATGTTAAACCATTTTTATCTATTTTTATGTAGCCTCTTTCATCAAGTTCCACTCCTATATTTTTTATAAAATCTGCAGGATGTGAACCAATTGCCATAACTACATAATCGACATCCATAAAGTAATTGCTATTTGCTATTTCTACAGGAATAAGTCGGCTTTCTCCTTGTTTTTGTATAAGCTCTGTCTTTAATAATTCTACTTTTTTTACTACTTCATTCCCTATTATCTTAACTATTTTGTTCAAAAACAAAAATTCTATGCCTTCATTTATAGCATCTTCTATTTCTTTTTGTTCAGCAGGCATTTGCTCTCTTGCTCTTCTATAAACTACTATTACTTTTTTCGCACCAAGCCTTTTTATAGTTCTTGCAGCATCCATAGCAACATTCCCGCCACCATTAACTACAATAGTTTTTCCCTCATAGTTTGGGTGATTATTATATTCTATAAGCTCATTTGCACCATAAACTCCTTTTAAATTTTCACCTTCTATATTTATTTTTGAAGAAACATTTGCACCAAATGCTAAAATAATATTATCGTATTCCTTTTCTAATTCTTTTAAATCAAGATTTCTTCCTAACTCTTGATTATACTTTACATCTATTCCTAATTCTAAAATTTTGTCAATAGATTTTTTTATAATTTCTTGCGAAAGTCTAAATTCAGGAATTCCGTGAACAAGAAGTCCTCCTAAGTAATCATATTTTTCATATATTGTAACTTTATTTCCCGTACGAGCAAGAAAAGCTGCTGCAGTAAGTCCTGCAGGTCCTCCACCAATTATTGCTATTTTTTTGCTATTTATATTTCGTTTTTTTATACTATAATTGTTTTCTATAGCTAAGTCTCCAACAAATGCCTCTAAATCTCCTATACTTACAGATTCGCCTTTTATTCCTCTTATACATGAACCCATACATTGCTTATAATGTGGGCAAATTCTTCCACAAATAGAAGACAACACAGTAGTTCTTGTAAGTATTTCATAGGCTTTTTCGTATTGTTCTTGTTTAATTGCATTTATAAAATTAGGAATGTCATTATTTAGTGGACAACCTTTTACAGAACACGGCTTTGTTTTGCAATTTAAACAATAATCAGCTTTTACTTTTATATTTTGCATTTTTTTAATCCTCTCTATATTCATATTTTGAATTATAATTCATAAGCTCTTTTAAATCCTTCAAAAATTCAATTTTTTTAGTCTCATCCCTTAGAAGTGCAGCAGGGTGCCAAGTAGGCAAATACATTATTCCCTTTTTCTCTATCCATTTTCCTCGAGCTTGAGTTATTTTATATTCTTTTCCTAAAATATTTTGAAGTGCTATTCTCCCTAGCAATACAATTATTTTAGGCTTAACAATCATAACTTGATTTCGAAGATAATCCATACATGCTTTAATTTCATCTTCTTCAGGATCTCTGTTGTTTGGAGGTCTGCATTTTACTATATTTGCAATATATATATCTTCTCTTTTAATTCCAACTATATCAAAAGCTTTGTTCATAAGCTGACCTGCTTTTCCAACAAAAGGCTCTCCTAGTCTATCTTCGTCTCCACCTGGTCCTTCTCCTATAAACATTATATCTGCGTGTTCATTTCCAACACCAAATACTACATTTTGCCTTGTAGTACATAATTTGCACTTTTTACAATCTTTGCAGCTTTGTTTTAGTTCTTCCATATTTTCGTACATTTTTTGCTCCTTTAATTTCTTTATTGCTTACTTTTATCTAAATATATAATAACAAAATAATAAAAAAAATTCAAGAAATCAGAAAAATTTTATTTAGGAAATTTTTTCCATTTTTTATTGACAAATTTTAAAAAATATAGTATTATATCTGTAATTACATCTATAGTTTTAAGTTTTGTTCAATTTTTTATTAATTTAATATATTTTTATACAATTTTTTAGTTGAAAAAAAATTTCAATAATGCTATAATTAAAGGAGGTAACATGCCTGTAATATCACATTTTTATGGAATACTTATATATATGTATGCAGAATTAGGCGGTCATCATAACGAGCCACATATACATGTAAAATATAATGAATATGAGATGTCAATAACACTTGAGGGAAAAGTACTAGACGGAAATTTGCCAAAAAAGCAAAAGAAATTAATAGATGCATGGATTGAATTACACAAAGATGAATTAAAAGCTGCATGGCATGCTTTAAATAATGATGGAGAAATATTAAAAATAAAAGGATTGGAGTGATTTATATGAGACCTAGAGCTATAGATGTAAAAGTTTTAGATAATTATACTTTAGAAGTTTTATTTAATAATAACGAAAAAAGAATTTTTGATGTAAAGCCGTATTTCAAATTAAAACTTTTTGAGGAACTTAAAGATATAAAAAAATTTAATTCTGTTAAAGTTTCAGGCTTATCTATTGAATGGGAAAATGGAGCTGATATATGTCCCGATGAATTATATAATAATAGCACGTCAATTTAATTATCCGCACTTAATTTAAAGTGCGGATAATTATTTAATATATTTTCGGATTATTTTGGGCAAAATATGAATACAATTTGAATAAAATTCTAACATTTTTTTATATTCTTTGTTCTCTACTTTATTACCCAAACTGATACGGATTTTCCTCTTACTTTAAAATTTCCAAATCCTTCATCATCTATAAAAACCTCATCTTCACAATTTTCAAGTATATCTACAAACAACTTTCCTGCAAACTTCTTTCCTATATACATTCTTTTTTCTCCATCTCCAGCATTTGATATAACTACTGCTAAACCTGAATCTGAGTGCTCTTCATCTCCTTCTCTTGTCCAACCAATGTAATTTGGATTATCTAAATAATCTGTTTGATTTCCATATGCTTTTTCTTTTCGAAGTTTTAAAAGTACATCCAACTTTTCTAAGGCTAAAACATTATCATGTGGAATTCCATACATATCTCCATAAAATACACATGGATATCCCTCATTTCGAAGCAAAATTATACTATATGCTGGTAATTTAAACCAGTTGTTTATAAAACTTTGAAGACTCTGTCCGGGTTGAGTATCGTGATTATCTACAAAAGTTACTGCTTTTGAAGGATTTTCTTTCATTAAAGTATGTTCTAAAATCTTAGATAAATCGTAATTTTCGTCAAGTGAAGCATAATAAAAATTATAATGTAAAGGTACATCAAATAAAGAAATTTGACCTTCTGTTTCTTCTATGTATTTATGTAATTTAGATATATCTGCTGACCAATATTCTCCCACAGAAAATAAATCTGGCTTTATTTTTTCTGTAATTTTCTTTATAAAATCTCTATAAAATCCTGCATTAATATGTTTTACTGCATCTAATCTAAATCCATCTACACCTGTTTCTTCTAAATACCATTTTGCCCATTTATCTAGTTCATCTATAACTTCAGGGTTTCCAAAATCTATGTCTGCACCCATAAGATAATCAAAATTTCCAAATTCACCATCAACTGCATCATCCCATTTTTTGTCTTTAAATTTGAAAATTGCATGTTCTCCTGATTTATCATCATAATCTATTCCATGAAAATGTGTCCAATTCCATTCAAAATCTGAATATTTGTGTTTTCTTCCTGGGAATGTAAACTTAGTTGCAACTCTTACAATTTCTTGCCCTGAAACTTCTTTATAGTGGTCCCCCCAATCTACCTTTGTAGCTGGAATTGTTTGAAGCATATCTGCTCCCATTTTGTGATTTAAAACTATATCTGCATATGCTTCTATACCTATTTGCTTTAATGCTTTTATGCATTCAATATATTCATCTTTTGAACCATATTTAGTTTTAATTGTTCCTTTTTGTTCAAACTCACCTAAATCGTATAAATCATAAACTCCATAACCCACTTCATCTTTTCCGCCTATTCCTTTAAATGCTGGTGGTAGCCAAATGGCTGTAATCCCTAGCTCTGAAAGATTTTCGGCATCTCTTCTTACTTTGTTCCATAAATTTTGCTCACACTCTAAATACCATTCAAAATATTGCATTATTGTTCCATTTATTTTGTTCATTTTTACTGACATCCCTTTCTAAGTCATAAAATTTGATTAAAATATTTCATAATCTTTTTTCAAACTTTGGTTCAAGCACTTTCTGCCTTTACGCTTTTAAGCATTTGCATATTATAATTTTACTACACACATACGAAAAATGCAAGGAATTGTTTTGCATTTCGTCCAAAAGATCTTTTAAGCGCAAAATAACAAGAGCTACAATTAAATGTAACTCTTGTTATTTTTATTTTTTTTGTGTTGTACATATTATAGACTTTCTTGCTGTAACACATTTCTTTTTATCTATAGTCTTATATGCTAATACTTGTAATTTATAGGTAGTTCCTGCTCTTAAGTTAATACCTGTTACTGAATTTGTTTTTGGCTTTTTATATAATACATATTTTTTGGCAGTTTCGTTATATGCATATACTTCATATCCATCAGCACCAGCTACAGCATTCCAATTAAGTGTAATAGATGATTTAGTTGTTTTAGCTTTTAAATTGTTAATTGTAGGTGCCTTTATATTTATCTTTGAAGTAACACTTGCTTTTCTTCCTCTAATTGTAGAACTTGCTGTAATTGTAACTGTTTTTCCATTTCCTGCCCATTTTGGTGTAATAACTCCAGTTGTAGAAATTGTTGCATATTTTTTATTATTTGTAGCCCATTTTACAGATGTTGCTTCTTTATCACTTAGAGTCGCTGTGAGCTTTAACTTGCTAAATGATGACAAATTTGCAGATGTTTTATTTAATTTTATTAAACTTGTAGTTTTTGGGGTTGTAATCTGTATTGTTCTATCTGCCCCTATAACATTAGTATATTTGTATCCATTAACTTCTTTGCCATCAACTTTAAAGTTTCTTATGTAATATCCTGTCTTATCTGATAAATTTAAGTTCATTGTTGAACCTGGCATATAGTAATATGTATTTGTAAGCTTATTATCTATTGCTTTTTTACTATATAATTTTGCATTTATAGTTGCTTTTATTCCAGTTGAAGGATATGTAACTGTTAATTTTGAAAGACCAGTTTTTACTGGAATGGAATATACTGATAATCCATATTCTTCACCATAATTTACCTCTGTCTCATCTTCGTACTCATTTTCGATTACTCCGAAATCGATATCTTTATCAATTATATAATATCTATTTCCTACTGCAATTCCTACTGTATCTTTGTCTCTATTTATAATGTATCCTGATTTTTTGTATATATCTGTTGAAATATCATAATAAAATGTGTTACCATATTTTTCTGCATTTATTCCTGATAATACTAATCCTCCAGATATAAGTCCAGTTTCTGGTTTAAAATATTTTATATTATTATAACTTCCTGTATAATCTTTTAAATCTATTGTAGCCGAAGATTTTTTCCAATTCTTTCCATCAAATATTAACACACTAGGAACTTTACTATTCTCTTGTCCTCCAAATGATAATAATAGCTTATTTCCAACTTGAGTTGCTTTTGAAGCAAATCTGCCTTCTGGTAAATCTGCAACATATGACCACTTCTTTGTTGTCATATCTAATTTATATACTTTTTTAGATATTTTATTACTTATATCATTATATCCACCAATTACATATAAATTGCCATTATATGCACCTAATGTTGTCATTGATAGATTGTTAATTCCTGTTGGCAAACTCTTTGCTTTTCTCCATATGTAGTCACCTTTGTTAATATTGTAATATGCTAAAACCTTATCTTTTGCAAATCCATAATCAAATGTAAATATAGTATAAATATTATTATTTATAAATACAAAGTCTGTATTTTCAACTTTATACTCATTTCCCATTATCTTATATTGTTCACCTAATAATGCTTGCATACTTTCATCTGTTAAATATGCTATATCAGTATTGAAAAATCCTATTTCATCTTCTTTGTCCAATCTTATTAATGTTTTTGTTTGTGGTAAATAACTATATATATCTTTTCCATTTGTAAATAATGAATTTAAAGAATCTATACCATAAACTGAATTTTCGAAATTGTAATTTTTCCCAGCTTTTAAATAAAATGTTTTTGAATCTGTATTTTTTTCTGTAATTTTTAAAGTAATTCTTGCTGTTGTATTTATTAAATTTTTATTTGTAACTTTCAAAGTATCTGAATTCACCTTTGTTGCAGTTACTTCTTTATTATTAACAAATACTTTAGGCATTTTATTCATATTATTTACTTTAATTGTTACTTCTCCATTTGTGTTTATTTTAGCTGAATTAATAAATATATTAGGATTTGATAAATATTCTAAATCCAATACCCCACTTGTTGCAACTTTATTGTTTAAACTATTTACCTTTCTTATTGTACCTAAAATTCTTTGTTTTCTTTGTAGTGCTGTTTCATTTTTATAATTTGATGATATTCCTACAGCTGAAGTAACATATGGTGTCGCCATAGATGTACCATTATAAAAGTTATATTTTCCAAAATCATCTTCATTTACTCCACTTTTACTTATTGCAAAATCATCTATATATACATTAACTTTACTATCTTCTAGTGCATAATATAAAAACCTTATAGTACCTCCTTTAGAAACATATTCTTCTATATGAGTCCAATAATTTTCATCTTCTGAATTAGCAATATTTTTCATATTTTTTTGTGTTTCTAGGCTTATATCTTCATAATCACTAAAATCATAGTTTATATAATATTCTCCCGAATGATTTACATTTGAAGTAACTTTTAGCATTTGACTAATTTTCTGATCATCATTTTCTGCTGTACATGGTATCAATAACTCATAAACTTTATCTTTTACAGCATCAAATTGCCAGTTAAAGGATTGTCCACTATTTCCGAAATATGTATTTGATGATGTTGTAACTTTACCTTCTGAAATTCTATATTTAAAATCTCCTAGTCCTGAGTCAAAATCTACATATTGACTACAAAATCTTGATTTATCCTCATACAAAGATGGATTAAAACAATTATATGAAACAGTTGATAATACATTTGTTCCTGGAGCAGCTATATCTACTGTACTTGTTCCATAATTTGAAAAACCTGCTATTTCATCTTTTTCGTTAGAAGCTGCTACTGAAATAATATAATTACTGTCTAGGCATGATGGACTATTAAATACTTTATCTGTGTTACTATATTCATTCCCTGCTGCACATATAGATAATGCTCCATTTCCATCTTCATTTGGACCTTTTCCTACTAAATCAAATGCAGTTTTCATAATATTATCATTTGCATCAGCTTTACCACCCCAAGAGTTGTTTATCGCCACAACATTTACTCCTAGTTTTTGCGCTCTATAAATGTAATGATATGCTGAAATTGCACCATACGCAGTTCCACCCATAGGTCCTAAAAATCTTATTGGCATAATTTTAATATTAGAATTATTTAAAATTGCACCTGTTATACCTTCATTATTATTAGATTCAGCTGTAATAATACCTGCGACATGAGTACCATGACCCTCTTCATCCATAGGGTCTTCATCTGAGTCATAGAAATCATATCCATGTTCACCTTTTAACAGACCTTTACTTGCAAATGGGTTAGTCCAAATATGATTTTTTAATTCGGAATTTGTATAGTCTACACCTGTATCTAAAACAACTATAACTTTTTCATCTGATAATTTTTTAGTTACTTTTTCAGGATTAATGTCTAACCCTTGTGTACCTGCATTTTGACCAATATTTTCAATTGCCCATTGATATTTTTGATAAGTGTCATTAGTTATATTAGCTGCTTTTACTTTATAATTTTTTTGAACATACATAATAGAATTTTCTTTTGATAATTTGTTAATTAATTCATCTGTAGAATATTTTTCTGATTTAACAAGTGATACTACATAATCTGTAGTTTTATCTGACTGTAAAACTGAATTTGACCTTAATAAATTATTATTGTTATTTTCTACATCTTCAAATGTTACTGTTTTTTCAACAGTCAAACCATCTAAAAATGAGCTTGGATTTATTAAGCTTTTAGATTTTATGCGATTATCTGTTGTACTTTGTTTATACATTATTATTACTTCTCCGTCTTTGTTTTCTGAAGTATTTTTGTTATTTATCTGAGTTTGTAAATTTTCTGCCAAAACTGTTACTGGCAAATTTGTTGTTAATATTACACTAGTTAAAACTAACATAAGTGTATATCTTAAAAACTTTTTCATTTTGAAAAATCTTCTCCTTTCATTGGCACAGATTTAGCTAAAAATTATATTTATTATTAATTTTTAACTTTTGCCTTTTTTACTTGTTATGCCTGTTATTATATCACAATTTTTCTTATTTTTCAAGGCTTTTTAAGTTTTTTGTATACATAAACTATTACAAATTTTTACTATGCACAAAAAAATAGCAAGAATTTCATATTACTTGAAACCCTTGCTATTATTTTTATTATTTATTTGCTTAAATTAAGCTAAGATGTCTGAAACAACTCCAGAACCTACTGTACGTCCACCTTCACGAATAGCGAATCTTAATCCTTTTTCGATAGCGATTGGAGTAATAAGTTCGATTGTCATTGTTACATTATCTCCTGGCATAACCATTTCTGTTCCAGCTGCTAATTCAATAACACCAGTAACATCTGTTGTTCTGAAATAGAATTGTGGTCTGTATCCATTGAAGAATGGTGTATGACGTCCACCTTCTTCTTTTGTTAATACATAAACTTCAGCTGTAAATTTAGTATGTGGATTGATACTTCCTGGTTTTGCAAGAACTTGACCTCTTTCAACGTCTTTTCTATCAATTCCTCTTAATAATGCTCCAGCATTGTCTCCAGCTTCTGCTAAATCTAATGATTTTCTGAACATTTCTAGTCCTGTTATAACAGTTTTCTTTCTTTCTGTAGAAAGTCCGATGATTTCTACTTCTTCACCAACTTTAACTTGACCTCTTTCAACTCTACCTGTAACAACTGTTCCACGTCCTGTAATTGTCATAACGTCTTCAATTGGCATTAAGAATGGTTGATCTACTGGTCTTTCTGGTGTTGGGATGTAGCTATCAACTGCATCCATTAATTCTTTGATTGGTTTGTAAACTTCATCATTAGGGTCTGTTGATGTAGACTCTAATACTTTTAATGAAGATCCTTTAACGATTGGAATTTCGTCTCCTGGGAAACCATAGCTTGATAATAAGTCTCTAACTTCCATTTCAACTAATTCTAATAATTCTGGGTCATCAACCATATCGCATTTATTTAAGTAAACAACGATATATTTAACTCCAACTTGTCTAGCTAATAAGATGTGCTCTCTTGTTTGAGGCATTGGTCCATCAGCTGCAGAAACAACTAATATTGCTCCATCCATTTGAGCTGCACCTGTGATCATGTTTTTAACATAGTCAGCGTGTCCTGGGCAGTCAACGTGTGCATAGTGTCTGTTTTCTGTTTCATATTCTACGTGAGCTGTGTTGATTGTGATTCCTCTTGCTTTTTCTTCTGGTGCTCCGTCGATTTGATCATAAGCTGTGTATTGAGCCTTTCCTAATAATCCTAAATATTTTGTAATAGCTGCTGTTGTTGTTGTTTTTCCATGGTCTACGTGTCCGATAGTACCAATGTTAACGTGTGGCTTTGTTCTTTCAAACTTTGCTTTTGCCATTTTAAATTCCTCCTTTAATTTTTGCTTTAGCTACTTTCCGTAGCTTTAAGCTAATATATTTTTTAAATTTAATAACTTTGTTATTGTATGCATTATATACTATTTTTTTATAAATTGCAAGACTTTTTTAATTTTATTCCTTTTCTTTTGCAAACGTTCCTTTTTCCAGCATTTCTTTTTCAGCTTTTAAAAATCCTCTTTTTAGAAGAACAATAACTCTTTCTAGTGGAATATCTGGATATCTTTTTATAATATCTTTTATTATTTCACTTGGAATTTCAGTTATCTTTTCTTCTTGTCTTCTTTCTTCTGCTTTTATTAGTTCATCTGCTTGTGAATAACCTGTTTTAAAAAGTTCAGAAATTTCATCTTTAGAAAGACTATCATAACTTCTACTAAAATGTATTATTCTATTTAAAAAATTTTCTAGTTTTATTCTTTCAGTATTTAAAGACCTATCTAATATTTTATCTTTGAGAGCTGTATATCTTTTAATACATTCTTCTAATGAATCTAGGTTTGGATACTTACTCACCAAAGACTTTACACTATCAATTATCATTCTTTCAGCAAATTGTTTATCATTATTTTTCATTTTAATTCCTTATTACTATAAAATTTTATTCTGCATTGTTTTTAGCTCTTGAACTAACAATTTGCTCATGAACTGATTTTGGAACTTCTTCATAGTGAGATGGTTCCATAGAATATGTTCCTCTACCTTGTGTTTTAGAACGTAAGTCTGTTGCATATCCAAACATTTCTGATAGTGGTACAAAGCTTCTAATTTCTTCCATTCCATCAACTGCGTCCATTCCTTCGATTCTACCACGTCTTGAGTTAATATCTCCAATAACATCTCCCATGTATTCTTCTGGAACTGTTACTTCAACTCTCATTATTGGCTCTAAGATAACTGATTTAGCTTGTTTACATCCTTCTTTGAATGCCATAGAAGCTGCAATCTTGAATGCCATTTCTGAAGAGTCAACTTCGTGGTATGATCCATCAACTAATGTAGCTTTGAAGTCTATAACTGGATATCCAGCTAAGATTCCGCTTTCAGCTGCTTCTCTCATTCCTTGTTCAATTGGTTTAATATATTCTTTTGGAACAGCTCCACCAACAATTTTGCTTTCGAATTCTATTCCTTTTCCTGGCTCTAATGGTTCCATTTCAAACCAAACATCACCATATTGTCCTTTACCACCTGATTGACGAATGAATTTACCTTGAACTTTAACTTTATTTCTAATTGTTTCTTTATAAGAAACTTGTGGTTTACCAACATTACATTCAACGTGGAATTCTCTTTTTAATCTATCTACGATTATGTCTAAGTGTAATTCTCCCATTCCTGCAATTATTGTTTGACCTGTTTCTTGGTTTGTATATGCTTTGAATGTAGGATCTTCTTCAGCAAGTTTTGCTAAAGCAATTCCCATTTTTTCTTGAGCTGCTTTATCTTTTGGCTCAATAGCTATATCGATAACTGGCTCTGGGAATTCCATAGACTCTAAGATAACTGGATTGTTTGGATCACATAATGTATCTCCTGTTCCAACTTCTTTAAGTCCTACTGCTGCAGCGATATCTCCTGCATATACTTTGTCGATATCTTCTCTATGATTTGAGTGCATTTGAAGAATTCTTCCGATTCTTTCTTTTTTATCTTTACTTGAGTTTAATACAGTTGAACCAGAATCTAGTGTTCCTGAATAAACTCTAAAGAAACATAATTTTCCAACAAATGGGTCTGTAGCAATTTTAAATGCTAATGCTGCAAATGGTTCTGAATCTGAAGTTTTTCTTTCAACTTCATTTCCTTCCATATCTACACCTTTAATATGAGCTATATCTAATGGTGATGGCATAAAATCTACAACTGCATTTAATAATTCTTGTACACCTTTGTTTTTGTATGAAGAACCACATGTAACAGGTACTATAGCATTTGCTATTGTTCCCATTCTTAAACCTTTTTTGATTTCTTCTTCTGTTAGTTCTTCACCATCTAAATATTTCATCATTAATTCTTCATCTTGTTCAGCTGCAGCTTCGATCATTTCTGATCTGAATTTTTCTGCATCTGCTTGCATTTCTGCTGGGATATCTTGTTCTTCTATAACTTTTCCTAAATCATCTTTATGAACAAATGCTTTCATTTTGATTAAGTCTACAATTCCTTGGAAATTGTCTTCTGCTCCAATTGGTAATTGAATTGGAACTGGATGAGCTCTTAATCTTGTTTTCATTTGCTCAACACAAAGCATAAAGTTTGCTCCTGTGATATCCATTTTGTTTACATATACCATTCTTGGTACATTGTATTTATCAGCTTGTCTCCAAACTGTTTCTGTTTGTGGTTGAACTCCACCTTTTGCAGCTAAAACTGTAACAGCTCCATCAAGTACTTTAAGAGATCTTTGAACTTCTACTGTAAAGTCAACGTGACCTGGTGTATCTATGATATTTATTCTATGATCATTCCAAAAACATGTTGTTGCAGCAGATGTAATTGTGATTCCTCTTTCTTGTTCTTGTTCCATCCAGTCCATTGTAGCAGCACCTTCATGTACTTCTCCAATTTTGTGTGTTTTTCCTGTATAGAAAAGAATTCTTTCTGTTGTTGTTGTTTTTCCTGCATCTATGTGGGCCATTATTCCTATATTTCTTGTTCTTTCTAATGGACATTGTCTACCTGCCATATTTTTTTCCTCCTCATTTTACTAGAATCTGTAATGAGCAAAAGCCTTATTAGCTTCAGCCATTTTATGAGTATCTTCTTTCTTCTTGAATGCTCCACCATTTCCGTTAACAGCATCAATTATTTCACCTGCTAATTTTTCTGCCATTGTTTTTTCATGTCTTTTTCTAGCATATGTTACCAACCATCTTAATCCTAGAGTTTGTCTTCTTTCTGGTCTTATTTCTAATGGAACTTGGTATGTTGCTCCACCTACTCTTCTTGCTTTAACTTCTAGTACTGGCATTATGTTTTCAAGTGCTGCTTCAAATACTCCTAGTGGATCTTTTTGCTCTTTTTCTTTTATGATATCAAATGCATCATATACGATTTCTTGAGCTACAGATTTTTTACCATCTAACATTATGTTGTTTACAAGTTTTGTAACAACTTTGCTATTATATATTGGATCTGGTAATACATCTCTTTTTGCTATAAATCCTCTTCTTGGCACTATTCTTCACTCCTTTCTTAGTTAGGTAGAAATTTTTAAAATATGGTTATTTTTTAATCTATAGAGTTTCGAAATTTGTTACTCTTAATTAGATTTAACTAATATTTCTACCTATGATAGATACTTTATACAAAAAGTATCAAAGTTACTCTGATAAGCTCTTTTGCTTACCCGCATAGTGTTTATATTTTCTAAATTTAAGTACCTCTTAATAATTTAGTAAGATACAAACGCTATTTTTTCTTTGAATCTACAAACTTCGTTTCTAAATCCAAATCTTTCTTCGTTCTAAAATTGAAGCTATATAAAATTGATTAAATTAGGTATATTGCTAGGCAAAATTGTTTGAAAAGGCAAAGGAGCATACGTGGTGTATGTAACTGCGTTTTTAAATAACTTTGACGACGCAAGATGCCTGATTTCATTCATTTTATTTTTTTGGTTTCTTTGCTCCATACTTCGAACGACCTTGCATTCTGTCTTTAACTCCTGCTGTATCTAATGTTCCTCTAATAATGTGGTATCTTACACCTGGAAGGTCTTTTACTCTTCCTCCTCTTATTAAAACAACACTGTGTTCTTGTAGGTTATGTCCTATACCTGGGATATAAGATGTAACTTCATAACCATTTGAAAGTCTAACTCTGGCTACTTTTCTTAAAGCTGAGTTTGGCTTTTTAGGTGTTACAGTTTTAACTACTGTACATACTCCTCTTTTTTGTGGACTTCTTGCATTTGTTTGTCTTTTATTTTTTGAGTTATATCCATGTTGAAGAGCTGGTGCAGTTGATTTTGTAACTCCTGTTTTTCTTCCTTTCCTTACTAATTGATTAATTGTTGGCACTTAAATTTCACCTCCTATTTTTAAAATGTGACAAATCTCGCTTTGAAAAAAGCGTAAAGATTCGTCGACGCGAAAAATTGTTTCACAATTTTTCTGTGCATCGTTTTTTAATTTTTAGAAAATAAAATTTTTTAAAAATTAAAACCGCTACGGAAATAACTATTTCTAGTTTTTTCCATAACGGTTATATTTTATCACGTTTTATTACATATGTCAATGGTTTTTGAGGATTTTTTTTACCTCTCGCCATTATCTTTGTCTCGTAGACTATCAAATTTCATTTTTTCTTCTGGTGCAAAATTTTGCTCTCTTAAAATTCCAATTTGTATTATCATTTTTTTTAATGTTTTTATCATTTCTACCGCAACATATTTTACATTTATTTCACTTTGATCTTCAACAAGTATATAATTAAATATTGCAGCATATCCATCATATTCATCTTTTAATTCTTTTATTGATTTTAATATATATTTTTTATCTGATATTCTATATTCTTTTCTTAAACAACTATAATCTTTCAATTCTTCTTTAGTAATACTTCCTTTAAAAGCTTTAATTAATTCTAACATTTTTTCCAAAGTTATTATCATTTCTTGTGCAAAATAGTTAACATTAATTTCACTTTGGTCTTCTTTAAGTATATTATTATTAAATATTGCTTCAAAACCATCATATTCACTTTCTAAGTAATTTAATTGTTTCAATTTTTCTTCTATTTCTTCAATTTCCACTATATCATCTTCTTATTTTACATTAATATTTTCTTATTATTTTCTACTTTACACATATATTGCTTTTATCTAAATCTGGTGCAGCTTCTAAACTGTTTGTAGGTGTAATTGGTTCTACATCAATATGTTCTATTCCTTTCTTAGCCAAATTATCTCTTCTTTTTTGCATTCTTGCTACACGTTCTTCATATGCTGATATTTGTTTTATATCTCCAACATTTCCTCTATTTAATGATAAGATTCTATCTTTTGATGGCAAAAATCTTTCTAGTGGACTTTGCATTTTTCTTATTATTTTTGCAATTAATGTCTCGTGATATGTTCCTTTTATATCAGCAACTTGATATGTATTATTTGCAACAGTAGCTAATTCGGCGATTCTATCTTTTTGATTAACTGTTAATTCATTTCTATCTAGCCAACTTTGTTCAGCATTTTTACTCTCATCAGTAGCGTTTCTCATATATCCAATATTTCTTGTATCTGTTGCTATCATAGAACGAAGTGCTTTAAATGAAACCCCTGATAAATTGTCTAAATTATATGTTACATCTATATTGTGAGTATATGGTGATTTAATATATTTTTGTATTTTCTTTATGTCATCACTTTGTCCTATTTTCTCTAAAATATCATAATGTGTTCCTAATATATTAAAAATGTAACCTTTAATTAAAGCGTCTCTTCTTTGTGATTCTGCATTAAAAACATCTTTAATAGAGTTTATGATTGTAAAATCTATTTGTACATTACTATTTTTACAAACTTCTATTAATTTATTGATATCAGGCGAATAAGCTTCTCTGTTGATCACGTCCATAAATTTTTCTGTACTTAATGATGCATAATATATATTTAATTCTGCTGCATCTTTATAAACTTCTTGATCTACTTTACGAGAGCGACCAAATAAACCTTCACCTACTTTTATCTTTCCATTTTTGCCTATTGTTATTTTATATGATTTGTTGCCCAAAACATCTTTTAAATTTTGTGCTTCCTTATCTATATCTATTCCATCATCTAAGTCTACACTTTGAGTTCTTGTTGATTCAGGTCTTAATGTTGATGGTATTTCAGTGGTTGAAGTTACAGAAGCTTTTGGAGTTTTAGGTATTGTTGATGAAAATGTTCTTGGTTCTCGCGTAGCTGATTTTGGTATCTCTGGTGTTGGATTTTCTTCAGAAATAAATGGCTTTACCTTTGACATATTTGATTGCCCAATTGAGCTTATAGTTTCTTCCCTATCTTTTTTAGCTTCTCGTTCTGCTTGTTCTCTTAATCCTTTTTCAATTTCATCAAATTCAGCTTCAACCCCCATTTCAGTTTTTCCCTCTGCTGGTGTTTGCTCTATTGGTTCTCCTGCTTGTCTATTTAATTCTTTATCGTTTTTCAATCTCTGCATTATTATTTCTGCTTCATCTTTGCTTATCTTAAATACTCCTCCTATTCTAGATGCTTCAACTGTCTCCTTCCATTGTATCATTTTTTTATACCATTCTCTGACTTCTTTATAAAACAACTCATCTACAAGTTGCACAATCTTTTTATACTTTTCTTCACTAATATTTTTTCCTCTTTGTGCTTCAAGAAATTCCTTTACTTTTTTATATTCAATTTTATATATAATAGTATTTGTTTTGCCTCTACCATAGCCTCCTTGATTCATTAAAATTCCTAATCTGCTTAATTTATTTGTTATTTTGTAATCTAGAATTTCTTCATCAATACTTCCATATTTGAATTCATTTGTCTCGAAATCAAATGAACGTTGATAAACACAATTATATTGAAGATCTCCATTTTCTATACGAGCTAATAACCATTGTGTTAACATTTTATCATCTACTTCTACAGATGAATTATGAGTTGACTGTTCTGGATTTGTTGGTTCTGGTGTTACTTTATTATATACTATTCCATATTCTTCTAGGACTTCTTTAGTTCGTTCTTTGTTTATTAAATTATTTAAATCATAATCCTCAACAACTCCTATTTTAACCAACTCAGAAAAAACATTAACTGCCTGATCATAAGATATTTTTAGCTCAACACTCAAATTAGTCACAAATAATCTTTCTCTCTTATCATTAAGGCGTTTTGCAACCACTTCCATTGCTTTTTTCATTAAATCTTCTGATACCTTGATTTCTGTTTCATCAGGTTCTTCTGGTTCTGCTTCATCAAGTTCTTCTGCTTCTATTTCATCAGGCTCTGCTATTTCTGCTTCATCAGGTTCTTCTGCTTCTATTTCATCAGGCTCTGCTATTTCTGCTTCATCAGGTTCTTCTGCTTCTGCTTCATCAGGTTCTTCTGCTTCTGCTTCATCAGGTTCTTCTGCTTCTACTTTATCAGGTTCTTCTGGTTCTATCAGTTCAACTTCTTCTTGTAGTTGTTCTAATGATTTTACATCAAAAGTACTACATAAAACTTTAATTTTATCCTTTGAACCGCCTTCAAGATTAGCCATATTTTTTTCATATCCATCAAGTTCATCCCATAAATCGCTTAATCTGTCAGGATTTAATTTTTCTAATTCTTTGTCTATTTCAGCAATTCTAGAATTAGCATTTTCTTCCCTTCTTTTTAAATCACGATAAATACTATCATCTGCTCTTACTTTTCTATTCTCTGCTAATTCAATTAATTCTCTAAACCTTTTTCTGTCATTTTCTAGTGATTTTTTTTCGGCATTTAATCTATTTATGCTTACTTCTTCTTGTACTTCTGCATTTATTCTATTTTTTTCTTCTTGTATTTTTTCTATTATCTCTTCTGCAAATTCTTCAATTTCTTGATTTAGTTTTTCTTCAAGCTCAGCTATTTCATCTTTTAACTCTTTTAATTCCTGTTGTCTTTCATCTAATAATAAAGAAATTCTTTCTCTTCTTTCTCTCTGAATTTTAACAGGATTCTGACTACCATTTGACAAAACATCAGCATTATTTGCTCTATAATTTTCATCATCATTTGCTAAAATATTATAATCTTCTTCTAAGTCTTTCTTATAATCATCAATTTCTTCTTGACGTCTTTCAAATTCCTGAATCTTGCTTTTAATATCTTCTAATTCTAACATTTATATTCCTCCCTTTATTTCCTCTATTTTCTCATTTTGTCCATCTCTTTCATTTTACCATATTATGTCTACTTTGTCAAACTAATAAAATTCTTCTGTTGCAATAACATATATTTAATTTATCATACTTCATTTTCAAAAAATTCTTTATATTTATACAACTTAAGCAGGCAAACTAACCATCTGCCTGCTTAAAAATTATCCTTCAAAAACTCTATCAAATTCTTCTCCATCGATTTTTTCTTTTTCAAGTAATATTCCTGCAACAATGTGTAATTTGTCAATATTGCTTGATAAAATCTTTTTAGCCTTATCATAAGCAGTGTCAATTATTTTCTTTACTTCTTCATCTATAATAGCTGCTGTTTCTTCAGAATATGTTTTAGATTGAGCCAAATCTCTTCCTAAAAATACTTCTCCTTGATCTCCGTCAAACATTATAGTTCCTAGTCTATCACTCATACCATAAACTGTAACCATACTTCTTGCCATTTTTGTAGCTCTTTCAATATCATTACTTGCACCTGTAGAAACATCATCTAAAATTAAGCTTTCGGCAACTCTTCCTCCAAGTAAAGACACAATTGTTTCTTCCATATATGTTTTAGATATAAATGACTTATCTTCTGTAGGTCTATACATTGTATATCCTCCAGCTGTTCCACGAGGTACTATCGAAATTTCATGTACAGGATCTTGTGTTGGTAAAAATTTACTTACAACTGCATGACCTGCTTCATGGTATGCTACTAATTTCTTTTCATGTTCATTTCTAACTCTTGTTTTCTTTTCAGGACCCATTGTAACTTTTACCATAGCATCTTCTATTTCTCTCATTCCTATTTCTTGTAGATCTCTTCTTGCTGCTAAAAGTGCTGCTTCATTTAAAACATTCTCTAAATCTGCTCCTGCAAATCCTGATGTATTTTTTGCTATTATTTTTAAATCAACATCATCTGATAAACGTTTCTTTCTACTATGAACTTCAAGTATCTGCTCTCTTGCTTTTACATCTGGAGCTCCTACTACTATTTGTCTGTCAAATCTTCCTGGTCTTAATAAAGCTTTATCTAAAATGTCTGGTCTATTTGTTGCAGCTAATACTATAACTCCTTCATTTGCAGCAAATCCATCCATCTCAACTAATAATTGGTTTAATGTTTGCTCTCTTTCATCATGTCCTCCGCCAAGTCCTGCACCTCTTTGACGTCCTACTGCATCTATTTCATCTATAAATATAATACATGGCGAATTTCTTTTAGCTTGCTCAAATAAGTCTCTTACACGTGAAGCACCAACACCTACAAACATTTCTACAAAGTCTGAACCACTTATTATAAAAAATGGCACTCCCGCTTCTCCCGCAACTGCTTTTGCTAAAAGTGTTTTACCAGTTCCCGGTTGACCTACAAGCAATACTCCTTTTGGAATTCTTGCACCCATATCTGTGAATTTCTTTGGATTTTTTAAAAATTCTACTATTTCTTGTAATTCTTCTTTTTCTTCATCTACACCCGCTACATCTTCAAATGTAATTTTATTCTTATCTGCTGTATTTACAAGTCTTGCTCTACTCTTTCCAAATGTAAGTGTTTTATTTCCACCTTGAGATCCATTTCCATTCATCATGAAAAACCAGAATACTAAGAAAATTGCTACTAACCCAAATGGCATTAATAGACTTAGTAGTGTAACCCATATAGATTTAGATGCACTTTCTATACTAAAGTTTCCTGCTTTTATATCTTCATTGGCATAACTCATAAAACTATCTAAACTAGGTATATTTACTTGTTTTGGTCCTTTCTGTGATTTTAATGTTACATAAGCAGATGTTCCTTCCGAACTTACCTCTATAGATTCCACATTTTTCTCCTCAATGTTTTCGATAAGTTCTGAGTAAGTCATCTTTGAATTTGTGTTGTCTATTATTGATGAAATGACAACAATCAAAATGATTCCGATTATTAGCCATGTTGCTAATGATTTAATTCCGTTTTTCACGATTTTTCCTCCTTTTTAATTGGTGTTGTTTTTTTTTGTAAATTTGCACACCTCTTGATTTTTATTATTTGCAATATACCACATAAATATATGAAATGCAAGCTTTTTTTTATGTCATTTTTATTACATTTTCAAGGCTTTACGGAAAGCTACTTTAAGACAATATTTTTTTTAAAAAATTTCTACGCACCCCAAAAATTGGGGGTAAGCTGAGAATTGACGCAAATGCATTTTCAAACTAAAAATTGATTTTTTAGTATATTCATCTCAAATTATTCATTTAATACCTTTTTAAAGTCCTAATTCTTGCATTTCTAGTTGTGGCCTGGCGTCTTTGTTTTACATTAAAAAATCGTTTACAAATTTTTATAAAAAATTAATAATTACTAAAAGCTTAATTTTTTCACTTTGTATTAAGCTGCATACTTAAAAGCTTAATAACTATTTGTATGCAATAAAATGTATCTTCCCCTTATTTACTAAGACCTTTATATTCTTATTTGGCTTCAAGTACTTATTTCCGATGTTTTTCTCACACATTTTTATGATATCTTCTATATTAATTTTCTCGACATTTTGTGCATTCCCTAGTACTTTAGAAATTGTATATAATAACATTCTTTTTCTTATTAAAATATCTTTTGTGTTGAATTTTTTAAGATTTAAAATTATTTCTTCGTCAGTTTCTTCTATTTTTATTTCATTATAGTTTTCAATAACTTGTTTTTGAATAAATTCGTCTGTTTCTGTTGCCACCTCTGAAAGCCTACTCATTGTTTCTATTATATTAGAATTAAATTCTTTTTTTACATAAGGCAAAACTATATTTCTTATTTTATTTCTTGTACAATCATTTTCAAAATTAGTTTTGTCAATTCTCGGTTTTAAATTATTCTCTTCTGCATACTTTTCAATTTCTGCTCTTTCACATTCTATTATAGGTCTTATATATTTATTATCTCTAATTGGCTCAATCCCTCTTAATCCAGAAATTCCACTTCCTCTTATAATATTCATTATAATTGTTTCTGCTTTGTCATTTTTATTATGTGCAATTGCAATTTTATTTGCATTTTCTTTTTCTAAAATTTCATCAAAAAATTCATATCTTAATTTTCTTCCAGCCTCTTCTAATCCCATTTTATTATTATTTGCATATTTTATAACATCTATTCTTTTTGAATAAAATTTTATATCATTTTTTTCACAATATTTTTTAACATATTCTTCATCATCATTTGCTTCTTCTCTAATTTGATGATTTATGTGACATGCAATAATTTCAAAATTTAAAATTTTATTTTCACAAAATTTATTTAAAATATGTAATAAAGAAATAGAGTCTGGACCGCCAGAAACTCCAACTATGACTCTATCTCCATCTTCTATTAAATTATATTTTTTAATTGTATCTAAAACTTTTTGCTCCATTTTTACTCCTTTTAAGGTTCCTTTTTGGGACGGAGGAAAAAAGTAACCTCATTTTTTGTATTATATAATATTATTTCTATGCAATATATTCATTATGTTGACCCTCATTCTTCGAACCCTCTCGCCAAATTCGCAAATTTTGTATAATTACCCATCCAAAGAAGTTTAACTTTTCCTGTTGAACCACCTCTGTGTTTTGCAATAATTACTTCTGTTAGGTCTTTATCTTCACTATCTTTGTTGTAATAATCATCTCTGTATAAAAACATAACAATATCTGCATCTTGCTCTATAGAACCTGACTCACGTAAGTCTGAAAGCATTGGTCTATGGTCTTCTCTTTGTTCGACGGCACGAGATAGCTGTGATAATGCTATAACAGGAACATTTAACTCTTTTGCTAAGATTTTTAAAGAACGGCTTATTTCAGCTATTTCTTGTTCACGGCTTCCATTTCTTTTATTGCTTCCTTGTACTAATTGCAAATAATCTATTATAATAAGTCCAATATTCTTTTCCATTTTTAATTTTCTACATCTAGTTCGTATTTCCATAACAGAAATTCCTGGTGTATCATCTATAAAAATATTTGCATCTGAAAGTGTCCCTAGCACATTTGCAACTTTGCTCCAATCTTCTTCTTCCAATTTTCCTGTTCTAATTTTGTTACTATCCACCATTGCTTCACTACTCAAAATTCTGTCTACCAATTGATCTTTAGACATTTCTAGGTTAAATATTGCAACAGGCACATTTGACTTAATTGCAGCATTTGCAGCAATATTTAGTGCAAATGCAGATTTTCCCATTGCAGGACGAGCAGCTAACAAAATAAGTTCTGATCCATGAAGCCCTGTTGTCATATAATCTAATTCCGAAAAACCTGTTGCAACACCTGTTATATGTTGTTTTCTGTTATATAATTCTTCAAGTTTTGTAATACTTTCTATTAAAACATCTTTTATTGGAGTAAAACCTGATTTATTTTTGTTTTGAATCAAATCAAAAATCTTCTTTTCTGCGCCATTCATAATATCTTCAACATCTTCTGTTCCATCATATCCAAGCTCTATTATCTCATTTGCAGTTTTTATAAGATTACGAAGTGTAGATTTTTCCTGTACAATTGTTATGTATTTTTGAGCATTTGCAGTAGTTGGAACTTTCGCAGGAAGTAAAGCTAAATACTCCATTCCTCCAATTTTATCAAAAAGCCCCATAGACTCAAGTTCGTCTTTTACTGTAATTAAATCTACAGGTTCAGATCTATTATATAAATTTATCATTGCTTCAAAAATTGCTTTATTATCATCTCTATAAAAATTATCTGGTTTTAATCTTTCCACGGCAAGCATAACTGCATCTTTATCTGTAAGCATACTTCCTATAACTGCTTGCTCTGCTTCTATATCATGTGGTGGTACTTTTCCTAATTCCATAATCCATTCTCCTTCTATTTGGGGACGGGGTAAAAATTCACTCACGTCCATTTTTGAGCTCAACATTTTGAACTTTCTTTTATGGACCGAGAAAAAAGTAACCTCAATTCACCAAATATTAACAACCCCTATTGTTGAATTGTACTTATATTTTAGTTGCAACCTTTACTGTTCCAACTACTCCCTCAAATAGCTTTATATCTACCCTTTTTACACCTAATATTTTTATAGGTTCTTTTAAATCTATTTTCTTTTTATCTACTTTTATTTGATACTCGTTTTCTAATCTTTCTGCTATTTCTTTACTTGAAATACCTCCAAATATCTTTCCGTTTTCTCCTGCTTTAACTTTAAACTCTAATGTTAATTTTGAAAGTTTCTCCGCAACTTTTTCAGCTTCTTCTTTTTCAACATTTTTCTTAAATGCTGCTGAATCTTTTTTTGTTTGTAATTTTGCTAAATTTCCTGGTGTTGCTTCTACTGCCAAATCTTTTGCAAATAAATAATTTCTTGCATATCCATCAGATACATTTATTACTTCATCTTTTTTTCCTATGCTTTTTATATTTTCTTTTAAAATTACTTTCATTTTGCACCTCCAAATTTTATACACATATTGTACTACATTTTTTATAAAATAGCAATAGATTTTGAATAACACAGCCCCTAAACATAAGCTTATGTTTAGGGGTACTGCTATGTAAACTATTTTATTATCTTTTATTCATCTTTAACTTTCTGTTTCTTCAAAATATTCATCTATTCTTTGAAGTAACTCTTGTTTAACTTCATCAATAGTTTTCCCTGTAACTTGAGCTCCTGCAACAGTACTATGTCCGCCACCGCCCATCTTTTCAAGTATAAGTTGAACATTTATTTCTCCAACAGATCTTCCGCTAATACTTACTCCTGTTTCTGTAGTTCCTAAAACAAAAGATGTAGTAATATTTCCAATTGTAAGAAGTTCATCTGCCGCTTTTGCACATACAATTCCTGCATCTTTATCTTCACTTACATAAGTTGAAATTCCGATAATGTCTTTTATAACCTCAGTTTTCTCAACAATATTCATTATTTTTTTGTAGGTTTCTAAATCTGTTTGGAACCATTTTTTAACTTTTATAATATCTATTCCATATCTTCTTAAATATGCTGCAGCTTCAAAAGTTCTTACACCTGTTTTAAATGTAAAGTTTTTTGTATCCATCATAATTCCTGCATACAAAGCTTCTGCTTCTAATGTTGTAAGTTTTGGTTGAACTTCTGTATATTGCAAAACCTCTGTTACAAGCTCTGCTGCAGATGATGCATATACTTCATGGAATGTTAAAATACTATCTTTTATAAAATCTGTGCTTCTTCTATGATGATCTATTATTGCTATTTTTCCAGCTTTATCTAATAACTCTGGCATTTCCACATAATCAGCCTTATTTGTATCTACTACCACTAATAAAGTATCTGGTGTTATTTGATTTTCTGCAACTTCTTTATTTATTATAACATCTTTGTATTCCGCATCTTCATTTAAACTTTGAACTATTTCTTTTAAAGCTAATCCCTCTGTTGATGCAACAATATTTGCTTTTTTATCTAAACTTTTAGCCAATCTGCAAATTCCAAGTGCAGAACCAATTGCATCTATATCTGGATTTTTATGTCCCATTATCATAATTTGTTCAGATTCTTTTATAAGTTCTTCTAATGCATGAGCAACAATTCTTGCTTTAACTTTTGTTCTTTTTTCAAACTCAGTTGTTCTTCCACCAAAGAATTGATATTTTTCATTCTCTCTAATAGTTGCCTGATCTCCACCACGTCCTAAAATAACATCCATTGCAGCTACTGCTGTTTTGTATTTTTCTTTATTAGACTCACCATCATTTGAAATTGAAATACTTAGAGTTACTTGAACTTTATTGTTTATTGTAATATCTTTTATTGTATCTAAAATGCTAAATTTATCTTCTTTTATTTTTTCAAGATATTTGTAATCAAAAATATAAACAAATCTGTCTCTATCTGCCTTAATTAAAATTCCGTCAATTCTATTTGCCCATTCATAAATTGATTTTTCTATTTCTGCTATAACTTGTGGTCTTTCTTCCGCATCTAATTGAAGCATTGTTTCTTCATAATTGTCTATCATAACAATACCAATGCAATTTTTAGAATTCTCATACTCTCTTTTAAGTTTATTTTCTTCTGTCTCATCTATAAAATATAAAATCATCATATATTTATCAGATTGTTTTTTTCTATCCATTGTACCAGACTTAATGAACTCACCTAGTACTTTATAATCATTGTTACCAATCCTAATATTTTCTCTAATATTTTTGTCTTTTTCATCTTTTTGAAGTTCTATCTTTTTGTTTATATTCTCTAATAAATCACCTATATATATTGACATATCTTCATTTGCAAATTCAGATACATATCTTGTACTTCTCCAAATAATATTTCCATCTGTTTCTAAAATAATCAATGGAAATGGTGAGTGAATCAAACTATTTTTTGCAGCAGCATTAACATTTAATGTTAAATCTTGTAAATGCTGAGAAATCTCACTCTTTCTTTTGTTATTTGCAAAATATGTATATCCAATAATTAATGCAAATATAATAATTGAAGGTATTATCATTATTGGCTTTAGTAAGCAAATTATGACTAATAAAATAAATATTAGTACTAAATATATTTTGGTTCTTGATACTAAACTATCAAAAATCCTTCTATTGCTGTTTTGCATATATTCCCCCTTTATAGGTTTTAATTCATTTTATTATAATAATTAAATATTAAATTATAACTTTTTAAGCAAATAAAAGTTATTTTTTTACGTATATATTGTACAACTAATTCATTTTTTTGTCAAATTTATTGCAATTTAAGTAAAAATATGGTAATATATTTCCATATTATTAATAAAAAGAAAGGTGGAGATTACATAAAATGGATATTTCTCGTCTAGTTAAACATAAGCTAAACATAGCTCAATTTCGAGTTCCTCCTATTTCCTCAAAATCAATATCATATACACCGACAACAAAAAGATTTACTATAACTGGTGTAAAAGAAGGTAGTGGTTTTACCTATACTGATACAAATGGAGAAGAAAACATAATTCCATTCAAATGTATAACTGATATGTTCTTTAACAGCAAAAATGCTAGTCAATACATTGGGAAAAAAATTACAGCATTTTTTACATATAAAATGGTAAAAGGAAAAATGACATGCGTTAAAATAAGTGCTACTTTTCGTGATTTTTCCCAAATAAAAAGTGATATAGAAAGAGATATATAGAAAGGAGCGATACTATGGCTTATGATTTTAAAAAAGTAGAAAAAAAATGGCAACTTAAATGGGACGCAGAAGGCACATTTAATGCCACAAATGATTATAAAAAGAAAAAATGGTATGGACTTATAGAATTCCCATATCCATCAGGACAAGGGTTACATGTAGGTCACCCAAGAAGCTATACAGCACTTGATGTAATAGCAAGAAAAAAGAGATTACAAGGATATAATGTACTTTATCCAATAGGATTTGATGCATTTGGTCTTCCTGCAGAAAACTATGCAATTAAGACAAATGTTCATCCAAAAATTACAACTCAGAAAAATATTGCACATTTTACAGAGCAGTTGAAAGCTTTAGGATTTTCATTTGATTGGTCAAGAGTTGTTGATACCACAGATCCTAATTACTATAAATGGACACAATGGATTTTTATTCAATTATATAAACATGGATTAGCATATAAAGCTACAATGCCAATTAACTTCTGCACAGGATGTAAAGTTGGGCTAGCAAATGAAGAAGTTGTAAATGGTGTATGTGAAAGATGTGGCAGCCCTGTAGTTCAAAAAGAAAAATCTCAATGGATGCTTAAAATTACAGAATATGCACAAAGATTAATAGATGATTTAGATGAAGTAGATTTCTTAGAAAAAATAAAAGTTCAACAACGTAACTGGATTGGACGTAGTGAAGGAGCAGAAGTTGAATTTAAAATTGCAAATACTGATGAAACATTACAAGTATTTACAACAAGACCAGATACTTTATTCGGAGCTACATACATGGTAATTGCTCCTGAGCATAAATTAATAGAAAAATTTGCAGATAGAATAACAAATCTTGATGAAGTTAAGGATTATCAACATAAAGCTGCATTAAAATCTGATTTTGAAAGATCAGAAATAAATAAAGAAAAAACAGGTGTTGAAGTAAAAGGAATTAAAGCAATCAATCCTTTAACAAACCAAGAAATTCCGATTTGGATTTCAGATTACGTACTTTCTAGTTACGGAACAGGTGCTATAATGGCAGTTCCTGCACATGACACAAGAGACTTCGAATTTGCAACAAAATTTAATTTACCAATAATCCAAGTTGTAAAACCTGCAGATAATTCAGAAGTAGAATTACCTTTTACAGATGTTGAAACAGGTATTTCTGTAAATTCAGGATTTTTAACAGGTCTTTCTGTAGAAGATGCAAAAAGAAAAGTTACAGAATATTTAGAAGAAAACAAAATTGGAGCAAAAAAAGTAAATTATAAATTACGTGATTGGGTATTTTCACGTCAAAGATACTGGGGTGAACCAATTCCAATGGTATATTGTGACTGCTGTGGATGGGTTCCTCTTGATGAAAAAGATTTACCTTTAACTCTTCCAGAAGTTGAAGACTTTTTGCCAGGAGAAAATGGTGAATCTCCACTTGCAAAACAAACTGAATGGATTAATACCACTTGTCCTAAATGTGGAAAACCTGCAAAAAGAGAAACAGACACAATGCCTCAATGGGCAGGATCTAGTTGGTATTTCTTAAGATATATGGACCCACACAATGCCACAGAATTAGCATCAAAAGAAGCTCTTGAATATTGGTGCCCAATAGATTGGTACAATGGTGGTATGGAACACACCACTTTACACTTACTATATTCAAGATTTTGGCATAAATTCTTATATGACATTGGAGTTGTTCCAACAAAAGAGCCTTATGCAAAAAGAACTTCACATGGTATGATTCTTGGAACAAATGGTGAAAAAATGTCTAAGTCAAAAGGTAATGTTATAAACCCAGATGACATAGTAAATGAATTTGGAGCAGATACATTTAGAGTTTATGAGATGTTTATGGGACCTTTTGATCAAACAGCTGCATGGTCTATGGAAAGTATTCGTGGATGTGGAAAATTCTTAGATAGAGTTTGGAATATGCAAGAATTTATGATAGATGGAGATTCATACTCTCCAGAATATGAAAAAATGATGCATAAAGCTATTAAGAAAGTTACAAATGATATTGAAGAAATGAAATTTAACACATGTATTTCTACATTTATGACTATGGTTAATGAATTCTATAAACTAAAAAGAATAAATAAAGCTGAATTTAAAACATTTTTAACATTACTTAATCCTTTTGCACCACACATAACAGAAGAATTAAATAAATTAATTGGTTTTGAATCAGATATTTCTACATATACTTGGCCAGAATATGATGATGCAAAAACTATAGATGACGAGATTGAAATCCCTGTTCAAGTAAATGGAAAACTAAAAGCTACAATTAGAATAGTTTTAGATGAAGAAGAAGCTCTAGTTAAAGAAAAAGCACTAGATGCAATTTCTAGCATGATAGATGGAAAAAGTATTATAAAAGAAATTTATGTTAAAAATAAAATTTACAATGTGGTTGTAAAATAAACATAAAAACTCGAATTATTAGCGTAATTCGAGTTTTTATGTTTATTTAAATCTTTTTTATCTAGAATCATCTTCTCCCTGTATCACTTTAAATCCAAGTTTAACCTTTTGATTAATCATTAGTTGAATTAATTCTTCAAAATATTTTATTACTTCTTCAACTTCTGTTGTTTCATCTATAGGATAACGTAAAGCCACTCCACGAAAATCGAAACTATAATTAGAAAAAGAACTATTTTGATGAAATAATGTTATCGCTTGTTCTTCAAATTTATCGTTTTTTAACGGAGTAGATATTTTTTTAGGTCTTCTATTATACTTTGCTTTGTCAGGTGCACTTTCTTTTACTCTATAAAATTTAAATAATTCTGACTGCCTCGATTGAATGCCATTAATGCTACAATTATGCAGTAATATATTCTTAGCTTTATCATTTAAATTGACTTTTACATCTCCATTATTTAACTTATCAATTAAGTCTCTATTTTGTTCATCTAATTGATCATAATCAATCATAATCCAAGCATATCCATTTCCAATTGATAAATATTGATTTTGATTTTCAGGAATATCTCCATTTTTACAATCTCTTTTATTAGCACTAGACATTATGGTATCAATCCCCTTATTATTCAAATCAATACAAGCTTTTCTTACAGGTAACTCTATGTATTCACATGAGTCATAACTCCATATTTTCTTATAAGCTTCAGGTGAAGATTCTATATCTTTTAAATATCTTTCCATTCTTATCATCTCCTATAATTTATATATAGCATATTTAATTTTAAAAGTCAATTTTCATTTTATTATACTACAGTGTAATCATCATTATTTTTCAAAATCCATATTATTTCCGTAATTCCTAAGTATCCAAACACAGGAAACAATAATTTTACCAAATTTGAAAATCCAAAATTTGAAATTAGCACCCCACTTATGCACATTATTGCCACAAATTGTGGATAACTCTTTTTGTTTTTCGTAATATTTTTCAAAAAACTAATTCCAATTGATATTGCTGTTGAAAAAATAGACAGTAAAATCACAATCCCATATATTCCAGAAAATTGTGGAAAATATTTATCTATTATATAAACTGCTGGCATTTGAATTTTAGAATAATCAGATTCCACACTTGTAAGCACAAGGAAAATGCTCATTGCTAAAACAAAAACAATTCCACCACTAAGAGCCGATACAACAGCTATTTGTCTTTTATTTTTAATACATTTTCCTAAATTTACAAGTACAGGTATTACCAAAATCATATTATAACTGCAATAAACTACAGCTTGCAAAATCCAATTAAAGCTGTATTTATTTTCAAAGTTCACTTGCCATATTTCTCCACTTCTGTTATATAAATCTTTCAAACTCAAAAATCCAATAATTAAAATAACAACAATTAAAATAGGCACAATAATTGAATTTACTCTTTTTACTCCTTCAATATCTTTTATTAAAACAACAAAACATATAACCGATAGAACAATTGCTCCAATTATTGCAGGAATTTCAAATTGTTGCTTAAAATACACTCCGAATCCTGAAATCATAATATAAAATGTAATTAGCAAAAAAGAATTTACAATTATATTTGAAATATTACTTAATTTTTTTGAGTGAAAAATTTCTCGCAAAAAACCTTCATACGTATCAATTTTTCTTGTATGTATTATCAAAAATGTTTTATAAATAACCATGGAAATAAGTGTGCTACATAATATTAAACCAAATATTCCATTTATTCCAAACCTATAAAAAAACAAATACATTTCTTGACCAGATGCAAATCCTGCACCTATTAATGTTCCTATTATTGAAAAAATAAGCATAATGAGCTCCTCTTTTTTTGATTTCACAATCAGTTAATTATTAATAATTTATATCTTACCTTTCATATTGCATAAAAAATTTGTAGCTGTAAATATTAACTATTATATTCTATTTTTTTCAAAAAAATGCTGATTTTTTCTTGACTTTATGTTATTTTTATGGTATGATAGATATGTTCAGTTGATTTGGGTCAATAGCTCAGCTGGATAGAGCAACGCCCTTCTAAGGCGTGGGTCGGGGGTTCGAATCCCTCTTGGCTCACCAAAACACAACTTATATGAACCTGTAGTAATATAAGACAAAAAAATATTATCAGTTTTAGACTGATAATATTTTTTATTATATCAAATTTTCCGGATTTAATGGTTTTAGTTCTTCTAATACAAATTTACCATCTTTTCTAATTAATACATCATCAAAATATATTTCTCCTCCACCATATTCAGGTGTTTGAATACAAACTATATCCCAGTGAATATTTGATCTATTTCCATTATCACTTTCTTCTAATGCAGTTCCAGGAGTAAAATGAAAGCTGCCCGCAACTTTTTCATCAAATAATGTATCTCCCATTGTATTTTTTACATATGGATTAAGCCCAAATGCAAATTCTCCAATATATCTTGCTCCATCATCTGTGTCTAAAATTTCATTTAATTCCTTAGTTTTTTCTCCTGCTTCTGCTTTTATTATTTTTCCATCTTTTAATTCAAAATATATATTATTAAACGTTATTCCATTATATACAGTTTCTGTATTGTATGTAATATAACCATTGCTACTGAATTTAGTAGGGCATGATGCAACTTCTCCATCCGGAATATTATATGTTCCAAAATATTTTTCTGCAGGAATCCCTTCTACGCTAAACGTTAAATTTGTTCCAAGACCTATTATATGTACATTTTTGGTTTTAGATAGTAGTTGTTTTAATGGTTCCATCGCTTTTTTCATTTTATCATAATCTAAAGTACATACGTTATAAAAGAATTCTGTGAAATCTTCTAAACTCATTTTAGCTAAATTTGCTAGCCATTCATTAGGGTATCTTAAAATGCACCATTTTGTGTTTTTTACTCTTTCTTCAAAATGTACTGGTGTTTGATAATATTTATTATATATTTCCATGCTTTCTTTTGATATTCCATCAAGTTCTTTTGGATTTGCTGACCTAATACCTATATAGCTATCAACATTCTCCATTCTTTCTAAATCATATTTTGCATATGCTTTTATTTGGTCTTCGCTACAATTTAATAATAGTTCTTTTAAGACTTTATAATCAATTATATTAAACACAGGTATTGCTCCTATTTCCTTTGCTTGTTTTATTAATTCACAAGCTAGATCTGAACAGTCCGTTCCTAGCATTTCTATTAATATTTTTTCATTTTTTTGCAATTTTACAGAATGATTTAATAGATTCGAAGCTAACTTTTTTATTTTTTTATCCATAATGTAAATTTTCTCCTCCCCTTTTTCTTTATTTTACTACATACTTTATTATTTTTCAATTTATCTACTCAAAATTTTAATGGGATATTTTCACTTTTATTTGTACATAATAATATAATAATATTGACAATGTAAATGCAAAGTGTTACAATATAATTATAATATATGGAGGTGATAGTGATGGCTAAAACAGATACATTAAATATCAGAATTGAGCCAGAATTAAAGAAAGAAGTAGAAATAACATTAAATGATTTAGGAATGAATATAGCTGATGCTGTTACAATTTTTTTAAAGCAAGTTGTAATGACAGAAAGTATTCCATTTATAATAAAGAAACCAAAATTTAGTGATGAAATGTTAGAAGCAATTAAAGAGGCTGATGATATAGCAAAGAATCCAGATAAATACAAGAGTTACAATAATTTATCTGAAATATTGGAGGAAATAAACAACGATGAAACGATATGAAATCAAACTTACTAACCAATTCAAAAAACAACTAAAAAAATTACAAAAACAACCTAATTTTAATTACAAAGCTCTTGATGATGCTATCAATATTCTAGCTTCAAATGATATATTACCATCTAAATATAGAAATCACTTATTAGAGCCAAAGAAAAAACGGAATATGGGAATGCCATGTACAGCCAGATATATTATTAGAATATCAAAAAATAGATAATTTACTTATCATTACTTTACTTAGTATAGGATCACATTCAAATTTATTTAAATAATATATAACTTTTTTGTGCTTATAAATTAATTATTACAATAAAACAATTTGCAAAGTAATAGATGTTCGTATTTGTTAAATTTTGGCTCACCAAACACAACTTATACGAACCCGTGTAAGAGAAAAAGACTTATACTTTGGTATAGGTCTTTTTTAGGGTTCTATAATAAATGTTGGGGTGGTTAAAACTACTTCAACATTTTTTATATTCTTATACCATAATAAAATTTAAAAAATTGCACATACTATCTTCAAAAGATTTAATAAACAATACATTGAATATATTTATTTTTTTTAAAAAAGAGGATGTGATCAAATGAATTCATATTGGATATCTTCAGTGCCAAATTTTAAAAAAATAAATCCAATAGACCAACATCATACAACAGATGTATGCATAATAGGCGCTGGACTTGCAGGACTTAGTACTGCATATTATTTAGCTAAAAATGGAGTTACAGTTGCGATTGTTGATAAAGCAGAAATAGGTGCAAAAACTTCTGGGCATACGACAGCTAAGATAACTTTGCAACATGGTTTAATTTATGATTATTTAATTAATACTTTTGGATTTGACTTTGCTTTAAGCTATTTTAGGGCTAATGAAAAAGCCATTTCGAATATTAAACATATTATAGATTCAGAAAATATTGATTGTGATTTTGAATATAGAAATAACTACATTTATACAACCTTTCAAGATGACTTAACAAAAATCCATAATGAAATTAAAGCTGTCAATTCACTAGCAAATGAGACTTATGCACAATTTATTAAAGAAACAAGTTTACCTTTCAAAATTGTTGGGGCAATAGAAACAAAAAATCAAGCTCAGTTTCACCCCACAAAATATATGTATG